>JAVHVH010000069.1:0-58481 GCA_032160665.1 Pseudonocardiales bacterium
CCCTCGAGGCGACGCTGACCGGGGGCGACGCCGCGCTACCTCAACTGCGCCTCGACGTCCGCGACCTCGCCGCCGCGGCCGCCGCCGGAAACTTCGCCGACGCCCGTTCGGCGCTGCGCACGCTGCAACTGGACGTGGCCGCAGCGCACGCCGCCGGCACACTCGCGGACAACACGCTGGCCAGGGTCAGAGCCGCCATGACTCCGCTGGCCGCCGACATCACGCAAGCCGCCGCCGCGGCCAGCCGGGTCGCCGCGACCACGTCCCCCGCGCACGCGACGCACCCCCGCACGACGACCAAGGCTCCCGCCCCTGCGCCCGCGCCGCCGCACGACAAGAAGAAGCACGGGAAGGGCGAGCACTAGCCCGCGCTCGACCGCACGGCGTGCACGGCCGCACCGATCAGGGGGGCGGCGTCCGAGTCGAGGGCCAGCCGGATCTGCGGCAGGCCCGAGCCCTCGGCTCCGGCCCGGAACGCCGGCTCGAAGAGATCCCACGACGCCGCCATCGACCCACCGATCACGAGCACCTCCGCGCGGAAGCCGGACAGGCACGAACCCAACAGCCGGCCCAAGGTCACGAATGCGTGGTCCAGGACGTGACGCGCGGTGCGATCTCCGGCGCGGGCCAGCTCGGCGATCTCGCGGACGTCAGCGTCCCGGTCGCCCCCGGCCGCGGCGAAGGCCCGCCGGATCGCCCGCCGCGACACGGTGTCCTCGAGCGGCTGCCCACCCACCGACAACCGGTGGATGCGCCCGCCGGGCGGGTAGCCGGGATCGGTGATGACGCCGCCGACGAGCCAGCCCGACCCGACTCCAGTGCCGAGCGTGATGCCGACGCACCGGCTGGCTCCTTTCGCGGCACCGGCCGCCCATTCGCCCAGCACGAAAGCGTCCGCGTCGTTGAGAAACGCGACCCGGGCGCGCAGCCGCGTCCGCAGCGCATCCCCTACGTCGACGCCGCGCAGCGCGGTGAACTTGCCGACGCCCTCGAACTGCCCGATCCCGCGCTGGTAGTCGAACGGGTCCGGCATGGCGACGCCCCACATGGCACCGGCGGGCGCCGACACGGACCGACCAGCGCGGGCGAAGCGATCGAACAGGACGTGCGCCGGCGCGTCGGCGTCGAGCGAGTACCGCGTCGTCGCGCCAACCTGCCATGTGGACGGATCGACCAGGGCGGCGCTGACGTGCGTCCCGCCGATCTCCAGGACCGGGACGAGGGGTTTGCTCACCCGCTCGTTCTACCCGACCGCACCGGCCGCGTCGGCTCCGGCGCTCAACAACGCGATGATGCCTTCGCTCGGTAGAGCGTGTAGTACTTGCCTGCGTTCGAGCGCCAGTCGATCTGGAAGCCGCACGAGGTCAGCTCGAGCCACGCGCCGGTGTGCCCACCGGTATGGGTCTGCCACAGTGTGTTGCCGCTCGGTGTGTAGAGCACCAGGTTTCCGCCGGGGCGCATGAGCACATACGAGCCCTTCACCGAGTGCCCACGCGTCCACGTGGCAACTCCGTGATCCTGCAGCAGGAAGTTGCCCGCCGACGAGATCGTCATCGACGTGGCCCAGCGGCTGCCGACGGTGCCGCGGTAGATCCAGCGCTGGCCGGTGCGGAAGGACTTGCCTGCGGTGAGCAGGACCGGGGTGGTGTGCGACATCCACACCACCTTGCCCGCGGAGGTGCGAACCTCCATGTTGCCGCTGTTGGTCACGACGAACTCGTTGTGCGTGCCGGTGCCTGCGGTGTGCGTCTGCCAGAAGACGGTGCCGCCGCCGGTGCGCAGCACGAGGTTGCCGTTGCCCTGCATGGTCAACCTGGTGCGGTCGCCACGCAGCCTGACCGGGGAGTTCGGGTCGGACACCGACCAGGTGGTCGCCCCGGCGTACGACGACTGGGTCAGTTCATCCTCGCCGAGCATCATGTAGAAGGGCGAGACCTTCGCTGCGAAGCGCCTGTCACGAGACTGGATGAAGTACGCCGACGTGCCGGCGATCAGGGACTGCCCTGCGCCCAGCCGGGTGACGTCGCGCGTCGAGGCGGCGGCGATCGACGGGCCGACGGCAACCGACGCCGCACCGGCCAGCACCAAGGCGCAGCCGATCAGAACGCCGCGAAACACATTTCCTCCCGGACGGATCAGGCTGCCGAGAGCGTAGATCATCTGGACCTACTGGGCGAGCTTGTACTCCTTGAGCAGGCCGCGGCTGATGATGGTCTTCTGGATCTCGGAGGTGCCTTCGCCGATGAGCAGGAACGGCGCTTCGCGCATGAGTCGTTCGATCTCGTATTCCTTGGAGTAGCCGTAGCCGCCGTGGATGCGGAACGAGTCCTGGGTGACCTCGGCGCAGTACTCGGAGGCGAGCAGCTTGGCCATCCCGGCCTCGACGTCGTTGCGCTCGCCGGCGTCCTTGAGGCGGGCGGCGTTGACCATCAGCAGGTGCGCGGCCTCGACCTTGGTGGCCATCTCGGCCAGCTTGAACGCGATCGCCTGGTGCTCGGCGATCTGCTTGCCGAACGTCTTGCGCTGCTGGGCGTACTGGACCGCCAGCTCGAACGCGCGGATCGAGATGCCGCAGGCGCGGGCGGCGACGTTGACGCGGCCGACCTCGACGCCGTCCATCATCTGATAGAAACCGCGGCCGCGACCTTCCTGGCCGCCCAGGACCGCGTCGGCCGGGACCCGGACCCCGTCGAGGACCATCTCCGTGGTCTCGACGCCCTTGTAGCCCATCTTCTCGATCTTGCCGGGAATCGTCAGCCCGGGACGGGTCTCACCGAAGCCCGGATCCTTCTCGATCAGGAACGTGGTCATGTTCCGGTACACGGACTCCGCGCCGAGGTCTTCCTTGACCAGCGTGGCGACGACACCGGCCCGGGCGCCGTTCGTGAGCCACATCTTCTGGCCGTTGAGCACGAACTCGTCGCCCTCCTTCACCGCGCGGGACTTGATCGCGGCGACGTCCGAACCGCACTCCGGCTCGCTCATCGAGAACGCACCCCGCACCTCACCGCTCGCCATCTTCGGCAGCAACCGCGCCTTCTGCTCCTCGGTGCCGTGCTGGGCCAGCATGTAGGCGACGATGAAATGCGTGTTGATCACGCCAGAGATCGACATCCAACCGCGCGCGATCTGCTCGACCACGAGTGCGTAGGTGAGCAGCGACTCCCCGAGCCCGCCGTACTGTTCGTCGATCATCAGACCGAACAGGCCCATCTCTTTCATGCCCTCGACGATCGCCTCCGGGAACTCGTCCTTGTGCTCGAGCTCGGTGGCGTACGGAAGGATCTCCTTGTCCACGAACGTCTTCACCGCCGACAAGATCTCGGTCTGAACATCACTCAATCCGGCAGTCTGGGCGAGGCGGGCCATGCGCAGAATCCTCCACGGTGGGCACGTGCGGCGTTGACGGCGCGTGTCTTGGCGGTTTCGCGAAAGTATCCCTCGCCGGATACTCGGACGCCCAAACAACGGCCGGTGAGATGACTCTCAGCCGGTCCGGTGCCAGGATCGCGCCGTGCAGATCGGCGGCCGGGTCGAGCCCGGATACGAAGCGGTACAGGAAGCGTTCGCGGCGAACTTCGCGTCGCGCGGCGAGGTGGGTGCGGCCTGTTGCGTGTACCGCGAGGGACGTCCGGTGGTCGACCTGTGGGGCGGGACGACGACCCGCGACGGCGCCGAGCCGTACGGTCCGCAGACCCTGCAAATGGTCGCCTCGGCCACCAAGGGCGCGATGGCCATCTGCGCGCATCGTCTCGTGCAACGCGGCGAGCTCGATCTGGATGCGCCGGTCGCGTACTACTGGCCGGAGTTTGCGGCGGCCGGCAAGGCCGACCTTCCGGTGCGGTGGCTGCTCAGCCACCGGGCCGGGTTGCCCGTCGTCGAGGGCGACACCTCGCTCGAGGACGTCATCGCCTGGGACCCGGTCGTCCGGGCGCTGGCCCACACCACGCCCACCTGGGAACCCGGCACCGACCACGGCTACCACGCGCTCACCTACGGCTGGCTGATCGGCGAGGTGCTCGCCCGCATCACCGGCCGGTCGCCGGGAGCGATCCTCGCGGCCGAGGTCGCCCGACCGCTGGGCCTCGAGCTCCGCGTCGGATTGCCCGAGGCCGAGCACCGCCGGGTGAGTCCGTTGAACCCGGCGCCGCCTCCGCCGCCCGGAACACCGCCGGACGCGTTGACCGCCCGGCTGATCGATCCGACGAGCCTGGCCCATCGCGCCTTCTTCGTGCACGTCGGTCTGCTCGGCGCGCTGAACGACCCGCGGTTGTGGTCGGCCGAACTGCCGGCCGCCAACGGCATAGGCACCGCGCACGCGCTGGCCCGGATGTACGCGGCCTGCCTCGGCGAGGTGGACGGCGTGCGCCTCCTGGAGCCGGAGACGCTCGCCGCGGCCACCACGTCGCAGGCCCACGGCGTGGACGCGGTCGCCGGCTACGAGACCCGGTACGCGCTCGGGTTCCAGTTGCCGTTCCCGTACCGCCCGATGGCGGGCGCCGGCTCGTTCGGGCACTACGGACTCGGTGGCTGCGTCGGATTCGCGAACACCCGGCTCGGCTTCGCGTTCGGCTACACCGTCAACCAGATGGGTCCGGGCGTGCCGGCCGATCCGCGGTCAGTCGCGCTCGTCGACGCGGTGGCGTCCTGCCTCAGCTGACGGCGACCTTCGCCAGGAACTCCGCGATGTGCTCCCACGTGGTGTCACGCGCGTCCGGTCCGGTGAGTACGCCGAGGTGGCTTCCGGGTGCGGTCTCGAAGCGGATCGAGCGCGCCCCGGTGAGGACGTCGCACGCGCGCTGGACGCAGCCCACCGGAGCGATCACGTCGGTGGTGCCGGCGACGATGAGCACGTCCTGTTCGACGTCGGCGAGTTGGACGACGCGGTCCGGCCCCAGCACGAGGTGACCATCGTTCAGCTCGTTGCCCTGCACGACGTGATGGTAGAGCTGGCCGTACAGCCTGCCCGGGTACCCGGGCATGAGGCCGATGAACCGGTCCACCGCTTCCATCCGGCCCAGGGTGTCGACGTCGCGCAGATTGCGCAGCACGAACCACGGCTTGGTGATCTCACGCTGCAACGCCGTGGCCTTGAAGCTCGCCCGCACCGCCCAGGCCGGCAGCCCACCGGCGGCGCGGAAGGCGGTCGACAGCACTCGCCCACCCGTGACCCGACCGAGCGCCCGCAGCGGTGCCAGGTACGGGATCCGGCTGTAGTCGATCGGCGTGGCGACGGCAGCGATGCCGCGCAGCGGCAGGTCGTCGTGCGACGCGGCAGTGAGGAGCGTGAGCGTGCCGCCGAGGCTCCAGGTGACGACGTCCACCGGCCGGCCGCCATGCCGGGCCGACACCCGGCGCAGCGTCGTCGGCAGGATCACGTCGATCCAGTCCTCGAAGCCCATCGTCCGGTCGGCGAACGTGATCTCGCCGAAGTCCACGACGTACACGGGACGCCCGGTGGCGGCGAGGAACGCGGCGAGGCTCTGGTTCTCGCGCAGGTCGAAGCAGGTGACGTGGACCGCCAGCGGCGGGACGAGCAGGATCGGGTCCCCGCCGACGTCGAGCCCGTCGTATCGCCGCAGCCGGGCGTGCGGCTCGTCATGCACGATCCGCGATGGCGTCTGCACGTGCGGCTCGACGCCGCCGCCGAGGTAGTGCGACCACGCGTTGCCCGCGGCGTGCGCGGCGGTCTTCGTGAGGCTGTCGAGCGCAGGCGGACGGGGCACGGTGGTCCTTCCGGGAGACGTGAGCCCTGATTACGCCACGACGAGCGGGGCCGAGTCGAAATTTCTGCGCGCGGTGTGACCGGTTCGATAACCCGCGATCCCGGCCCGGGCGAGCCTCCACCCCCTCGGCCGTGGCACCGGTCACCCTGATCATCGGCGGTCAGCAGACACCGGAGGTCGGCCATGAACGAATCGCTCGCACGCAGGTTGAGCGCGGAATTCCTCGGCACGTTCGTCCTGGTCTTCGTCGGGTGCGGGGCCGCGATCCTCGACGCCGGCAACAACGGCATCGATTTCCTCGGCGTCGCGTTCGCATTCGGCGTCGCCGTCATGGTGATGGTCTACGCGGTGGGTCCGATCTCGGGCGGGCACTTCAACCCGGCTGTCACGATCGGCCTCGCGGTCGCCAAGAGGTTTCCGTGGGCCGATGTCGTCGCCTACGTCATCACCCAGCTCGTCGCCGCGACCGTCGCGGCGCTGGTCCTGCTCGGCGTCGCCGCGGGGCAGGACGGGTTCTCGGCCAAGGACTCCGGCTTCGCCTCCAACGGGTTCGCCGATCACTCCCCCGCGCATTACAACCTGACCGCGGTCATCCTGGTCGAGATCGTGCTGACGGCGATCTTCCTGTACGTGATCATCGGCTCCACCGACGTCCGCGCTCCGGCGGGCTTCGCGGGGATCGCCATCGGGTTCACGCTGATGATCATCCATCTGGTGTCGATCCCGGTGTCCAACACCTCGGTGAACCCGGCCCGGTCGACGGGCCCGGCGATCATCCAGCACGGCTGGGCGCTGGGCCAACTATGGGTGTTCTTCGTGGCGCCGATCGTCGGCGCGATCATCGCCGGCGCGTCCTTCCGCTACCTCGTCGGCGAGCACATGGAGTCGCCGACCGAGCCGCTGGCCTCCACCGCCTGATCTCCATCCCCGCTTTGCACCTTTCAGCGCCCCTGGAACGCCCGATCCGGGGAGCTGAAAGGTGCAAAGCGCGGCTCAGTTCTCGGGGGGTTCGAACGTCGAGGTGCGCTCCATGCCCGCCGCCCGGCCCTTGGCCGAGATGACCAGCGCCATCTTGCGCGATGCCTCGTCGATCATCTCGTCGCCGAGCATGGCCGAGCCCTTCGCTCCGCCCGCCTCGGACGTGTAGTACTCGTACGCGTCCAGGATCAGCTCGGCGTGGTCGTAGTCCTCCTGCGAGGGCGCGTAGACCTCGTTGGCAATGCCGACCTGGTCCGGGTGCAGCACCCACTTGCCGTCGAAGCCGAGCGCGGCGCTGCGCGACGCGACGCGGCGGAAGCCCTCGGCGTCGCGGATCTGCAGGTACGGGCCGTCGATGGCCTGCTTGTTGTTGGCGCGGGCCGCCATGAGGATCGACATGAGGATGTGGTGGTACGCGTCGCCGACGTCGTATCCGGGTGGCTGCTCGCCGACGACGAGCGACTTCATGTTGATGCTGGCCATGAAGTCGGCCGGCCCGAAGATGATCGTCTCGACCCGGGGGCTGGCCTTGGCGATCGCGTCGACGGCGATCAGCCCCTGGGCGTTCTCGATCTGGGCCTCGATACCGATCTTGCCGACCTCGAAGCCCATCGTCTTCTCGATCTGAGTGAGCAGGATGTCGAGCGCGACGACCTGATCGGCGGACTGCACCTTCGGCAGCATGATGCAGTCGAGGTTCGGGCCGGCGCCCTCGACGACCTCGACGACGTCGCGGTACGTCCAGTGCGTGGTCCAGTCGTTGACCCGAACGACGCGGATCTTGTCGCCCCACCCGCCCTCGTTGAGCGCCGCGACGATGTTCTTGCGCGCCTCCGGCTTCACCAGCGGGGCGCAGGCATCCTCGAGATCGAGGAAGACCTGGTCGGCGGCAAGCCCCTTCGCCTTCTCGAGAAAGCGCGGATTGCTGCCGGGGACGGCGAGACAGGAGCGGCGGGGGCGCAGAGTTTCGGTCACGAGGCGAGCATGCCCACCCGGTCGCTCGCGCGCCAACCTGCTGTCGGGGGATTCACACGTCGCGCACCCCCGGCGGAAGTGCCCCTTTGGACATTCCGCGACCCCCGCCCGCTGCCTAGTCTGGCGCTTTTCGTCATCACCCAAGGAGGCACCATGTCCATGTCACGCGCTGCGCGCATCACGGTCACCGCATTGGCGGCGACGGCTGTTGCCGCGGCGGCCACGGGAATCACGTACGCCGCGACGACGACTACCCCGTCGGTCGTCTACGCGTGTACCAACTCTCACGGGACGCTGCGTCTGCTGTCGTCGACCGGCAGGTGCGCAACCGGCTACACAAGGATCGCGATGAATCGGACGGGTCCGCGCGGTCCGCGCGGCTACACCGGCTCGACGGGCCCGCGCGGGTCAGTCGGCCCGACCGGCCCGGCTGGGCCGGGTGCGCTCTCGATTCACGCGGCCTCCAGCACGTCGACCACGGATTTCGCCGACCTACCAATCACCGGGATGGGCCTGACCATCCACGCCGTCTGCAGCGCGACGCAGGTCGGGTCCCAGTCCGGTCTGTACATCCTCGACACGGATGCAAGCGCGGACTACGACGTGGTCGGGTCCTACAACCTCAGCGCTCCGGGCGCACACGCCTTCCTCGCCTACGCCGGTACCAGCCATCCGAACCTGGCGGCGGGACTCGGGCCGATCGAATTCACGCAACCAGCGCAGCAGAACGCCAACTCGGAATTCGTACTGCAGTACGACTCAGGCGCGGGCGGCCAGATGTCCGCCGACGTCACGGTGAAACGCTCCGGCAAGACGCTGCTCATCCACCTGTTCCTCTATCAGGCAAGCGCTCATTGCTTCATCCAGGCGGACCTGACGCGCTCAGGCTGAGCAACGTCGGTCGCGCCGAACCCTCGCTTCCACCGGCCGGCTCGGCGCGACGACTAACCTGCTGACGTGACGTTCGACGGCCTCGGAGCATGAGTACCGGGACGCGGGTCTTCCTGGCCCGCCTCGCCGGTATCGACGTCTTCGACCCGCACGGTGACCAGTTGGGGAAGGTCCGCGACGCGGTCACGATGCTGCGCGTCGACCGGCAGCCGCCGCGCGTCATCGGCCTGGTCATCGAGCTGGCCCAGCGGCATCGGATCTTCGTCCCGATGGGGCGCGTCACCCGGATCGAGCCGGCTCAGGTCGTCCTGTCATCCGGAACGATCAACATGAAGCGGTTCGAACGGCGCACCAACGAGGTCCTCGTTATCACCGAGCTGCTCGATCGGACGGTCACGATCCGCGAGAGCGGGCAGAGCGCAAGCATCGTCGACGCGGGCATGGAGATGAACCGCGCTCGGGACTGGGTGATCTCCCGACTGGCGGTGCGCACGCAGGGCGCGCGGCTGACGCGCCGTCGCGGCGAGCTGTTCCAGGTGGAATGGAACGAGGTCGACGGGCTGGCCCTCACCGAGTCGCGTCAGGGCACCGATGCCGTGCTGGCCATGCTGTCGGATCTGCGCGCGGCGGACGTCGCGACCGCGCTGCAGGACATGACCGACAAGCGCCGCATCGAAGTTGCGACCGCGCTCGACGACGAGCGGCTGGCCGACGTGCTGCAGGAGATGCCCGAGGACGACCAGGTGGAACTGCTGCGCCAGCTCGCCGATGAGCGGGCGGCCGACGTTCTCGAGGCGATGGACGACGACGACGCCGCCGACCTGCTCGGTGAAATGCCGGCGGCCGACCAGGAGCGGCTGCTCGAGTTGATGGAGCCCGAGGAGGCGGCGCCACTGCGTCGGCTGATGACCTATGCCGAATACACCGCCGGCGGTCTGATGACGTCCGAGCCGGTGATCATGCTGCCGGACGCGACGGTCGCCGAAGCCCTGGCCCGGGTGCGCAATCCCGAGCTGTCGCCTGCGATTGCCGCGCAGGTCTATGTCGTGCGGCCGCCCCAGGGCACGCCGACCGGTCGCTTCCTCGGCACGGCGCACATCCAGCGGCTGCTGCGCGAGCCGCCGTCGGCGCTCGTCAGCGGAGTCTGCGAGAAGACCCCCGAGGCGCTGCGTCCGGATGCTCCGATCGGCGTCGTCACCCGGCACCTCGCCACTTACAACCTGGTCGCGGTGCCGATCGTCGACGACCACGACCGGCTGCTCGGCGCCGTCTCGGTGGACGACGTGCTCGACCACCTGCTGCCCGAAGGCTGGCGGGACACCGACCGCGACCCGGAGCTCGACCGAGTCCTGGACGCCGAGCGGGCTGGGACCGATGGCTGACGCGCGGGCTCGCCTCGACCAGCCCCGTGACGACCGGCGCGGCCCGCGTTTCCGCTACGACGCCGAGGCGTTCGGACGCTCGACCGAGCGCATCGCCCGCTTCCTGGGGACGGGGCGCTATCTCGTCTACCAGTCGGTGTTCATCCTGCTCTGGGTCCTGGTCAACACGATTCCGGGGATCCTGCACTTCGACCCGTACACCTTCACGTTCCTGACCTTGATCCTGTCCCTGCAGGCCGCCTACGCCGCGCCGCTGATCCTGCTCGCACAGAACCGGCAGGACGACCGCGATCGCGTCAACCTCGAGGCCGACCGTGAGGAGGCGCGCCAGTCGAAGGCGGACCTCGACTACCTGGCGCGTGAGATCGCGTCGGTGCGGATGGCGCTGGGCGAGGTCGCGACCCGCGACTTCCTGCGCTCCGAGCTCGCCCGCGCCGAATCGGTGCGCGAGAGCAATCGCGAGAGGGAGTTCGATCGCGAGGCGGCCAAGGACGACCTGGACGTCTGACCGAGTCGCGCTGGCCCGCCGGGATCGCCGGCTCAGCTGGCGGCGGGGTCGAACGCAAACTCCTCATCGGCACGCGCTTTCACCCATAGACAGCCCGAACGACAGCAGCCACCACCGCCGCCGCCACCACAACGACCAGGAACGGCGCCCGCCGCCACACTGCGACGGCGCCCACCCCGAACCCCGCCAACCGTGCCCCGTCCAGCTCGATCCGCCGCCCCGCCCCAATCGCTTCCACGACGACCAAGGCAGCCAGCAGCGCCACCGGCAGCAGCTCAACCACCCTGCGCACGTGCGACCGCTCGAGCACCCGCGCCGGTATCAGATAGCCCGCCAGCTTGAGCAGGTAGCAGCCGACGATCGTCGCAATCACCAAGACCCACTCGTTCACGACGCGCGCACCCGTCCCGCAAGCAGCAGGGCCGCACACGCCGTCAATACCGGCACGCCGGGCGGGGTGAACGGGATGAGCGCCGCCGCGATCACCGCACCGGCCACGGCCACCCGGACCTCGGTCACCCCGGCGCGTAGCCGGGGCGCGAGCAGGGCCAGGAACGCGGCGGGCACGACCGCGTCCAGTCCGATCGTCGCCGGATCGACCAACGACCCCACCAGCGCGCCGAGCAGCGTCGTGAGGTTCCAGAACACGAAGACCCCGCCAAACGTCCACCAGAACGCGACCCGCGCCAACGGCGGTGAAGGCTGCGCGACCGCCATCGCCGTGGACTCGTCGATCGTTCCGAGTGCAGCGAGCAACCGGCGCACTCCACGAACCCGCAGCAGCGGAGACAGCCGCATCGCGTAGAGCGTGTTGCGCGCGCCAAGCAGTAGCCCGCTCGCCAGGGCGGCGGCCATGCCTCCGCCACCGGCCACCACGCCGACCACGGCGAACTGCGTCCCGCCGGTGAACGCCAGCAACGACAGCAGGCTGCTCTGGGCAACCGTCAGCCCGGCCGCGACCGAGGACGCGCCGAAGGCGAACCCGTACGCGCCCACAGCGATTCCGACGCCCAGCGAGTCGCGCACGACCCCCGAGCGGGTAGCAGCGTTGCTCACCGCGGAGCCAGTCGCTCCAACAGCCCACCCAGGACCCGCAACTCATCGTCGGAGTAGTGCGCCAGCCAGTGGTCCCGGATCCCAGCCAGGTGCACCGGAGCCGCCTTGCGCAGCGCCTCGATGCCTGGCTTCGTCAGCACCGTGAACGTGCCGCGGGCATCACCGGGTGCAGGCTCCCGCCGCACGAAGCCCTCGGCCTGCAAGCGATCGATGAGGCGCGTCAATCCGGAGCGCGACAGCAGCACGCGGTCGGCGAGTTCAGCCATCCGCAGCCGGTGTCCGGGCGCTTCGGCGAGTTGCAGCAGCACGTCGTACCAGCTCAGAGGCAAGCCGGTGTCGGACAGTTCGCGCTCGAGTTCGCGCAAGACGTTCGCGTGCGCGTGCAGGAAAGACCGCCAGATCCCGATCCGCCAGTCCGACGGACGCGGCACGGCGGGGGGCGTGGGCGTCACGACGCCCGATCCTACGTACCATCGGGACCGTGCCCCTACCCCTCGAGACCACCATTCGCGCGGCCCTGGCCACGGTCAACGACCCGGAGATCCGCAAGCCGATCACCGAGCTCGGGATGGTGCAGGCCGTCACCGTCACGCCCGGCGGCGCGGTGACGGTCGACGTGTTGCTCACCGTCCCCGGCTGCCCGATGAAGGCCGAGTTGACGCGGGGTGTCACCGAGGCGGTGTCGCGCGTCGAAGGCGTCAGCGCGGTCGAGGTGAAGCTCGGCGTGATGACCGACGCCCAACGTGGTGACTTGCGGACGATGCTGCGCGGCGACGGACCGGCGAACGAGATCCCATTCGCGCAGCCCGGATCACGCACCCGGGTCTACGCGGTGGCCTCGGGCAAGGGCGGCGTCGGCAAGTCGTCGGTGACGGTGAATGTCGCGGCCGCGCTGGCCGCGAAGGGCCTCGCCGTGGGGGTGCTCGACGCCGACATCTACGGCTTCTCGGTGCCGCGCATGCTCGGCGTCACGGGCAAGCCCACCCAGGTCGACCAGATGATCATGCCGCCCGTCGCGCATGACGTGAAGGTCATCTCGATCGGCATGTTCACCCCGGGCAACACCGCCGTCGTGTGGCGCGGGCCGATGCTGCACCGCGCCCTGCAGCAGTTTCTCGCCGACGTCTTCTGGGGCGATCTCGACGTGCTGCTCATGGACCTGCCGCCCGGCACCGGCGACATCGCGATCTCGGTCGCGCAACTCGTTCCCAGCGCCGAGCTGCTCGTCGTCACCACCCCCCAGCTCGCGGCCCGGGAGGTGGCCGAGCGGGCCGGGTCGATCGCCCTGCAGACCCACCAGCAGATCGTGGGCGTCGTCGAGAACATGAGCTGGCTGGACATGCCGGACGGCAGCCGGATGGAGCTGTTCGGCAGCGGTGGCGGCCAGGCCGTGGCCGACTCGCTCGCCGCGTCCACTGGCACCCGCGTGCCACTGCTCGGTCAGATCCCGATCGACCAGACGGTGCGCGAGGGCGGCGACAGTGGGACGCCCGTGGTGATCACCGCTCCGGACTCATCGGCCGCCGTTGCCCTCCGCGGCGTGGCCGACGCACTGGCCGCCCGTCAGCAGAGCCTCGTCGGCCGGTCCCTGGGGCTGAGCCCGATCCGCTAGGTGGCGTCGTTGTCGTAGGGCGTGGACGGAGCCTGACGGGGACGCGGTGACGGCCGAGGCCGGTCGGCTCGCTTCTCCGCGCTCACGCGTTTCTCGGGGCCCGACGAGGCGCCTGCCGACTTGTCCAGGTTCACTCGCGCCGCTGGATCGCGGATCACGTCGGCCGCTTCGCGCACCGAGGCGCGCGGATCGGCGGCCCTGAGGTCCTCGTCGCCCAAGATCGCATCGCGCATCGCGGTGCGCGGGTTCAGCTTGCTCAGGTTGATTTCGTCACCGAAGATGGCGCGCTGCACCGCCGTGCGCGGATTCAGTGTGCGCAGATCGACGTCGGCGAACTCCGGGCCGAGTTCGTCGCGCAGCTGTTGACGGGCTCCGGTGGCCATGTCGCGCAACGAGCGGATCAACCGGGCGGCGTCGCGAGTGAGGCCGGGCAGGCGATCGGGGCCGAGAACGATCAGGCCCACGATGGCCAGTACCACGACCTCCATAGGCCCGATGTTGAACACCAGCTG
The DNA here is from genome assembly GCA_032160665.1 of Pseudonocardiales bacterium. GTDB lineage: Bacteria > Actinomycetota > Actinomycetes > Mycobacteriales > Jatrophihabitantaceae > Jatrophihabitans. Next base: position 13,641 of record JAVHVH010000069.1, read on the forward strand.
CCACCTAACCGAGCTTCACCGTCGTCGTCACCTTGGTCGACGTGTTCTTACGGTAGTACGTGAGGCTGATCTGGTCCCCTGGCCGGTGTTCCTGGACGATCACGACCAGCTGGCCGAAGGTCTGCACGACCTTGCCGTCCGCGGCGATGACGACATCGCCGGGCGAAAGCCCGGCCTTGTCCGCGGGCCCGCCCGGCGATATCTGCTTGAGGTAGGCGCCGGCCCGCAGCCCGGACAGCGCCGTCGAGCCGGTTGCCCCGATCGTCGCGTGTGTGGCCTTGCCGGTGTGGATGAGTTCGAGCGCGATGCGGCGGGCGTAGTTGATCGGGATCGCGTACCCGATGCCCGAGATCGACCCCTGCGAGCTTCCCAACGACGCCGCCGAGTTGATGCCGATCACCGCACCGCTCGAGTTGACGAGCGCGCCGCCGGAGTTTCCCGGGTTGATCGGGGCATCGGTCTGGATGGCGTCGAGGTAGGCGCCGGGCGAGCCGTCGTCGTTGGTCTCCTGGACCGGCCGGTGCAGCGCCGAGACGATGCCGGCGGTGACCGTGCCCTGCAGTCCCAGCGGAGATCCGATGGCGATCACCGGGTCACCGACCGCCATCGTGTCGGAGTTGCCGAGCGTGGCGACCGTCAGCTGGTCGTTGGGCACCTTGAGGACGGCGAGGTCGCTGGCCGGGTCCTGGCCGACGATCTTGGCCTTCGCGGTGGCGTCGTTGCTGAATGTCACCACGATGGACGAACCCTTGGTCTGGGCCGCGGCGGCGACCACGTGGTTGTTCGTCAGCACGTCGCCGTACCGGTCGATGACGACGCCGGAACCGATCGCGAACTCGTCCGGGGTCTGCACCGCTATGGACACCACAGCCGGGCCCACCCGCTTGGCGATGCCCGCAACTGACGTCGGGTCGCGCTTCACCGGAGTCTCGACCTGAGCGATCGAGACGTCCGGGCGGTGCAGCGCGTCGTGAATGTGGCCGGTCAGCCACCAGCCGGCGCCGCCGCCGATGAGGCCGGCGACGAGGGCGACGAGCAGGCTGAAGATCAGTGTCGAGACGCCGAACCGGCCACGCCGGACGTTGTCTGGCTTCTCGAGGTCCTCGTCCTGGCCGGCGTCGTCGTCGGGAATCGCGAGGTCTTCCACCGCCTCGGAGTCCGCGTCGGGGTCCACCTGCTCGGGCCGGCCGCCGGTGAAGATCGCACCGCGGCCGAGCCAGTAATTCGACGAGGGATCACGCCACGGATCGCGGACGGCGTCGGGTTTCCACCAGGGCGACTGGGGTGCAGCGCCCGAGGGCTGGATCCGGGTACCCGGCTGCGGCGCGAAGCCCTGTTGGGCCTCCGGTGGCGCGCCAAAGGCTTCGGCGAACATCCGCGGCACCGGGGCGTGCTCGGCCGGCCGGGGCGGGATCCGCTCGCCCGGTGCCGGCGCGAAGGCAGAGCTCGCATCCGGGCGGCCGAACACCGCTTGCTCCTGCGGCGAGACCATCGGCGGTGGCGGGCTGTAGCGCGGCGGCTCGATGCGCGCGGCGAAAGGTCCCTCGACGCCGGGCGGGCGGGCGAAGTCGGTGTCCGCGCTCGGGTCGGCCCGGTGCCCGGTGTCCGCGCTCGGGTCGGCGCTGTGCCGGCCCTGGTCGTCGGTCACGCGGCACTCCTCATCGCTGGCGTCCTAGCACGCTTCCGAGTCTGCCCGAGGCGCTCCAGCGCGGGGGCAGCGGACTCAGGGGCGCCCGAAACGGAAGCCCGTGACGGCGGGCAGACCGGCACCAGGGCCAGGGCCGGGATCGACGATGTTGACGTAGCCGCCGGTGCCGCCCGCGGGCGCGGCGCTCCCGTGGGCGACCGAGCTCGCCGCAAGCGCACCGGCCAGGACCATCACGGCCGCGCCGGCAACGAACGGTCGCGCGCGATGGGTGGTGCGGCCGCCCTCGACCGGTACCAGCGCAGCCATCGGCGCGAAGGTGGCCAGCATCGGGGTGCCGTCGGAATCGATCGTGGTGGGCACCGCGTTGATCGGCGTGGTCAGCGGGACCGAGCGCAGCCGGTCGAGGAGCGCGGTCGGCAGGGCCGGAGCGACGGCGGCGCGTAACGCCAGCACGGCCTCGCGCTGCACTCTGACCGCCTGCCGGCATTCGCCGCAACTGTTGATGTGTCGGGTCGCCCGCTCGCGCGCGTGGCCGACGAGGACGCCGTCGGCGAACGCCGCCACGGCCTCGTCGGACAAGTGCTGGGGGTTCACCTCGACATTGCCTCCGACGTGCGTACGGCGCCGGGCTCGGCGGGACGCTGTCCGGGCGCGCGGTGGGCCAGGGCCTGACGCAGCAGCACCCGGCCGCGGTGGATGCGCGAGCGCACCGTCCCGACCTTGATGCCCAGCGTGGCCGCGATCTCTTCGTAGGACAGCTGCTCGAGGTCACAGAGGACGACCGCGACACGGAAGTCCGGGGGCAAGTCGTCGAGCGCCGCCTGGATCTCGGGATCGAGGTGCATCTCGTCGTAGGTCTGCTCCGGACCGGGATCGCTGCCCGCGAGCCGGTCACCGGCGTCCTCGGGCAGCGCGTCGAAGCGGATCCGCTGCCGGCGCCGGACCATGTCGAGGAACAGGTTGGTAGTGATCCGGTGCAGCCAGCCCTCGAAGGTGCCCGGCGTGTACTCGGCCAGCGAGCGGAAGACGCGGACGAAGGTCTCCTGGGTGAGGTCCTCGGCGTCGGCCCGGTTGCCGGAGAGGCGATAGGCCAGGCGGTAGACCCGATCGGCATGCTCGCGCACCACTTCGTCCCACGTGGGGGGTACCCACGTCGGATTAGCGGCGGTATCGACCGTCATTCCCTCACCTCGCGTCCGTCCACCATCATGCTCTACGAGGACGACACAACCAGAGAAACCTGTACGCCAGCTAAACGCCGACGATGCACAGGGCGTTCCCGGGCAACCTCACAGGTTCGAGACCGCCGCCACAGGCTCCGACCCATCCGCGTCGTAGTCTCATCGCCCGTGCACACCTACACCGTCGAGAACGAGCGGATGTCGCGCACGCTGGCCGAGTTCTGCCTGAGCCGGCTGGCCCTGCAAGCCCCGCTCGACCGGCCCGCAACCCCCGAGGAACTGGGCGACTCGGCCGGCCAGACGGTCACGGCAAAGGGCATCGGGACCGACGAGGCCCTGCGGCTGTGGCGCGACGTCCTGGGGCCGGCCTGCTTGTCCGTCGACCACCCCCGCTACCTGTCCTTCATCCCGAGCGCCCCGACCAAGGCGGCGGCGGCCTTCGACATGCTCGTCGGCGCCACCTCGATGTACGCGGGGTCGTGGCTCGAGGGCTCGGGCGCCGTCTACGCCGAGAACCAGGCGCTGCGCTGGCTGGCCGACCTCGCCGGCCTGCCTCCCGAGGCCGGCGGCGTGTTCGTCCAGGGCGGCACGATCGGCAACCTGTCGGCCCTCGTCGCGGCCCGGGAATCGGCCGTGCGTCGGCGCGGCGGGCGGCCCCAGCGGTGGGCGGTGTGCATCACCGAAGAGACCCACTCGTCGGTGAAGCATGCGCTGCGCGTCGTCATGGACGTCGACACCGTCGAGGTACCCGGCGACGAACGCGGCCGGATGGTCGGCGGTGCGTTGCAGCAGACGGTGGACTCGCTGCCCGAGAGTGTCCGCGAGGGCATCTTCGCCGTCGTTGCCACCGCGGGCACCACCAATCTCGGCATCGTCGACGACATCGCCGGCGTCGCTGCGGTCGCGCAGGAGTCCGGCTGGTGGCTGCACGTCGATGGTGCCTATGGCGGCGCCGCGCTCGCCGCCCCTAGCGCCCGGGACCTCTTCGCCGGCGTCGAGCACGCCGATTCCTACATCGTCGACCCGCACAAGTGGCTGTTCGCCCCGTTTGACTGCTGCGCGCTGATCTACCGCGACCCGATCCAGGCTCGCGCCGCCCACACCCAGCACGCCAGCTATCTCGACCCCGTCAACGTCGAGGGCGAATGGAACCCGTCCGACTTCGCGATCCAACTCACCCGCCGGGCTCGCGGGCTGCCGTTCTGGTTCTCGCTCGCCGTCCATGGCACGGACGCCTACATCGAGGCGATCGAACGAACGCTCACCGTCACTCGCGCCGGCGCCGAGCTGATCCGCTCGCGCGATCACGTCCGTCTGCTCACCGAACCGGACCTCTCCGTCCTGGTGTTCGAGCGGATCGGCTGGGACGCCGACGCCTACGCCCGCTGGAGCAGCCGGCTGCTCGACGAGCAGATCGGCTTCGTGACACCGACCAAGCACGCGGGTCAGGTGTGCACCCGGTTCGCGATCGTCAACCCGCTGACCACCGTCGACGACCTCGAGCTGTTGCTCGATTCGATGCGCTGATCCCGGCCCGCGCGGCGATAGGGTTCCGGCATGGCCGACGCGATGCTCAACGAAGCCAGCCTTTCCTACGCGGAATCCTTCGCCGTCGAGGACGACGTGACCGTCGCGGCCCGGGACCGGGGCCGCGAACTCGGCTGCGTCCCGATCGGTCCGGCCGGTGGCGCGACCCTTCGGGTGCTGGCCGCCGCCACCAGTGCGCGCAGCGTCGTCGAGGTCGGTACGGGCGCCGGGGTGTCCGGGCTTTACCTGCTCGCCGGCATGGCCGCGGACGGCGTTCTCACCACGATCGACGTCGAGGGCGAACACCAGCGCGCGGCCAAGGAGGCCTTCAGCGAGGCGGGCATCGCGTCCACGCGCTACCGGCTGATCAACGGCTCGGCGGCCGAGGTGTTGCCGCGGCTGCGCGACGAGGCCTACGACCTCGTGTTCGTCGACGCCGACAAGACCGCGTACACGGTGTACTACGAGCAGGCCGTGCGGTTGCTGCGGCCGGGCGGGATCGTCGCGTTCGACAACGCCCTGTGGCACGACCGGGTCGCCGACATGTCGCAGCGCGACGCCGACACCACGGTGCTGCGCGACCTCGGTCGCGCGGTCCGCGACGACGCCCGCTTCGTCTCCGTGCTACTCGCCGTCGGAGACGGCCTGCTCGTCGCGGCCAAGCGCTGAGGAACCTCCGGTCGTCTCTCGCACCATGGCCTGCTACGTCGACGCCGTCCGCTCCTACCCGGGATCGGGGCTGCGGTTCACCCGCTTCTGTCACCTGCTCGCCGACACCCGCGAAGAGCTGCATGCCATGGCCGACGCGTTGGGCATCCCGCCCCGGTTCTTCCAGGACCACCCGTGGCGCTGGCACCACGACCTGCCCGAACACCTGCGGGCGCGGGCTGTCGAGTTGGGTGCCCGTGAGGTGACGCTGCGCGAGGTGGGGTCGCTGCTGAAGGCGCGCCGGGCCGAAATCGGCATCGCGTAGGTTCGACCGCGTGCGAATTGCGGTTCTGGCCGGCGGCATCGGCGGCGCTCGGTTCCTGCGCGGGGTCCGCGCGGCGTGCCCCGACGACGAGATCACCGCGATCGTCAACACCGGCGACGACGTCACGCTGCACGGGCTGCGGGTTTGCCCCGACCTCGACAGCGTGATGTACACCCTGGCCGGTGTCCACGATGCCGAGCGCGGTTGGGGCCGCAAGGGCGAGACGTGGCGGATCAAGGACGAGCTGAGCGTCTACGGCGCCGAACCGTCCTGGTTCGCGCTCGGCGACCTCGACATCGCGACCCACCTGGTGCGCACCCGGATGCTCGAAGCCGGCTACTCATTGACCGACGTCACCGCGGCGTTGTGCCAGCGCTGGCAACTCGCGGTGACGCTGCTGCCGATGTCCGATCAGCGGTGCGAAACGCACGTCGTCGTCGACCTGGCCGATGACGACGGTGGTCCGGTCCGGCGCCGCGCCATCCACTTCCAGGAATGGTGGGTCAGGCACCGCGCCGAACTGGCGGCGCACGCGTTCGTGCAGGTCGGCGTCGACGAGGCGCTTCCGGGCGACGGCGTGCTCGCAGCGATCACGACGGCCGACGTCGTCCTGATCGCGCCGAGCAATCCGGTCGTCTCGATCGGCACGGTGCTCGGCGTACCGGGCATCCGCGAGGCGATCGAGTCCGGCCCCGCTCCCGTCGTCGGCGTTTCGCCGATCATCGGCGGCGCCCCGGTGCGCGGGATGGCCGACGCGTGCCTGCCGGTGATCGGTGTGGACGTCAGCGCCGAGGGAGTGGGGCAGTACTACGGCTCGCGTTCGGACGACGGCCTCCTAGACGGCTGGCTGATCCACGACACCGACACCGCGACGGTGCCGGGCGTGGCGGTCCGTGCGGTGCCCCTGCTGATGACCGACGACCAAGCGACCGCAGCGATGGTGCGGTCCGCAGTGGAGCTCGCCCTATGACATCTCCAGGCGATCACGCCGTTCCGCGGATCGAGGTCCTGCCGGTGCTCGGGATCGGCGAGCTGCGTCCCGGGGACGATCTCGCTGCCGCGATCGCGGAGCATGCGGTGCTGCAGGACGGCGACGTGCTCGTGGTGACATCGAAGGTCGTCTCCAAGATCGAAGGACGCCTCGTCGCCCTCGAGTCCGACGACTCCGACGCCCGTGAGGCCTCCCGCCAGGCGGCGATCGAGGCGGAGACGGTCCGCGTCGTTGCGCGGCGCGGTCCGTTGAGCATCGTCCAGACCCGGCACGGGCTGGTTCTCGCCGCCGCCGGGGTGGACGTCTCCAACGTCTCGCGCAGCGAACTCGCGCTGCTGCCCCTGGACCCGGACCGCTCGGCCCACGAACTGCGCGACTCCCTGCGCGAGCGGTTGGGCGTCTCCGTCGGCGTCCTCATCACCGACACGATGGGACGGCCGTGGCGGGGTGGTCTCACCGACGTCGCTATCGGGGTCGCCGGGATCACCGCCGTCACCGACCCGCGGGGGCAGTTCGACCGATACGGCAACCGGCTGGGTGTGACGCAGGTGGCCGTCGCCGACGAGATCGCAGGCGCGGCCGATCTCGTCAAAGGCAAGCTGGGCGGCATCCCCGTCGCGGTCGTGCGCGGCCTCGCGCCCGACGGGAAGCTGCCCGACGACGGCGCCGGCAGCCGCGACCTGGTGCGCCCGGCCGACGAGGACATGTTCCGCCTCGGTACGGCCGAGGCGATCGCGCTCGGGCGGGCGGACGCGGTCGGAGCCGAAATGCCGGCTCCCCGCCTGCACGCCGACGCCGTCCAGGTGATCACCGACATGCGTCCGCACGAAGCAACCGACGCCGCGGTCCGTCAGGCGTTCCTCGGGTTCCTCGCCGCGCGTCCCGATGCCATGTGGCGTTCATGCGTGCCCGGCCATCTGACCGCCAGCGCACTCGTCGTCGACCCGACCACGCAGTCGGTGCTGCTGACCCTGCACCCGCGCGCCGGGATGTGGGTTCAGCTCGGCGGTCACTGCGAGGACGATGACCGCACCCTGCTCGACGCGGCCGCCCGCGAGGCCCGCGAAGAGAGCGGGATCAGCTCGCTGTCCTTCGACCAGTCCCCGCTCGGCCTGGACGTCCACGCCATCACCTGCTCGCTGGGGATCCCGACCCGACATTTCGACGTGCGGTTCCTCGCCGTCGCGCCGCACGGGGCGCAGCCGGTGCGCAGCGAGGAGTCGGTCGACCTGCGGTGGTTCCCCTGGGACGACCTGCCACCGGGCGCGTCCCCTGAACTGCCCCGGGTCGTCGAGAGGGCCCGCAAGCGGCTCGGGACATGAGCGCACCCCACGAGATCGCTCCGCTGGCGCTACGCGATCCCGCGGGGACCCGGACATGACCTCGCGGGTACTCGCGGCGCTCGACGACTGGCCGGTGCCCACCGCCGCGGCCGCCCTGGTCGACGCGTCCGGCGTCATCGCCACCCACGGTCCGACTGACCACGAGTTCGCCCTCGCCTCCGTCACCAAACCGCTGGCCGCGTTGGCGATCCTGGTCGCGGTCGAAGAGGAAGCCGTCTCGCTCGACGACCCGGCCGACGAAGCGCTCGTCCCGGGCGCCACGTTGCGGCACCTGCTGGCCCACGCGTCCGGGCTCGCCCCCGAGCGGCCGATGCGCTCGTTCCCGCCCGCGGCGCGTCGGGTCTACTCCAACGTCGGCATCGAGCTGGCCGCCGAACTCGTCGAGGCAGCGACGGACATGCCGTTCGCCCGTTACCTCGACGAGGCGGTGGCGCGGCCGCTGAGCCTGACAAACACCTCGCTGCCCGGCTCGCCCGCCCGTGACGGCGTCTCGACGGCCGCCGATCTGGCCCGAGTGATCAGCGAGCTGCTCAGCCCGACCGGCCTGCTCAGCGCGGCGACCGTCGCCGACCTGGCCACCGTGCAGTACCCGGGCCTGCGCGGCGTGCTCCCCGGCTACGGCGGGCAGGACCCGAACGACTGGGGGCTGGGCTTCGAGATCCGCGGGCACAAGTCGCCGCATTGGACGGGACGCACGAACTCGGCCGAGACGTACGGGCACTTCGGGCAGAGCGGCACCATGGTGTGGATCGATCCGGCCGCGGGCCTCGGCCTGGTCGCCCTGGCTGACCGGGACTTCGACGAGTGGGCCAGGCAGGCCTGGCCCACACTGTCCGACGCCGCCCTGGCCGCCGACTGACCGTCAGATCGCGCGGATGTCGGTGTAGGCGAAGCGCGGCCCGTACCGCGGCGCGGCGATCCCGGTCAGCTCGATCAACCGCATGATCCGTTGCCGGTGGCCCGCCCAGGGCGCGAGCAGCTCGAGCATCTCGGCGTCGGTGCCGCGCGGGCGACCGGTCAGCAGGTGCACGACCATGTTGGGCAGGTGGTAGTCGCCGACGCTCACCGCGTCCGGATGGCCCAGGGCGCGCTGTGCGGTCTCAGCGGCCGTCCACACGCCGATGCCGGGCACCAGCTGCAGCCGAGCCAGGGCATCGGCCGGCGCCATGTCCACGCACTCCTCGACGCGTCGGGCCACCGAAGCCGCGGCGCGGATCGTGCGCTGGCGTTTCAGCTCGACGCCCATGCGGTGCCAGTCCCACGTCGGGATGTCGAGAAGGGTCCGCGCCGACGGTGGCACCCGCAGCCCAGCTGCCGGCCCGGGCGCCGGAGTCCCGAAGCGTCGCAACAGCAGCCGCCACGAGCGCCGCGCCTCTTGCCCTGTCACCTTCTGCTCGAGGATCGCCGGCACCAGGGCGTCCATCACCAGACCGGTACACGGCAGCCGCAGACCCGGACGGCGTCGGCGGACCTCGTGCAGCACCGGCACGGCGGTGACGTCGAGTCCCGTCCAGTCGTCGCCTGCGCCCAGCAGCACGGGCAGCCGGTCGACCAACCATCCGGCCCCGTCGCCCCAAGCGTGGGCCGAAACCTCGGTCCCCTCCGCGAGCACCGCGAGGGTTCCGGCACCGTCCGGCGTCGCGCAGGCGAGCCAGAACCGGCCGGCCGCGTCGACGCGGTGTGCCGGGTCGTGCGGGCCGCGCTGGAGCGGCCCGAGCGTGGCCAGGATGTCGACCGGCCGGCCCGCGTCCCATACCCGTCCGGTCATCAGTACCGGATCTCGCCGTCGGGCCACACGCGGGCACCGGCGGGCACGTCGGCGCCGGCCGCGAGCTTCGCACCGTCGGCCACGACGGCGCCCGAGAGGACCACACCCGCTCCGATCGTCGCGCCGGCCCCGACGATGGAGCGGCGCACGACCGCACCGGCGTCAATGCGCGCGCGGTCGAACAGCACCGCGGTGTCGATGACGGCCCCGGCGCCGACGACGGCATCGCCGCCGACCGTCGACCCTCCGGAGACGGTCGCGCTCGCGTCGACGCTGGCCCCGGGCAGGACGAGACGTTCGCCCGGTGCGGCCACTGCGGGCGACGGAGCGATGCCGCGCACGAGGTCGGCCGAGCCCGTCACGAAGTCGGCCGGCGTGCCGAAGTCGCGCCAGTAGCCGTCGTTCACGTGTCCGAGCACGAGCGCCCCGGCCGCGAGCAGGCCGGGAAACGTCTCTCGCTCGACCGACACCGGGCGCCCGGCCGGGATCGAGTCGATCACCTCGCGGCGGAAGGCGTAGAGACCGGCGTTGATCTGATCGGTGACGGGGCTCGGGTCCTTTTCGAGAAATGCGGTCACCCGCCCGTCTGCGTCGGTGGGGACGCATCCGAACGCGCGCGGATCCGGGACGCGATGCAGGCACAGCGTGACGTCCGCATGGCGACTGAGGTGGGTGTCGAGGAACGCGCCGAGATCGGACCCGATCAGGACGTCGCCGTTGAAGACCAGAACGGTGTCGCCCCGCAGAACGTCGGCGACGTTGCGGATTCCGCCGCCGGTGCCCAGCGGTTCGGACTCGACGACGTATTCGAGCTCGACACCGAACGTGCTGCCGTTCCCGAAATGATCTTCGAAGACCTCGGCCCGGTAGGAGGTGCCGAGGACGATGTGCGAGATCCCGGCGTCGCGCACCCGGGTGATCAAGTGCGTGAGGAAAGGGACGCCGGCAGTCGGCAGCATCGGTTTCGGCGTCGACAGGGTCAGCGGCTGCAGTCGAGTGCCAAGGCCGCCCACCAGGATCACCGCATCGACGTCGGTCATGCGGTGCAGCCTCGCACACTCCCAGCCGCGGCGACTCGCTAGCTCGGCAGCAGCCGGAACCAGGTCGTGCCGACGCCGAACGCGTCCTCGAGCCCGAAGCCGGTGGTCGCAATGCGCTGAGCCTTGTGGACGCTGTCGATCCCGTTGACGTAGCCCGCGAGCACCCGCCCGCGCCACGCGCCGTTGCCGTCGCGCTGGGTAATCTCGATCTTCGTAATGGTGGCCAGGTGGTAATACCTCGCCACCGCTGCGGCCCGCATGACCTTCGTGTAAGTGATGTAGGGATCGATCGCGGCCGTGTCGTAGGGGTCGGCCGTCGCCTTCAGGTACGGCTGCCCGCCGTACACCGTCCAGCCGCCGTCGGACGCGCCGAACTGGGCGAAGATCGTCGACCCGCGGTAGGTCAAAACCTGGTTCGCGGTGTTGTCCGCCGCGGGCGCATACTCCGAGATTTGCCGGACGCCGGAGGCGCTGACATACGCGCGACCACCGTAGACCTGGCACTGACTGGTGTCGCAGATGTCGTACTCGGAGCTTTGCGGATGCTCGACCGCGTAGCGACCGTACGAGCGAGCCGCGACCGCCTGGGCGTTCACCGCGGCCGCGGGCCACGAGGTGGGCATCTCGCGCGGCACGACACCGGCCGTGTAATGGTCGATCGAGACGCGGTTGACGGTGTAGACGCCGCCGGCCGACCCAGTCGCCGCCGTTCGGATCGCCCGGAGAGTCCCGAAGTATCGGTAGCTGGCGCCGTCCCCCGTGAACAGCCGGATCGGGTAGGTCGCGCGATAGAACGACGTCCGGTTCGACAACCCGCTTCGGTAGGTCGTCCAGCGTGATCCCGCTGCCGCTTTCAGCTGCTGGAGGGTGAGGCCGGAGCCGGAATCGGCCACCAGCCGGTATCGACTCACGCCGGACGTGGGCAGCTCACCGCTGACGCCCGCGACGGTCAGCCGGGCCTCCGCGGCGACCGTGGTGGTCGCGCCGAAACCGCTCAGCCCGACCCGGATCCACGATGCCGGCAGCGTCGTGAGCGTCGTGCCGGCGTAGTAGAACGCCAGGATCTGGGGGTAAGTCTTGCCCGCCCTCGCGGCCCCCTGCGCGCCGTACTGGCTCATCCCGTGACCGTGCCCGATGCCGCGCATCTCGACGGTGAACGAGCCGCTCGGCGGGACCGTAAAGGTCTCCGAGACCGCCAGCGACGAGGAGACCGCGGTCGGGAACACGGCCGCCACCGCGGCGGCCAGGACCACGAGGGTCCTTGCCAGCGGGGGTCGCGCACCTCGGCCCATTACCATTCGTCTCCCGACCCAATGCGGCGACACGCCGCGCCGGGCCCAGACTACGGACCAAAGTCCCACAGAGCTAGTCCTGCCCCATAGTTCCCAGAATCAACATCCGTCACTGGCGACACAACCGGATCGTGTCGATCCCGGCGGGACGCGCCCGCGCGATTAGCCTCGACCCGATGCCCTCCGAGCCGCACACGGACGATCGGCGCTCCGCCGCCGTGCCCCGCGGCGCCGGGATCCCCTGGGGCGTGGCGGTGGGCGTCCGGGCCGGTTTCGCCCTGCTCTCGCTGCTGATCATCGTCGCCAGCGGCGTCGCCTGGGCCGAATTCCGCAACTTCTCCGCCTCGGTCCCGCGGGGCGACGCCGTCCCCGGGTTGGCGGCCGGCGAGGACGACCCCGACGGCCGCGACCAGGACATCCTCCTGATCGGCAACGACACCCGCGCCGGGGCCACCGCCGCGGAGCTGAGGGCCCTGCACAGCGGGCACGACAAGTCGACGGCCAACGCCGACACGATGATGGTCCTCCATGTCCCGCACGACGGCGGCCGGCCGACGCTCGTCTCGTTCCCGCGCGACTCGTGGGTGTCCATCCCCGGCTACGGGAAGGGCAAGATCAACGCTGCCTACCCCGACGGGTATCACGCCGCGCAGGTGCAGGGCCGCAGCGAGAAGGGCGCCGAGAGCGCCGGCATCATCTCGACGATCAGGACGATCCACGCGCTGACGGGTTTGCACATCGACCACTACATGCAGGTGAACCTGCTCGGCTTCTACCGGATCAGTGAGGCCATCGGCGGGGTGAAGGTCTGCCTCAACGCCGCGCAGAACAAGACCACCGACCGCGACGCGTTCGGCAGCGGGTACTCGGGCATCGACCTGCCGAAGGGCGTCTCGGTGATCAAGGGCGAGCAGGCGCTGGCGTTCGTGCGGCAGCGGCACGGCCTGCCGCACGGCGACCTCGACCGGATCCAGCGCCAGCAGTACTTCCTCAAGGCCGCGTTCCAGAAGGTCACCTCCGCCGGCACGCTGCTGAACCCGTTCAAGATGCAGGACCTGCTCACCGCCGTCGGAGGCTCGCTCCTGACCGACCCGAAGCTGGATCTGCTGTCCCTGGCGCGGCAGCTCGAGTCGCTGACGTCCGGCAAGATCACGTTCGCGACGATCCCGAACAACGGTTCGCAGCTCATCTACCCCGACGGGGTCGAGACCTCGATCGTCGAGGTGAACCGGGCCGCAATGCCGGCCTTCATCAACCAGCTCGCAGGCTTGGGCGACTCGGCCTTCGCCGGCGCCACCGCCGCCAACCCGTCAACCGTCACCGTCGATGTCCTCAACGGGACCGACACCGCCCGGCTCGCCGCGCGCAACGCGGATGCCCTCAGGGTTTTCGGTTTCCGGATCAACACCGTCGACTCGACGCCGTCGACCACACCGACCACGACGATCGAATATCGGGCCGGTCAAGAGGCGCAGGCCAAGGCGGTGCTGAAGGTCGTGCCGCAGGCCAAGCCGATCCAGACGCCCGACGTCGCGCGGGTCACGCTCGTCCTCGGCACCGACGGGCGCGCCGTGAAGGGCACCGCCACGGCGCCCTCCTCGTCCGGAGGAACCCGCGTGTCGGGGGGCGGATCGGCGGCGGACGCCACCGACGGTCTGGGCTGTATCAACTGAGAGCCCCGCAACCGCTGAGCTCAGGCACTTAACACAATGCGTACTTGTACGCTCGCCGGATGTCGTCCTACTACCCACCCGCGGAATCGGGCGCGGGTCTGCCGCCGCATCTCGATCCGCGGGGACGGCACCGCGGCCGCCAGCGTGCGGGCTCATGGCGCTCCGGCGCCTCGCGCATCGCGCTGTCAGCCATGACCCTTCTGTCGGTCGCCCTGCTGCTCGCGGCCGGCTATTACTGGTACACCTTCCGCGCCATCGACAACGGTGTGCCCCGGCGCAACGTTGCCGTAGGAGCGCCGCCGAGCGGGCAGCATGACATCGACGGCACGGACCAGAACATCCTGCTGGTCGGCAACGACGACCGCACCAACATGACCGACGCCGAGGTGAAGGAGCTGCACGTCGGGCGCGATGGTGGCAGCAAGGCCACTGACACGATGATGATCCTGCACGTCCCGGCGAACGGCTCGAAGGCGACGCTCATCTCGCTGCCCCGCGACTCGTACGTCAACATCCCCGGACATGGCCAGGACCGTCTCAACGCGGCCTACCTCTACGGATACAACGCCGCGCCGGGCCCGGAGAGCGACAAGCAGACGGCCGGCGCCGACCTGCTGCTGAAGACCGTCACCAACCTGACCGGCCTCACGATCAACCACTACATCCAGGTGAGCCTGCTGGGCTTCTACGAGATCAGCAAGGCGCTCGGCGGCGTGCCGATCAACCTCTGCCACGCCGTCGACGACACCACGGCCGCCAACCAGGCCGCCGGTCTCGACGGTGGCTCCGGGTTCAAGATGTCCAAGGGCAAGCACACGATCAGCGGTAAGACTGCACTGGAGTTCGTGCGGCAGCGGCATTTTCTACCCCGAGGTGACCTCGACCGCGTCCGCCGCCAGCAGTACTTCCTCACGGCCGCGTTCCGCAAAGTAGCGTCGGGCAGCATCCTGTTCGAGCTGAACGCGCTGGGCAACGCGATCCAGCGCAACGTCGTCCTCGACAAGGGCCTCAGTCTGACCGACCTCGCGCGTCAGATGCAGAAGCTGCAGGCCAACAACATCATCGGCAAGACGATCCCGACGACGCCGGCCACGATCAACGGGAGTTCAGTCCTCCAGGTGAACAAGGCGCAGGTGCAGCGCTTCGTGGACAAGGTGATCGGCAATACCGACAGCGCGGGGTCAGCGTCGAAGTCCGCCGGCTCGAAGTCGTCCACGGCGACGACGCCGAAGGCTTCCACGTCGAAGACCCCGGCGCCGATCGATTCGAAGTGCATCAACTGAGCACCGGATCCACGACGCCGGAACGGCAGTTCGCGCAGTTGCTGGCCAGTGACCCGGGGCGCCCGTTCGTCACCTATTACGACGAGTCGAGCGGCGAGCGGTCCGAACTGTCGGCCAAGTCGCTGGCGAACTGGGTCGCCAAGACGCACCACCTGCTCGGCGACGAACTCGGCCTCGGCGTCGGCGACACGGCGCTCGTCGCGTTGCCGCCGCACTGGATCTCGGTGCCGGTGCTGCTCGGATGCCTGAGCGCCGGATTGGCCCTGACCGCGGACGGCGACGCCGACGTGGCCTTCGTCGACGAGGCGTCGATGCTCGCCGCGACGGGGATCGCCGACGTCTACGCGATCGCGGCCTCGGCCGCCGTCGGATTCCGGGGCGCAGACCCGGCCGGCGTGAACGACTACGTGGCTGCGGTCCGTCCGCAGGCCGACGCCTGGGCGGGTGTGCAGATGCCTGCGGGCCCGGATGACCCGGCCGTGCCGGGACTGACCCGCGGCGAGGTCGTCGCGCGAGCGGCGCAGGTCGGCCTGGCGCCCGGTGCGCGGGTCCTGACGACGCGGGGCTGGTCGTCGCCACACGACTGGATCGAGACGGTGTTCGCGCCGATGTCGGTCGGCGGATCCGTCGTGATCGTGGTCAACTGCACGGACGAGGACGTATTGGCGCGTCGGATGTCGCAGGAGCGCGCCACCGTCCGGCTCTGACCGCGCCGACGGTCAAGGGTGCTGCGATTCTGGCAGTTTGGCCCGCGTTCAGGTTAGGTACAGGTGTCCAGGGGACGGTGGAACAGTGGCGGAACTTCTGCTCTCGCGCGGCACGGTTTCGCGACGCGCGCGCTGGGTCGACTCCGGCGTAGCGGCGTTGGGGGTCCTGCTGGCCGCCACGATCGCTGCGTTCGCGCGCTGGGGTCCGGACTGGCCGGCGCAGGAGTTTCGCGCCTGGTCGGCGCAGCACGACGGCCTGACGGCGTGGACGAACTGGTGGTACTCGGGTCAGGCATTGCCCGGGTATTCGGTCATATACCCCGCTGTCTCCAGTCATCTGGGCGCGGCGGTCACCGGCGTCGCCGCGGTGCTCGTGGCCACCATCGGAGCGAGTCGGCTGGCTCCGTCGTCCGGGTCGCGGCTGCGACTCGGCTACCACGTCTCGGTCGCACTGGTGTTGGCGGCCGACCTGCTGATCGGTCAGGTGCCCTACCTCGTCGGGGTGGCCTTCGCAGTGTGGGGCTTGTGGGCGATCCGGGTGCGCCGCCCGGTCGCCGCGACTGTTCTGGCGGCGGGCGCGTCATTGTCCAGCCCACTCGCGGGGGCGTTCGTGCTGTTGGCCATCCCGGCCCTCGTGAGCGCGTACGGATGGCGTCGCGCGGCGCCATTCACCGCAGCTGTGGCCGGTGTCGCGGTGTCCATCGTGGTTGGTGGCGCAAGCGGCGCGTTCCCGTTCAGCTCCCGGGTGTTCCTGTGGACGGCGGCCTTTGCGGCGGCGGCGATCGCCGTCGGTTTCCGGCGCAACCCCGTCCTGCGGACCTTCGGCGTCACCTACGCCATCGCGGCGGTTGGCGCGTTCCTGGTGCCCAATCCCATCGGCGGCAACCTTGCGCGGCTCGGCCAGCTCGTCGCGCTCCCCCTTGTCTGGCACGTCCTGCCACAGTTCGCCGGCGTGCGTTGGCGACGATCGGTATCGGTCGTACTGATCGCTTTCGGCGGGCTCTGGCCGATCTGGCCGTCGATCACGTCGATGGCGCGCGGCGCGGCCGATCCGTCGCAGTCGCGCGTCTACTACGCCGGTGTCCTCAACTTCCTGCGCACGCAGGACCCGGCGAAGGGGCGGCTCGAAATCGTCTTCACGCGAGAGCACTGGGAGTCGCTGTGGGTCGCTCAGCACTTTCCGCTCGCCCGGGGCTGGGAACGCCAGACCGATATGAGCCAGAACGCGGTCCTTTATCACCCCATCACCGCGACCTCTTACCGGCACTGGCTCGACGACAACGCGGTGTCGCTGGTGGCCCTGCCCCGAGTCCCGATCGATTTCGGCGGCAAGGCCGAGTCGGCCCTGCTGGCTCATCCCCCGTCCTATCTCATTCCGGTCTGGCACGACGCCAACTGGCGCGTGTGGCGGGTGCGGAACGCCCAAGGGATCGTGTCGGGGCCGGCGACGCTCGTGACGTTGGGCGCCGCGTCCGTGGTGCTCGACTTCCGCGGGTCCGGCACGGCGACGGTCCACGTCCGGAGCAGCCAAATGTGGGGAGTGACCGACGGCGAGGCCTGCATCTCGAACAACCGGAACGGCTGGGTGACCGTCACTTCGCCACATCCGGGCCGGGTGACCCTGCGGGCGCGGGTCAGCACGGCACTGAGTCCCGATGAGGACTGCGCCTGAACTGGTTGCGCACGCGATAGACGGTGGGCCCGCGACGGCCCGGGCTGTGCGGGTTAGATGGGGCTGTGGCGGTGACGGACTGGTTCTTGAGCGCGGCCGAACGCGGCAATCCCGCGACGCAGCTGGATCGCCGCCGTGACGACGGACTGGCCTGGTCCGCCGGCAACGACATCCAACCGCTGATCCACGGCGAGTCATACTTCGCCGAGCTGCTGCGTTGCGTGCGGCTGATGCGATCCGGCGACCTGCTGCTGTTCACCGATTGGCGCGGTGATCCGGACGAACGGCTCGACGGGCCCGGTACCGAGGTCTCGCGCGTCATGTGCGACGCGGCGAGCAGCGGGGTCGTCGTCAAGGGCTTGATCTGGCGTTCGCATCTGGACCGGCTCTCATTCAGCGAACAAGAGAACCGGCACCTGGGCGAGGACATCGAGGCCGCTGGCGGTGAGTGCCTGCTCGACATGCGGGTACGCCCGGGCGGTTCGCATCACCAAAAGTTCGTCGTGCTGCGTCATCCGGGGCGAGGGGAACTCGACGTCGCCTTCGTCGGCGGCATCGATCTCTGCCACAGCCGACACGACGGCCCGGCACATCACGGGGATCGACAGCGACAACCGATGGCGAAGGTGTACGGCCCCCGCCCGCCATGGCACGACATCCAGCTCGCGGTCCGTGGCCCCGCTGTGGGCGACGTCGAAACTGTCTTTCGGGAGCGATGGACCGACCCCCAACCGTTGACCCGTAATCCGATCTACCTGATCAGTGAAGTGATCAGACGCGATGACCGGACCCCAGGTCCCCTGCCCGCTCAGTTGCCGGATCCGGAGGCACGCGGGACAAGCTTCGTGCAGCTGCTGCGCACCTATCCGTACCGCCGCCGCGGATACCCGTTCGCCCCTCAGGGTGAGCGCAGCGTGGCCCGGGCGTACAACAAGGTCATCGACCGGGCCCACCGGCTGATCTATGTCGAGGACCAGTACCTGTGGTCGACCGAGATCGTGACCTGCTTCGCCCGCGCGCTCAAGGACAACCCGAACCTGCACATGATCGCTGTCATTCCGCACTTCCCCGACCAGGACGGCCGGCTCGCGCTGCCGCTCAACCTGATCGGACGCCAGCAGGCCCTGGACGAGATCCACGCCGCCGGCGGGGAGCGCGCAGCGATCTACGGCCTCGAGAACCACGCCGCGACGCCGGTCTACGTCCACGCGAAGGTGTGTGTGGTCGACGACGTGTGGGCCTCGGTCGGCTCGGACAACGTCAACCGGCGATCGTGGACGCACGACTCCGAACTGTCCTGCGCCGTCGTGGACGCTGAGCGCGACGATCGGGAGCCCCGCGTGATCGACAGCTTCGGCAGCGGCGCGAGGAGATTCGCTCGCGATTTACGGCTCCGTTTGGCCCGTGAACATCTCGATCGCGAAGCAGGCGATGATGCGGACCTGATCGACCCGGTCACTGCGTTCCGGGCCTTTGCTACCAGCGCCGCGGACCTGAAGCGCTGGCACGATCGGGGACGAACCGGGCCGCGACCCCCAGGACGGTTGCGCCCGTACGCCGCGCCGCAGCTCTCCCGGGCCACTCGCGCGTGGGGGACGCCGCTGTACCGGGCCCTGCTCGATCCGGACGGGCGACCCGCGCACCTACGCCACACCGGCTCGTTCTGACGCGAAGGACGTCATCGACGCATGAATCGCCTGTACAGCGCCGAGAAGTGATGCGTTCTCAGTGCCGGTGGCGCATGATCGACGGATGTCGCGTTTCCCGCTCGCCGGTCCACACACTGATCGCGTCCGGCGCCGCGTGGCGTGGGCGGCGCCGGTCCTGGTTGCCGCTGCAGTCGTCGCCGGAGTAGTGCTGACCACCGCGTTCGCGTCGGGGGCCAGCCCGACGCTACCTTCGCGGACCGCCGCGCAACTTATTGCGGCGGTGCTGCGTAGCGATGCGACGACGCTGTCCGGGGAGGTTCAAGAGACCGCGAATCTGGGTGTTCCGAGCCTCCCGGGCGATCAGTCCGGCGCGTCGCTGTCGTGGCAGACGTTCATCACGGGCACGCATTCGGCTCGGGTATGGGTCGGTGGTCCCGACAAGCAGCGGGTCGCGCTGCTGGGTGAGCTGTCCGAGGCCGACGTCGTCCGCAATGGTGCGGACGTGTGGACCTACACCTCGGACACGAACACGGTGACCCACTCGACGCTCCCGAACGACAAGAACAACAGGCCGGGCGGGGAAACGCCCTCGGCGAGTGACGTCACCCCCGCCGCCGTAGCGGCCCGCGTGCTCAAGGCCGTCGGGCCGAGCACGGCGGTGACCGTGGACCCGTCCACGATGGTCGCCAACCGGGCCGCGTACACCCTGGCCATCAGCCCCCGCGACGCGAATTCGACGGTGCGCAAGGTGACGATCGCGATCGATGCCAAGAAGTACGTGCCGCTGCAGGTTCAGGTGTTCGGCAGCAGCTCGACCCCCGCATTCCAGACCGGCTTCACCAGCATTTCGTTCGGCAAGCCGTCGGCGTCGACCTTCACGTTCCACACCCCGGCCGGCGCGACCGTCTCCAACGACCCGTTCGGCACGACCAGCCAGCCCGGGGACCGGCCCCGGGGCTCGCATTCGGACAAGTCCACCACGGAATCCGGCCCGGCCGGGACGTCCGGGAACAGCAGTGCGGCGCCCGGCGGCGCGCAGCCCAAGGTGCTCGGCCAGGACTGGACCTCGGTGGTCGAGGTACCCGCAGGCTCGCAGGGTCTGGGTTCGGCGCTGGGTGGCAGCACGCTGAACGAGCTGACCACCCCGGTCGGGAACTCGGGCGCTCGGCTACTACACACGGCACTGCTCAATGCGGTGATCCTGGCCGACGGCCGGACGTTCATCGGAGCCGTGCAGCCGGCGCTGCTGGAGCACATCGCCGCGACGACGCCGAACTGACCTCGTCGCTACGTGTCGATCCCAACGCCGGATGTAGATGTGAGTGGGCAGCTCTCGGCTGGCGTGGACGAGGCGAGGGCGACGTCGAATCCGGCAGTGCGCACGACGGGGTTGACCCGTCGATTCGGGGACCAGGTCGCGGTCGACGCCGTCGATCTGGTGGTGCCGCGCGGTGCGATCTACGGCTTCCTCGGACCGAACGGATCTGGCAAGACGACGACCATCCGGGTGCTGTTGGGCTTGATCGCGGCCGACGCGGGTGAGATCGAATTGCTCGGACAGCCCATGCCACGCGCGTCGGCCCGAGTACTGCCGCGGGTCGGCGCGCTGATCGAAGGGCCGGCCTTCCACCCCTACATCACCGGGGCGCAGAATTTGCGGCGCCTCGATCTCAGCGACGCCACCGCCAATCCGGCGACCTCCGCGCAGCGCATCACCGCCGCGCTGGCGCGGGTCGGGCTCACTGCCGCGGCGGGAAAGAAGTTCCGCAACTACTCGCTGGGCATGAAACAGCGGCTCGGACTGGCGGCGGCGCTGCTTCAGCCGCGTGATCTGCTGGTCCTCGACGAGCCGACGAACGGCCTCGACCCGCAGGGGACCCGCGAGGTACGTCGACTGATCCGCGACCTCGCCACCGACGGCACGACCGTCCTGGTGTCCAGCCATCTGTTGAGCGAGATCGAACAGGTCGCCACGCACGTCGGCATGATGTCCGGCGGAAAGCTGGTTCGACAGGGCACCCTGCACGACGTCCTGGCCGATGGCGCTCCGACGATTCGCGTCGACACGCCGGACGGCGACACGGCGATCGCGACCATGCGCCAACTCGGCCTCGACGCCGCAGCGACAGGCCCGGATGGCGCAGTGACCGCTCGGCTGGGGTCGGTCGCCGTGGAGGACGTGGCCAAGGCCTTGGTCCAGGCCGGGGCCCGGCTGCGACGCCTCAACGTCGACCGCCCCGACCTCGAAGAATTGTTCGTGTCGATCACCGGTGAGGGATTCGATGTCCTCCGCTGACCCGCGTCCGGTCGCCGGTTCCCAGGACGTCGCGCCGAGGCGTTACCCCGGGGCGTTCGTGCGCTTGTACCGCGGCGAGATGCGCCTGCTGCTGACTCGTAGGCGCAACGGCATCCTGCTCGCCGTGCTGGCCGTCGTGCCCATCTTCATCGGCGTCGCGGTGAAGATCAGCAATCCCGGAGGCAACGAGGGTCCGCAATTCCTGGGACGGATCACCGGCAACGGGCTGTTCCTCGTGTTCACGGCGATCACGGTGGCCATTCCCTTCTTCCTTCCGCTGGTGATCGGGGTCATCGCCGGCGACTCGATCGCGGGCGAAGCCGGGCAGGGGACGCTGCGCTACCTGCTGACTGTGCCGGTGCCGCGCGGGCGGCTGCTCGCGGTCAAAACCCTCGCCGTGGCTACCTTCACCGGACTGGCGGTGCTGGTTGTGTCCGCGATCGGACTTATCACCGGCGCTGTGCTTTTCGGCCTGCACTCGCTCGTGCTGCTCTCCGGGGACACCGTCGGCATCGGCAACGCCCTCCTGCGGACCCTCGGCGTGGTCACTTATGTGACGATCGCTTTGTTCGGGCTCGCCGCCGGCGGCCTGTTCGTCTCGACCCTCACCGAGAACGCCATCGCAGCCATGGCGGCGACGATGAGCATCGCGGTTTTCTCCGCATTGCTCGATGCCGTGCCGCAGCTGTCCGGCATCCATCCGGCCCTGCTCACGCACAACTGGCTGAACTTCGGCGAGTTCCTTCGGACGTCGATCAGTTGGTCGGACCTGACCCGGTGGACCGGGGTGCACGTGGCCTATGCCGCGATCTTCCTCAGCCTGGCGTGGTCACGGATCACCACCAAGGACGTCACCAGCTGAACCGCGTCGTCGCTTAGCGGGAACGCACGATTCGGGTGCGTCCACCAGATCCATCCGCACCGTCTCGATCAGTGCACATCTATGTGTGATCTGCGTGAGTTTAGGCGCTACATTGTGCTTCCCTCGGACAAAAGGAATGCCATGACCGCACTGCCGCCGCCCAGTTCGACCTCAGTCGCGAACCCGTCGAAGGCGCGCAACCCGATGGTGGCCTGGCTGATCCCGGCGGCCGCGCTCGTCGCGGTCGTGGGCGGTGTCCTGCCGTGGTTCAAGCCGATCGGGTACGTGCACGGTAGCCATCACGAGATCGGTGTCCAGGCACATGCCTGGCAAGCAGGCGCTGTCGGCGCGATCGGTCCGATTCTGCTGGTCGTTCTCGGCGGGCTGGTGCTTCGTCGCTTCCTCTCGAGCAAGCCGGCCAAGCCGGGCAAGAACCCGGTCCGTCGATCCGGCCTGATAGCGATCTTGTTCGCACTAGTCACGATCGCGCTCCAGGGTGCGGCGCGCGGGTTGGTGTTGAACGGGACGGTCACCCTGAACGGTCAGTCGATCAAGCTCGAGGATCTTGCCGGCGCCCTCGGTTACACGGCCATCAGCCGCGGGACTCAGCTCGGCTTCTGGCTCACCACCGTTGCCGCGGTGCTCGTGCTGACCGCCGGCGTCGCCATGATGATCGTCGGCAAGAAGAGCTCGCCCGCCGCCGACAACTCCTTCGCCGTGTCAAACACGCCGTACCGGCCGGCCACCTCGATGACGCCGGCGCCGAACCTCTGACCCTAAGTTGGGCGGGGTGATCATCCGTGAACAGCGTGACACCGACGACGACGCGGTGCGCGACGTCCTCACCCAGGCGTTCGGCGCGCCGAAGGTCGCCGAGCTGGCGGCGCAGCTGCGCACTCGTCCGGATCGTGGAGCGGGACTCGTCGCCGACATCGGTGGCGAGCTCGTGGGGCACGTCCAGCTATCGACGTCGTGGGTGGATGCGCCGGTGCAGCTGGTCGAGGTGCTCGTGCTCAGCCCGCTCGGCGTCCGTCCGGACCACCAGCGTCAGGGCCTAGGTAGCGCGCTGGTCGGCCACGCCCTCCAGCACGCCGAATTGCTCGGCGCGCCACTGGTGTTCCTCGAAGGCGACCCGCGCTACTACTCGCGGCTCGGTTTCGAGCGCGCGAGCGATCACGGGTTCAGCCGCCCGTCGGTGCGGATTCCCGACCCGGCCTTCCAGGTCGTCGTCCTCCCGGGCTGGACGGCGGCGATGAGCGGAGCCCTCGTCTACAACGACACCTTCTGGTCACTCGATTGCGTGGGTCTGCGCGACGTTTGACGTTCGACCGTCGCCGTTTGGCTCGCGTTCACGTCCCCGTCGCTCGCGGCCGCGATGGTCGCTGTGCATCCTCGGACGAATGGAGCACAGCTGTGAAGACCTGGCACCGCATCGCGCTCGCGGTCGTCGCCGCCGGCACCCTCGGACTCGCCGCCATGCCGACATCGGCGGCGCAGGACCGTAGCCACCCCGAAGATCCGTATACCTTCGCGGTCATCGGCGACATCCCGTACGGCGACGCCCAGATCGCAAACTTCCCTCACGTGATCGCCCAGCTCAACGCCGATCCGAAAGTGCAGTGGGTCGACCATCTCGGCGACATCAAGAGCGGGTCGAGTGTCTGCAGCGACGCGTACTTCCAGATGATCAAGCAGGAGTTCGACCAGGTCCAGGATCCGCTCGTGTACACCGTCGGCGACAACGAATGGACCGACTGCCACCGTGCCAACAACGGTAGCTACAACCCGCTCGACCGGCTGGGCGCGATTCGCCAGCTGTTCTTCGCGAACCCCGGCACCACGCTCGGCGCGCACCCGGCCACGGTGGTCTCGCAGGCTGACCAGGGCATTCCCGAGGACGTGCGGTGGGAACGGGCGGACGTGTCGTTCGCGGCCCTGCACGTCGTGGGCAGCAACAACAGCATGGCTCCGTGGACCGGGCAGACCGCGCCGACACCCGAGCAGGCCGCGGAAGTACTGGCTCGTACGAGTGCGGTGATCCAGAACATCCATGCCGCGTTCGCCGTCGCGCAGAAGCACCACGACCGCGCGGTCACGCTGCTCACTCAGGCCGACATGTTCGACCCGACCGTGGCCAACCCGTCCTACGCGGATTACTACGCGTTCACACCCATCGTCGCCGCGATCGCCCGCGAGTCGGCCGCATTCAGCGGCCAGGTGTACCTGTTCAACGGCGACAGCCACGTCTACAACAGCGACCACCCGCTGGCGGCCGGCTCGGCGTGGCTGTCGTTCTACAAGATCACCACTCCGGTCACCAACTTGTCGCGCATCACGATCGACGGCTCGACCGGGGTGAACAACTACCTGCGGGTCACCGTGCAGCCGCACGGGTCGCAGGTGCTGACCTGGACGCGCGTGCCGTTCGCGAGCTGACGTCCTGACGTCCGTGGGCCGACGCGCCGGGTGGCACCCGCGGGTCGGCCCACGATCACGTCATTTGAGCAGGTTGCGGGCCATCACCATGCGGTTGATCTGATTGGTGCCCTCGTAGATCTGGGTGATCTTGGCGTCGCGCATCATCCGTTCGACCGGGAAGTCCTGGGTGTAGCCCGCCCCGCCGAACAGTTGTACCGCGTCGGTCGTCACTGACATCGCGGTGTCCGAGGCGAACACCTTCGCGGCCGACGACGTGAACGTCAGGTCCGGTTCCTCGCGTTCGGCCCGCGCGGCAGCGGCGTAGACGAGCTGACGGGACGCCTCGATGCGCATGGCCATGTCGGCGATCATGAACTGGATGCCCTGGAAGTCGGCGATCCGCTGACCGAACTGGCGCCGTTCCTTGATGTAGTCGACGGCGGCGTCGAAAGCGCCCTGCGCGATGCCCAGCGCCTGCGCGCCGATGGCCAGGCGGGTGTGGTCGAGGGTGCGGAGCGCGGTCTTGAAGCCGGTGCCGGGCTCGCCGATGATCCGGTCGGCGGGGATCGTGCAGTTCTCGAGGTAGATCTCGCACGTGGGGCTGCCCTTGATGCCGAGCTTGCGCTCCTTGGCGCCGACCGAGAAGCCCGGGTCGTCCTTGCGCACGACGAAGGCCGAGATGCCCTTGGCGCCCGCCCCGGGATCGGTGACGGCCATGACCGTGTACCAGGTGGATACCCCAGCGTTGGTGATCCAGCACTTGGTGCCGTTGAGCACCCAGTGGTCGCCGTCGAGTACTGCGCGCGTGCGCATGGACGCGGCGTCGGAACCGGCCTCTCGCTCGGAGAGCGCGTAGCTGATCATCGCCGCGCCGGACGCGATCGTCGGCAGCACCTGCTGCTTGAGCGGCTCGGAGCCGGCCAGGATGATCGGCTGCGAGCCGAGCTTGTTGACGGCGGGGATGAGCGCGGACGACGCGCAGGCGCGGGCAACCTCCTCGATCACGATGCACGCCGAGATCGCGTCGGCACCGGCGCCGCCGTACTCCTCCGGGATGTGCACGGCGTGGAATCCCGCCCGCACCAGCGCGTCGTACACGTCGCGCGGGAACTCGCTCTTCTGGTCGACCTCGGCGGCGCGCGGGGCGATCTTGTCGTCGGCGAGCTGACGGACGGACTTGCGCAGCAGCTGCTGTTCCTCGCTCAGTCGGTACTGATCGAAGCCGGAACGCGGGGTGCCCATACCTCGATAGTAGGACGACCTAGTAATTTCCGCCGACCCGATGCGGGCGGTGTCACAACGGCTCCCCGTGTTCCGTCTTGAGGGGTGACATCGCAGAGCGAAGCACTGGAGGCAAGGTCATGCGGATCTTCATTGCCGGAGCCAGCGGCGCCATCGGACGCCGGCTGGTGCCGCAACTGGTCCACGCCGGTCACGAGGTCGTGGCCACGACGCGCAGCCCCGCCAAGTTGGACATGCTGGCCGAGCTCGGCGCCGACTCACTCATCATGGACGGCCTGGACCCGGTGGCGGTCGGCGAAGCGGTCGCCAAGGCCGAGCCCGACGTGATCGTGCACCAGATGACCGCGTTGGCGGCGATGGGCACGAACCTGCGCCGCTTCGACCGGGACTTCGCTGTCACCAACACGTTGCGCACGCTCGGGACCGACCACCTGCTCGCGGCGGCGGCGGCCGCCGGCGTCCCGCGCGTGATCGCACAGAGCTACACCGGCTGGCCCAATGCCCGCTCCGGCGGACCGGTCAAGACCGAGCAGGACGAGTTGGACCCGACGCCGCCGCGCGATCAGAGCCAAACCCTGGCCGCGATCCGCTATCTCGAAGGCGCCGTGCTTGCCGCACCGATCGAGGGGGTCGTCCTACGCTACGGCTCGCTGTACGGGCCGGGCGCGTCGGACTTCATCGCCGACGTGGTCCGCAAGCGCCGGATGCCGATCGTCGGGGCCGGCTCCGGAGTGTGGTCGATGTGCCACGTCGACGACGCCGCGTCCGCGACCGTCGCCGCCCTCACGCGCGGCCGCGGCGTCTACAACATCGTGGACGACGAACCGGCGCCGGTCGCCGAGTGGTTGCCCTACCTCGCGGACGCGCTCGGCGCGAAGCGCCCGATGCGAGTGCCGACGTGGATCGGACGGCTGGCCGGCGGCGAGGTCGCGGCGTCGATGATGACCCAGATACGCGGCGCGTCCAACGCCAAGGCCAAGCGCGAGCTGGGCTGGCAACCCCGCTGGGCCAGGTGGCGAGACGGTTTCCGGCACGGGCTCGTCGACAGCGAGACGATGGAGCCGGACGCAGGGACGGAATGAGGACGCTGATGCCCGAGGTGTACGAACAGCTGCGCCCGCTGCTGTTCTCGATCGCGTACCGCATGATCAGCAGCGTCGGGGATGCCGAGGACATCGTCCAGGAGGCGTTCCTGCGCTACCACCGCGCGCAGTCCGACGGCGCGGACATTGACTCGCCGAAGGCGTTCCTGTCCGCGGTCGCGACGCGCCTGAGCATCGACCACCTCCGCTCGGCTCGGGTGCGCCGGGAGAGCTACGTCGGCACCTGGTTGCCCGAGCCGTTGCTCGCCGACGCCGCGGTATCCGACCCGGCGACGCACGCGGCCGATGCCGACTCGCTGTCGATGGCGTTCCTGCTCGTGCTCGAACGGCTGACGCCGGTGGAACGCGCGGTGTTCGTCCTGCACGACGTGTTCGACTACGGGTACCGGGAGATCGCCGCCATCGTCGGCAAGTCGGAGGTGAACTGCCGGCAACTCGCGGCCCGGGCCCGCCAGCACGTCACCGAGCAGCGGCCCCGGTTCGAGTCGTCCCGGCAGCAGCGTGACGAGTTGGCCGCGCGCTTCCTCGCCGCGATGGGCGAGGGCGACCTGGACGGGCTGATCAACTTGCTCGCCGACGACGTCGAGGTCTATGGCGATTCCGGCGGCATGAGCCCGTCGTGGCCCAACGTCATTGCTGGCCGCGAGAAGGTTGCGAGGCTACTGCTGTCGCTCGGCGAGCAGATGCGGGCACTCGGCGTGACGATCGCGCTCACCCACGTCAACGGTCAGCCCGGCGCGGCCACCCGCGACGCCGAGGGCCGGCTGGTCAACGTCTTCAGCCTTGACATCATCGACGGTCAGGTGTGCACGGTGCGGTCGGTGATCAACCGGGACAAGCTGGCGCACCTGGGGCCGCTGGCCGACATAGCGGCGCTGCGGCGCGAGCGCAGCGAACGCCGGTAGCAACCCCATCAGGTGCCGGCGAAGCACAGCAGGGCGCGCACCGGGATCCGGACTCCGTCGCCGTCGCGGTACTGCGACGTCAGTTCCGTGACGGTGCGGCGGACCGCATCGAGCGACTCGGGCGCGGCCGCGCCCAGCGCGGCGGCAATGTGCGGCCCGAGCGCGCTCACGACCTGGATGTGCTCCTGCACGGAGTCGAAGTGCTGGCTGGTCTCGACGACCCGGACGTCGACTGTGCCGAAGCCGGCGTTGCGGGCGCGCTTCTCGAGATCGTCGGGATCGGCGAGCGAGAAGGGGCCACCCGGTCCGATCGGCGGGCCACCGCTGACCAGTCCGTGCATCATTGCCGCCATGCCCACCGACGTCATCCACGGGTTGTCCTGCGGCGCGCCCCATACCGCGACGGCGATCCGGCCGTCCGGGCGCAGCACGCGGCGGATCTGCGCGAGCGCGACGTCGGGGTCCGGCGTCAACATGAGCCCCATTCGGAAGACGACCACGTCGACCGACCCGGACTCCAGCGGGATGGCACAGGCATCGATCTTGGCGACCTCGGTGCCGGGCACGCCCTCGAGCCGGTGGGCCAGCAGATCCACCATGCCGTCCGCGAAATCGCTGGCGACCACGGTGCCGGCCGGTCCGGTCTCGACGGCGAGCCGGGCGGCCAATTCGCCGGTGCCGGACCCCAGCTCGAGCACCCGTTGCCCGGCCAGGGGTTGTAGGCCGGCGACCAGCTGGTCGGTGAGGTCGGCCTTCATCGCCTCGACGTGGTCGCGCAGTCGATCCCAGTTCGGCGCCACCGACGTCCACGCCGCGTCCGATACGATCATGACCCACTCCAATACAGTGAAACTACTTTGAATACTGGTATGGTGTAACTGATATGGCGGAGTCTGTCAAGAGGTCCTACGACTCGTCGCGCCGGCAGGAGCAGGCCCGCCAGACGCGCCGCGACATCCAGCGCGCCGCGCACGACCTGTTCGTCGAGCACGGCTACGGCCGCACGACGATCGCCGACATCGCCCGCGCGGCCGGGGTGGCGCCGGAGACGATCTACGCCACGTACAAGAACAAGGCGACGCTGCTGCACCGCGTCTGGGACGTGACGGTGGGCGGCGACGACGAGGCCGTCGTCTTTCACGAGCGCCCGGAGGTCAAGGCCATCCGCGCCGAGCCGGATCTCCGGACGCGACTGCAGATGCAGGCGCGGTTCTCGACCGCCACCGCCCGGCGGATGACCCCGTTCCTGCTGGCTCTGCACGGGGCGGCGGCCACCGAGGCGAGCGCGGCCGAGATGCTCGACGAGGTCGGCCGGCAGCGTTACGCCGGTATCGGCGTCATGGCGGCGGAGGCGGCGGCCACCGGGCAACTCGCCGTTAGCGAGCAGGAGTGCCGCGACCTGATCTGGGCCACCACCGACGGCATGCTCTGGCACCAACTGGTCAACGGCCGGGGGTGGACCGACGAGCGGTTCGCCGACTGGCTTGGGCGCATGTGGGTGGCCTCGCTCGTCGACCCGACGCGCCGCCCGACCACCTGACGGCGCTATCCTCGTGGCGAGCCGTGACTGGCGTGTTCGTAAGGTGGCTCCTACCACCGCGGAGCCGATTGACCTGACGCCGCGCACTCCGTTTCCAGCGGCGTCGACCTCGTTCCCGCAGGAGGCGTGCCCATGTCCGAACCCTTCGACGCGACGACCGCATCGGCCGCGTACCGCAATGCCCTTGAGGTCATCGCGGCCGTCGAGCCAACCGTGGCGGGCGCGATCCGCAGCGAACTCGCCGATCAGCGCGGCTCGCTCAAGCTGATCGCCAGCGAGAACTACGCCTCGCCCGCCGTCCTGCTGACGATGGGCACCTGGCTCTCGGACAAATACGCCGAAGGCACCGTGGGACACCGCTTCTACGCCGCCTGCCAGAACGTCGACACCGTCGAGCAGGCCGCCGCCGACCACGCAACTGCGCTGTTCGGAGCACCGCACGCGTACGTCCAGCCCCACTCGGGCATCGACGCCAACCTGGTCGCGTTCTGGGCCATCCTCGCGCAGCGCATCGAGTCGCCGGCGCTGGAGAAGGCCGGCGCCAAGCACGTCAACGACCTGTCCGAGACCGACTGGCAGGACCTACGCCACGCGCTGGGTGACCAGCGCGCGCTCGGCATGTCTCTCGACGCCGGCGGGCACCTGACCCACGGCTTCCGTCCCAACATCAGCGGCAAGATGTTCCACCAGTCCTCGTACGGGACGGACGAGAAGACCGGGCTGCTCGACTACGACAAGGTGCGGGCCGCGGCCAAGGAGTTCAACCCACTGATCCTCATCGCCGGCTACTCGGCGTATCCGCGCAAGATCAACTTTGCGACGATGCGCGAGATCGCCGACGAGGTCGGCGCCGTCCTGATGGTCGACATGGCGCACTTCGCCGGCCTCGTGGCCGGCAAGGTGTTCACCGGGGACTACGACCCGGTGCCGCATGCGCACGTCACCACCACGACCACCCACAAGTCGCTGCGCGGGCCGCGGGGCGGCATGGTCTTGTGCCAACCCGAGTTCGCCGACTCCGTCGATCGTGGCTGCCCGATGGTCCTGGGTGGCCCGCTCGGACAGGTCATGGCGGCCAAGGCGGTGGCGTTGGCCGAGGCCCGGCGCCCGTCGTTCCGGACCTACGCGCAGGCCGTCGCCGACAACGCCGTCACGCTCGCCGAAGGCCTGATGAAGCGGGGCGCGGCACTCGTCACCGGCGGCACCGAGAATCATCTCGTGCTCATCGACGTGACGGGCTTCGGGCTGACGGGCCGGCAGGCCGAGTCCGCCTTGCTCGACGCGGGCATCGTCACCAACCGCAACGCGATCCCGCGCGATCCGAATGGCGCCTGGTACACCTCCGGAGTCCGCATCGGCACGCCGGCGCTGACGTCGCGCGGGTTCGGCCCGGCCGAGTTCGACCGGGTCGCCGAGCTGATCGTGGACGTCCTCACGTCGACGTCGCCCACCGCGGCGGCCTCCGGCGGCGCGTCGAAGGCCAAGTACACGATCGCCGACGGAGTCGCGGACAAGACGCACGCCGCCGCGGACGAGATGCTGACCGCGAACCCGCTCTACCCCGGCCTCGAGCTCGGCTGAGCGGCCGCACGAGGCGTCACGGGTAGCTGGTCACCGTGCTCGGTCCCTGGTGAGTCGGCGTCACCGGATCGCCGACGCCGTTGATGACGTGATCGATCGTGCCGGCGCCGTTGAGAGACACCGTGAGCAGGTCGTGCAGGCGAACCCCGGGCTGGTTGGCGGGCACCTCGAACGCGTTCGTCACGTGCAGGGTGGGGTCGACATTCGTGTAGATGTAGCTGCCCAGCCCCCACGCCTCATGCGTGGTGACCGTGTCGGAGACCTTGTATGCGGCGTACCCGAGCACCCCGTCGTGCTGCCAGGCGGCCTGGTCGGGCGCGTCGTAGGGCAGCTCGTTCTGGAAGAAGACGGTTCGGCCGGCGTCACCGTTCCAGATGACGTTGTATTTCTGGAAGTGCTCGACGAACAGCCCGGTCGCCGTCACGTTGTCGCCGTTGACGACGACGCCGGTGTCGGCGGTGTTGACCGACCAGCCCACGCCGGCGCCGTGATCCGCGCGCCAGGCCCAGATGTCGTCGAGGATCACGTTGTCGCTGTTCACCTCGAGCGCGACGTCGGCCTGGCCGGCGTGCGGGCCGCCGACCCGGAAGAACACGTCCTGGAGGCCGGTCGGGTCCGCAGGGTCGGACCAATTGTTGTGCGAGCGCGCTTGGCCCGCTTCGGCCCGCCCCGTGCCGACCCGCAGCAGAGCCGGTGAACTGACGCTGCCGGCGTCGATCATCAGACCGGCGACGTCGACCCCCGGCACGTCCGCCACAGCGAGCGGGACGGCTCCGCCGACCGCCGTCAGCGTGGCCAGGCCCAGCCCGAGCACGATGGTGTCCGGCCGCTTCACCCTGATGGTGCGGTCGACGTCGTAGACCCCGGGCGTGAAGATCAGGTTCTGGCCGCGCGCCAGCTGGTTGTTGATCGTCTGGATCGAGTCCGACGGTCGGGCGAGGAAGAAGTCCTGCAGCGGGACCGAATGGCCCGGGGTCGGCCCGGCCGCCCACGTCGTACCGGCCGAATTGGTGCGTGGCTGCGGGACGAACACGTTGTAGTCCCCCGCAGCGTCGACGTAGAGGTACGGCTTCTCCCGGCTGGCCGGGTCGGTGGGAAGGGTCGTGTACGGGGGCGAGGGGAACGACTGGGTTGGTGCGCCCTGGACGCCGGCGAACACCTGGTTCCACACGGCGTTGGACCACCCGCCGATGCTGCTGTCCCGAACCAGGAACTGTTGCTGGGAGCCGTTGACGGCCGTCGCGCTCACGGTGGAGTCGGCCATGAATCCGCCGCTCGCGTAGAACGGGCCGGCCGTGCAGTAGTCCATGAACGTCGTGCCGCCGGTCACCGCGACTCTGCGCACCGGCGCCGCCTGCGACACCGCCCAGAACTCGGTGTTCGTCCGGCAGCCGGTTCCGCCCCGGGGGTTGATGGTCAGGTTGGACAGCGAGCGCCAGAAGTTGTCCAGGGCGATGCAGTTGTTCGGAGCCAGGCACCGGTTGTAGACGTTGACCTCGCCGTTGATCGTGACGTCACTCGGGGACCGGCCGAGCCCGGCAACCTCGGTGTAGTAGCCGACCTGGAACACGAGCGGATTCGCGGCCGTGCCATAGGTGCCCGGCATGAACAGCAGCGAGTAGCGCTGGGTTCCCATCTCGTTGTCAACCTGTTGAGCGGCTACTGCATCCACCGTTGCCTGGATCAGGCTCTGCGGCATGCTCGGGTTGAAGATCTTGACATTCGAGCCGAAGTCCGGCGCCGTCGACGGCGGTGCCGCGCTCGCCCGCGCGGGACCGATGGGCGACAGGAACGCCGCGACGAGACAGGCTGCCCCGATCGCGCCGCGGATGGATGACGATGGCATGGCGTCCTCTTCACGAACGAAGTCAGCGCGCGGGGTTCGGCGACAGGTCTCAAACTACCCACAGCCCGACAAATCCCAATGGTGTTTCACCCGCGGCGCCGCTCAGCACGGTCTGGGCCTACATCCAGTATGAGCCTCTGGGCGGCCCCAGATATAGAGGCCGGTTACCCTTTCGTCCCGTCCAGGTCGCCGCGCATCCTCTCTGGTAGGCGCACAACCCCTACCGATCGAAGGACGGGTCATGAATCGTGTCGACTGGCTGGCCGAGAAGCGACGTGGCGTGGAGGAGAGCTTCGACACGAAGTTCGCGGTCACCTATGACGAGGACGAACCGGCGATCGATCCCACGCATCGGCGCTTCGTGATGACCTTGCTCGAGCAGTGCCCGGCGGACGGGGTCGTGCTGGACGCCGCCTGCGGCACCGGCAAGTACTTCGCGATGGTGCTCGACGCCGGTCGCCACGTCGTCGGGATCGATCAGTCGGCGGGCATGCTCGCACGGGCGTCGACCAAGTTCCCGTCCGTGGACCTGCACAGGACGGGCTTGCAGGAGGCGGGCTTCCAGTCGGAGTTCGACGCGGTGATGTGCATCGGGGCGATGGAGAACGTGCCCCCGGAGGATTGGCCCGCCGTGCTCGTTGCATTGCACCGTGCCGTCCGGCCCGGCGGGCCGGTGTACCTGACCGTCGAGATGACCGACGACGAATTCATCACTGCCGCGCTCGAGGACGCTTCCGCCCGAGGCCTGCCTGCGGTCCGCGGCGAGGACCTCCGGCGCGGCGGCGGCTATCACTACTACCCAGCCCTCGATCAGGTCCGGACGTGGCTGGAAAAGGCCGACCTCGAGCTCGTGGAGGAGGCGCATTCACCCGGCGAGCACTTCAGCTACAGCTACGAGCACTTCCTGACGCGGGCGCGCGCCAAGGACCGCTAACCTCGATCTCCGCCGGGCCGGTCACGCCCGGACGGTAGCTGCGAAAGCCGTCCGGGTACCACCGGGCTTACCCGACGAAGGAGACCGGCCGATGAGCGACGCTTGCGGAGCGAACAGAGACACAGCGCCGGAGAAGTCGCTCTCCGAGCGAAGCGAGGACGCGCGATGAGCTACCAGCAAGGCGGATTCCCCCAGGCTCCCCAACCGCCCGAGGGTTGGGCGCCACCACAGCGTGGCGAGCGGCCGGCGAGCGTCGACAACGCGGTCCGGCTGATGTTCGTGACGGCGCTGCTCAGCCTGATCGGGATCATCGTGACGCTCGCGACCAAGGACGACCTGCGCAAGCGCATCCTGGTCGACAACCCGGGCTCGGACCAGGCTCACCTCGACAATCTGGTCAACGGTGCGATCACCATCGCCATCGTCGTCTCGGTGGTCATCCTCGCGCTGTATGTCGCGCTCGCGTTCCAGGTCCGCAAGGGCAAGAACTGGGCGCGCATCGTGACCTG
This sequence comes from Pseudonocardiales bacterium, assembly GCA_032160665.1. Lineage (GTDB taxonomy): Bacteria > Actinomycetota > Actinomycetes > Mycobacteriales > Jatrophihabitantaceae > Jatrophihabitans. The sequence continues at coordinate 47,624 of JAVHVH010000069.1, forward strand.
GGTGTTCGCCGGCCTCGGCGTGCTCGGCGCGCTGTTCGCGTTGGCCGGTACGGCGACCACGCTCTCGCGCGGGCTGAACATCATCCAGGGCGTGATCGACGTGGCGATCATCGTGTTGCTGGCCAAGACCGAGAGCAACCGGTACTTCAAGCCGATGTACCGGTGACCGCCCCCGATCGTCAGGTGGTGGTGGCCAGGCCCAGAGGGGACGCGGTGTAGCCGGGGAACACGCCCGTCAAGCCCGCGTTCAGCCGCTTCTGTACCAACTCCCCGAGCACGTCGAACGGGTTGTTGACGCCGGGCACGTCGCCGTCGGCGAGGGTGGCGTTCGAGAGCGCCGTCCAGTTCCCGAACACGTCGCTTCGAGCGAGGCCGCCGCCGAGCAGCCAGATCAGACTGCCGTGCCCGTGATCGGTGCCGCCGCTGTCGTTCATCTCCACCCGTCGGCCGAATTCGGTCATGACGGTAACCGTGACCCGCTTGCGCCGCTCGGGCCCGAGATCGTCCATGAACGCCCGGAGCGCGGATGCGGCCGAGTCCAGGTGGTAGTCGAGGTCGTTCACCTCGTCGGTGTGGGTGTCCCAACCGCCGACGTCGACGGTTGCGATCTGCAGCCCGACATCGGCGCGCAAGATCCCGGCGAGATCCCGCAGCGCGGCGGCGAAGTCTCCGCCGGGGTAGGCGACGGTGCCGGGCGGCGCGGCGCTGATCTGCGCCGCCGTGGCCAACGCCGCGATCGTGTTCGGTACGTCCGCGCCGAGTGTTCCGCCCAGTCCGCGGTACAGGGACTGCACCGCCTGCTGCGAAGCCGGCCGGATCTCATCCCAGCCCGGAAACGTGAAGTCGTCGATCGAGGACAGCGTGATCGAGGGCTGGATCCCGGCCAGCGACACCGGCGTGGCCGACCCCTCGGACACGGCGCGGAAGGTTGTGCCGGGGCCGAGGTTCTCGAGCACCCGCTCCAGCCACCCGCTGGCCGCGGTGTTCGAGCCGCCCTTCTCGAGGTACTGCTGGGCCTGGAAGTGGCTGCGGCTGACTCCCGGTGACGACACCGCGGGGACGAAAGCCAGCTCGCCGGTTGCCCACAGCCCGTCATACAGCGGCGCCATCGCCTTGTTCAGCGCCCACCCCGACGTCCCCGGCAGCGCGACCAGATCGGCATCGCCGGGCACGAGTGCGCTCCGCACGGTGCGCAGGTAGTCCAGCCCGAGCGCCGCGGAGTTCGGGACGAGGATCCGCAGCCCGTCGGCCGCGCCGCGCAGGAACACCACGATGAGGGTGCGGTCGGCCGTCGACGCGGTTGCCGCGTAGGCGGCTCGGGTCGTGACGAGTTGGCTGCCGAGGGCCGCTGCCCCGACCATCCCCATCCCGGCGAGGAAGCGCCGTCGGGTCCACCCGCGGGTACCCCACGCGTCGTCCTGGGCCTGCAGCTCGCAGTGCACGCGCTCGGCTTGGCGGCGCACGGCGGTGTCGAAGTCGGTCATCAGGAGTCCTTATCGCAGCGCGTGGTGGGGGCCGTCGAGGATCACCGCGGCGAGCGGTTCGGCCCACCACCGCAGCACCGAGTTCGACATGCTCGTCGTGGCCGGCTCATCGAGAAAGGTCTGCAGCACTGTTCGGTGGGCCGTGGACCATCGCATGCCGGTGATCCGTCGGGTGAGCCGGTCGATCGCGTCGCCGCTGTTGGTCGGCGTGCCTCCGTACAGCGACACGACCGAGACGGGCTTCAGCCCGTCCCACCAGCCGCCGACGAAGCCGAGGTGCATCTGCCAGGTGTCGAGCAGCGTGCCGGCCGAGCGCCACGCACCGGCGACGTCCGGATAGCCGTTGGGAGCCGGCCATTCGAGTGGGCAGTTGCCCATGCCGTCGGTCATCCAGTGCAGGGTCTGGAGGGCGTCGGACCAATTCGAGACGCCAACGCCCAGCACCCGCAGCGTCGCGATGAGGTTCTCCGTGGGCCGGCGGACCTTCCTGCCGCGCGATTGCCAGAACTCCGCCGACCGCAGGATCGTCGACACCATCGGCAGGATCTGCGTGTGGTTGTCGAGATACGCCTTCGCGACAGCAGCGATGAGACCGGCCGACGGGGTGTCCGAGACGAAGCGGACGCACATCTTGCGGGCGAGGTTGTTCGCGGTGTAGCTGTGCGCGGCGAGGTAGCGCAGCAGGTCGTCACCGGCCTTCTCCCCCGCGCTGGCCACGGTGTTCGCGTTCGTGAACCCGAGGACGGTCACCTCTCCGGTGGCGTGGATGTAGTCGTCGAAGAGGTAGTGCTGGTGCTCGTCCAGCGTGCGGCCGGTGAGTAGGCGCGATGTGTTCTTGACATCGTTCTCGCTGTAATGCAGCCCAACGGTGTGCAGCTCGAGCAGCTCGCGACCGTAGTTCTCGTTGACGGCCGTCTTGGTCGAGTCCGCGAGGTTCAGGTACGTGAGCATCGCCGGATGCTTGGACGATGCGATCAGCATGCTCGTGAACGAGCCCATGGCGTACCTGCGGATCACGTCCCGGTCGTAGGCGTGCCGGGTGTTCCACACATCGCCGTTGTGGTTCGGGACGTTGAGGTGGTTGCTGAAGAAGTCGACGAGCGTCTCGTACAACTGGGCTGCGCTCCAGGCCTGCAGGCCGAGGGTGACGCGGGTGAGCTGGTCCATGGCGTCCCAGCCGTACTCGTCCCCGTGCGCCTTGAGCCATTCGCGCACGTCGTACGGCGACATCGTCAGGAGCGGCCCCTGAGCGGCGACCGAGGCATGGCCGCCGTAGCCGCGGTACGTGTTGCCGCGGTCGACCTGCAGCTTGTACCAGGCATCCGGGCCGTACCTGGTCACGTAGGAACGGGTCGAGGCGGTCGGCCCGAACGCGAAGCGCGACAGCAGGTGGTTCGTGGGGTCCCACGTCATCGGCGCCGAAGTGGTGTGCGTGCTGTGCGCGACCGCGCCGGCAATGGTTGGCCAGATGTAGGTGGACACGGGCGACACGGCCTTCCGGCTTACTTCAGGCGCCCGCAAAGCGGTCGCTGACGCTCCCCGCGCACCCGTTAGATTAGCGTTTGGAAGCGATTACGGCCAGTGCCTGACGGCGTGAAGTCGTAGTGGCCCGCGCGCGGCTGGGCCCACGTGACTACGGTCGAAGTCATGAGCGACGCAACCGCCGACATCGGCGTCACCGGCCTGGCGGTCATGGGCCGCAACCTCGCCCGCAACCTCGCTCGGCACGGGCACACCGTGGCGCTGCACAACCGCTCCCCCGAACGCACCAGATCGCTGTTCGAGCAGCACGGCGACGAGGGCACCTTCGTTGCGTCGGAGTCGATGGCGGACTTCGTCGCGTCGCTGACCAAGCCGCGGGCGGTGATCATCATGGTCAAGGCGGGCGAGCCCACCGACGCGGTGATCGACGAGCTCACCCCACTGCTCGACGAGGGCGACATCATCGTCGATTGCGGCAACGCCCACTACGCCGACACCCGCCGCCGCGAATCCGCGCTCAGCGACAAGGGCATCCACTTCGTCGGCTGTGGCGTATCCGGCGGGGAGGAAGGCGCTCTGCTCGGTCCGTCGATCATGCCCGGCGGGTCGAAGCACTCCTACGACAAGCTCGGCCCGATCTTCGAGTCGATCGCGGCCGTCGTCGACGACACCCCCTGCTGCGTCCACGTCGGTCCGGACGGCGCGGGGCACTTCGTCAAGATGGTGCACAACGGCATCGAGTACGCCGACATGCAGCTGATCGCGGAGGCCTACGACCTGCTGCGGCACGGGCTCTCCGCGACGCCGGCCGAGGTGGCCGACATCTTCCGCACCTGGAACGAGGGTGATCTCGAGTCATTCTTGATCGAGATCACCGCCGACGTCCTCGCCCAGACGGACGAGACGACCGGACAGGCGTTCATCGACGTCGTCCTCGACCAGGCCGAGCAGAAGGGCACCGGCCGCTGGACCGTGCAGAGCGCGCTCGACCTCGGCGTGCCGATCACCGGGATCGCCGAGGCGACGTTCGCGCGGGCGCTGTCCGGGCACGCCGAGCAGCGCGAGCCGGCCCGGGCGGCGTTCGGCACCGACGTCGCCGACCTCGAGATCGCCGACCGCGACGCGTTCATCGAGGATGTGCGGCGCGCCCTGTACGCGTCGAAGGTGGTCGCTTATGCGCAGGGCTTCGACCACATCGCCGCTGGCAGCGCCGAGTACGACTGGGACGTCGACCGCGGCGCGATGGCCACTATCTGGCGCGGCGGCTGCATCATCCGGGCGCGCTTCCTCAATCGAATCCGGGAGGCCTATGACGAGGACGCGGCCCTGCCATCGCTGCTCGTCGCGCCGTACTTCGCCGACGCCGTCAAGGACGGCGTCGACGCCTGGCGCCGGGTGGTGGCCCAGGCCGCTACCTCCGGCATCCCGACCCCGGCGTTCTCGTCCTCGCTCGCCTACTACGACGGGCTACGGCGCGACCGGTTGCCGGCCGCGCTCATCCAGGGTCTGCGCGACAACTTCGGCGCACACACCTACCGGCGCGTGGACAAGGACGGGACGTTCCACGTCGAGTGGGCCGGCGACAAGAAGGAACACGACGCGTGACCCGGAGTCCCAGTGCCGAGTTCGTTGCCCGGTCGCGGCGCGGTGGTGTTCGAGAACGACGGCAACGCCCTGGACTGGTGCGTCCTGCACAACGCGGACAACGCCGGTCACCACGCGATGATCGTCGCCGGCTCCGAGTAATCGTCCGCACAATCTGACGGCGATCGTGGTGCGACAGCCCCGCGATCGCCTATCAAAGCGCCGACTCTTGGGTAGGTATCCGGGAGCAATCGCCGGCCCGACGACCGATGGAGATCTTCTTTGGCCCCCCCGGATGTGCTGGTAGCCGGTCGCTACCGCCTCGTCGCCCGCATCGCCGAGGGCGGGATGGGCAGCGTCTGGGAAGCCTGGGACGAGCGGCTCCATCGCCGGGTCGCGGTCAAGCAGCTGCATCCGCAGCCCGGCCTGAGCGCCGCCGAGGCCCACCTCGCCGGTAACCGTGCCATGCGCGAGGCCCGGATCACCGCCCGGCTGCATCACGCCCACGCCGTCCCGGTGTACGACGTCGTCGACTTCGAGGGCCAGCCCTGCCTGATCATGCAGTTCCTGCCGTCGAAGAGCCTGCAGGCCCTCGTCCGCGAACGCGGCGTGCTCAGCGTGGACGAGGTCGCCCGGATCGGCAGCCAGATCGCCTCCGCCCTCACCGCCGCCCACGCCGTGGGGATCGTGCACCGCGACGTGAAACCGGGCAACGTCCTCATCGATGAGGACGGCGCGGCCAAGCTCACCGACTTCGGCATCTCCCACGCGATCGGCGACGCCTCCCTCACGTCGACCGGCATGGTCACCGGGACGCCTGCGTTCCTGGCGCCCGAGGTCGCGCGCGGTGCCGAGTCGAGCCCGGCGTCAGACGTCTTCTCTCTGGGCTCCACGCTGTATGCCGCGCTTGAGGGTGACCCGCCGTTCGGCTCCGACGACAACCCGATGGCGATGCTGCACCGCGTCGCGTCGGGCCAGGTCGTGCCGCCGCGCCGGACCGGACCGCTGACCCCCGTCCTGATGCAGATGCTCGCGTCCGATCCGGCCGCGCGCCCGTCGACGCGGGAGGTCGCCGGGACGCTCACCGCGGTGCATGCGACCGGCGGGGATCCCTTCGCCGGGGCGCCGACGCAGCGCATCGACCCGACACAACGGCTGGCTCCTCCGCCGCCGCGCCCGGTCACCGCACCGCCGTCGACGACGGTGACGCTGCCCGCGGTGGGCTCGCAGCGCGAGGCCCGGGCCGCCGGGAGCCCGCCGCCACGGCGGCGGCGGCGCCTCGGCCTGCCGTTGATCTTCGCGCTGATGGTGCTGCTGCTCGTCGGCCTGGGGGTGGTGCTGGTGACCCAGCTGGCCGGTGGTGGCGGCGGCAATGCACCCGCCGCTGGTGGTTCGAGCAGTCCGGCGCGCCAGTCCTCGGCATCGTCGGCGCCCGGCTCCCAGCAGCAATCGGCGCCCAGCTCGCAGCAGCAATCGGCATCCAGCACACCGTCGCAACCGCCCGCGGTCGCGACGCAGCTCAAAGCCGCGGTGCGCGACTACTACGCCCTGCTGCCGGACGACACCAATGACGCCTGGAAGCGGCTGACGCCGGAGTACCAGCACGGCGCGCAGGCCGGCGGCAAGGGTGACTACGAGAAGTTCTGGAAGTCCGTCGACTCGGTCTCGGTCAGCAACCTGACCGCGACGCCGCCCGGTTCCGTGACGGCGACCGTCACCTACGTCACGAACGGCAGCTCCAGCAGCGAGCGCCGGTCCTTCGAGCTGGTCATGCAGGACGGGATCTACAAGATCACGGCCTCGAACATCGTCGGCTGACGCACCGCTCACGCCCGACCATGGGTGCACGGATCGCCCCGACGAGTGCGCGCCGCGGCGAAGCGGTTCAGCTGACCACCCTCTGCGTTAGTCCTCAGAACGACTCGGCGCCGAGCGGCAGCAACCGGGCGACCAAGTCGAGGGCGACGTGCGGATCCGCGTCGGGATTTCCGACCCGGGCCGAGTCGAAGTTGAGGTCGAGGAACACCTCGTCGACACCCGCCGAGGCGTACAGGGCCAGGTCGTCGCGGATCTGGTCGAGGGAGCCGTTGAGCGTCGCCCGGTGGGCACCGTCGACGGGCGCGTCCTGCAACACCGTCACACCGCGGACCACGCAGCGCACCGCATCGCGGGCCTTGCCGGCCTTCTCGGCCGCGGACCGGACTGTCTCGACCGCCAAGCGGATGTCGTCCAGCGACGCGCGACTGCTGCTGATCCACCCGTCGCCGCGGCGGCCGGCGCGGCGCAGAGCGACCGGCGCGCTGCCTCCGATGAGCAGGGGCGGCCGGGGACGCTGTACCGGCATGGGTCCGATGTCCGAGCGGGGCACCGTGTAGAACTCGCCGGCGAACTCGACCGGATCCTGCGTCAGCAGGACGTCCATGCAGTCGAGCCACTCGTCGAAGCGACGGCCGCGATCCTCCATCGGGACGCCGGCCGCGGCGTACTCGCGCGGCGCCCAACCCAGACCGACGCCCGCGTCGAGTCGGCCGTCGGAGAGCCGGTCGATCGTCGCGAACTGCTTGGCCAGCGCGACCGGGGAGTAGAACGGGCCGTTGACCACGGCGATGCCCAGGCGGACCCGCTCCGTCACGGCGGCGGCATAGCCGAGCGCGATCATCGGATCAAGCACGCTGCGATACACCGAGGGCAGCTGCTGGTCAGCCAGCCACCGCTGGAACGTCCAGACACCGCGGAACCCGCCCGCGTCGGCGTCGCGCGCCACGGCGGCGACGTTTCTTGGCGTGGCCCACGCGCCGGAGACCGGCAGGCCGAGTCCGAGGTCCATGGTCTACTCCCCCGTGGGCAACTCCACGTGGCCGCCGAAGGCCTTGCGCATGGCCGACAGCAGCTTGTCCGCGTAGACGGCCTCGCCGCGGCTGGAGAACCGGGCGAACAGCGCCGCCGACAGCACCGGTACCGGCACACCCTCGTCGATCGCCGCCCGGATCGTCCACCGGCCCTCACCGGAGTCCGAGACACGACCCGCGAGGCCTTCGAGTGTCGGGTTGGCCTGCAGCGCACCGGCGGTGAGGTCGAGCAGCCAGGACGCGATCACCGAACCGCGCCGCCAGACCTCGGTGACCTTGGCCATGTCGAGATCGAATTGGTAGTACTGCGGGTCGTTGATGGGTGCGACCTCGGCCGAATGGGCCTGCTCGGTGATGCCTGCGTCGGCGTGGTTGAGCACGTTGAGACCCTCGGCGTAGGCGGCCATCATGCCGTATTCGATGCCGTTGTGGACCATCTTGACAAAGTGTCCGGAGCCGCTGGGGCCGCAGTGCAGGTAGCCCCGTTCCTCGGGCGCGGGGTCACCCTGGCGACCAGGGGTGCGGGGGATGTCGCCGAGGCCCGGGGCGATGCTCGCGAGGACGGGATCGATGTGGGCGACGACGTCGTCCTCGCCGCCGATCATCATGCAATAGCCCCGCTCGAGGCCGTAAACGCCTCCGCTGGTGCCGATGTCGACGTAGTGGATGCCCATGGGCTTGAGTGCAGCGGCGCGATCGATGTCGTCGCGGTAGTTGGAGTTGCCGCCGTCGATGATGATGTCGCCCGGCTCCATCAGTTCGGCGAGGTCGTCGACGACCTTGCCGGTGATGCCGGCCGGGATCATCACCCAGGCCACGCGCGGCTTGTCCAGCTTGTCGACGAACTCCCGCAGGCTCCGCGCGCCGACCGCGCCCGCTTTCTCCAGCTCGTCGACACTCTCGGGGTTGTTGTCGTACGCGACGGCCGTGTGCCCGTCGCGCAGGATGCGCCGAACGATATTGGCGCCCATGCGTCCGAGCCCGATCATTCCCAACTGCATCGTCATGACTCCTTGCGAGCGTCGCGGTAGCGGCGGATGAGTGCGTTGGTGGAGCTGTCGTGCTGCAGATCCGGCTCGTCGGCGGCGGACAGCTCGTCGGCGACCTTCTTGGCCAGTACCTTGCCTAGTTCGACGCCCCACTGATCGAAGGAGTTCACCGACCAGATCGTCCCCTGCGTGAACACGCTGTGCTCGTACAGCGCGATCAGGGTGCCCAGCGCGCGCGGCGTCAGGCGTTCCAGCAACAGGGTGTTGGACGGCCGGTTGCCCTCGAAGACGCGGTGCGGGACGAGCCAGTCGGGCGTTCCCTCGGCCGCCACCTCCTCCGGCGTCTTGCCGAAGGCGAGCGCCTCGCCCTGCGCGAAGACGTTCGCGGTCAGGATGTCGTGGTGCGCGCCGAGCGGGTTCAGCGAGTGCGTGAACCCGATGAAGTCGGCCGGGATCAGCTCGGTGCCCTGGTGGATCAGTTGGTAGAAGCTGTGCTGTCCGTTGGTACCCGGCTCGCCCCAGTAGACCGGGCTGGTGGCGTAGTCGACGGTTTCCCCCGTGAGCGTGACGTGCTTGCCGTTGGATTCCATCGTCAGCTGCTGCAGGTAGGCCGGGAACCGCTTGAGGTACTGGTCGTAGGGCAGGACGGCCTGCGTCTGCGCGTCGAAGAAATCCGCGTACCAGACGGTGAACAGCCCCAACAAGACCGGCAGGTTCGCCTCGAACGGCGCGGTCCGGAAGTGCTGGTCCATCGCGTGGAAGCCGGCCAGCAGCTCGCCGAAGGCGGCCGAACCGATCGCGATCATCGTCGACAGCCCGATGGCGGAGTCCATCGAGTAGCGACCACCGACCCAGTCCCAGAAGCCGAACATGTTCATGACGTCGATGCCGAACTTCGACACCGCGTCGGCGTTGGTCGACACCGCCACGAAGTGCTTGGCGATCGCTGACTTGCTGTCCAGCGCGGCCAGCGTCCACTCCCGGGCGGTGGCCGCATTGGTCATCGTCTCGAGCGTGGTGAACGTCTTGGACGACACGATGAACAGCGTTTCGGCCGGGTCGAGGTCGTGGGTGGCCTCGGCGAAGTCGGTGCCGTCGACGTTGGAGACGAAGCGCAGCGTCAGGTTGCGGTCGGTGTAGTGGCGCAGCGCTTCGTACGCCATCACCGGGCCCAGGTCCGAGCCGCCGATGCCGATGTTGACGATGTTGCGGATCGGCCGGCCGGTGTGGCCCAGCCATCGGCCGGCCCGGACCTTCTCGGCGAACTCGGCCATCCGGCCGAGGACCTCCTGCACCGCCGGGACGACGTCCACGCCATCGACCGCGATCCGCTCGCCCTTCGGCGCCCGCAGCGCGACGTGCAGCACGGCGCGATCCTCGGTGATGTTGATCTTCTGGCCGGCGAACATCGCATCGATCCGCTCACGCAGGCCCGACTCGGCGGCGAGCCGCAGGAGCAAGCCGAGCGTCTCGTCCGTGATCCGGTTCTTCGAGTAGTCGAGGTAGATCCCCTCGGCCTCGACGGCCATTCGGGTGCCGCGCTCGGGATCGGCGGCGAACAGGTCGCGCAGGTGGCGACCGGCTATCTGGGCGTGATGGTCGCGCAGCGCCGCCCAGGCGGGGCGGGCCGGCAGAGACGGCAGAGAGGGCGGGCGGGCGTCGGCAGTCACGTTGCGATCCCCATGGCTCCATGCCTACCAGACCGGCCGCACGGGCTGCAGCGCGGAGACTGCTCCCGGGGTCCACACAGCGATCATGGTCGCGCTGGTCGCTGTTCCGGGACGGGCTGCTCCGAGCTACGCAATCAGCGCCACCGTCACCGTCACGGATCGAGGACGATCCGCACCGCGAGGAACTGCTCGGGCATGGACGCGAGCACCCGCAGCTTGGGGTCCTTCACAATGAGCCAGGGTCCGGTGGGCTCGAGGTGCGCCAGCCGCCGGTCGGCCAGCACGGCCCGCACTGCCTCCCGGTCCCCGCCCGCGAGCAGGGCCTCGAGCCGCTCGTCGCCCAGGATGCGGGCCGCGATGTCGGCCGCGTGGGCGAACGCAGAGGTCGCCTGGTTGTCGCGCCGCCGCGAGTACCGCTTCTGGGACGAACCGCCCGCCTTCGTCGTCCCCTGGACGTAGCTGGAATCGACCTTGGAGGCGACGAGGTCGGGGCCGTCGAAGACGCCCACCGCGTGGCCGCTGCGGCGCACGAGCAACACGCCGATCCGGCGTCTGCGCTGGACGTGCTCGAGCAGCGGTCCGGTCAGCGGCGGGAACGGGACGTCGATCCAGGCCCGCGCGCCGTCCGCGCCGGTCAGCGCGACGACTCCGGAATCGGCCACGGTCGGCCCGTCGCCGTGCCGCTCGGTGAAGCCGGCCAGCCAGCCTTCGAGACGTGCGGCGGCGACGTGCACCTCTCGGGTCGCCATCGCGGTCACCCTAGCCGCACCCCCCGGCTTTGGACCGTTCACCGGCCGCAA
>JAVHVH010000101.1:0-2635 GCA_032160665.1 Pseudonocardiales bacterium
AAGGTCGTCGTCATCGGGGCGGGCGTCTCCGGAATGAATGCCGCCGCGATCGCGCTCGGCATGCAGGCAGAGGTTCTGCTCCTCGACCGCAACATCGACAAGCTCCGGCAGGCCGACCGGATCTACCAGGGCCATCTGCAGACCATCGCGTCGAACCGGTTCGAGGTCGAGAGCGCCGTCGTCGACGCCGATCTGGTCATCGGCGCCGTGCTCGTACCGGGTGCACAGGCGCCAATGCTGGTCTCCAACGAGCTGGTCTCACGGATGAAGAAGGGCTCGGTTCTGGTCGACATCTCCATCGACCAGGGCGGCTGCTTCGAGGACTCCCGCCCCACCACCCACGCCGAGCCCACGTACCGCGTGCACGAATCGGTCTTCTACTGCGTCGCGAACATGCCCGGCGCGGTGCCGCATACGTCCACCTACGCGCTCACGAACGTGACCCTGCCCTACGCCGTCGAGCTCGCCGACCGCGGCTGGCGCGATGCGCTGCGCCGGGATCACGCGCTCGCACTGGGGCTGAACACGCACGAGGGCCAGCTGACCAACGCGGCGGTCGCCGAGGCCCACGGCTATTCCGCGGTGGCGCTGGCCGACGTCCTCAACTGATCGTTCGACGTGTCCGCCCGTCGTGACGCCATGACGCGAGCAAGCGCGGACAACTCGGCATATCGCGGGCTCTCGCTCTGGTTCGACCAGCTGTCCGACGCGCCGGTGCCGCGCCCGGCGCTCGCCGACGACGTCGATGTCGATGTGGCGATCGTCGGGGCCGGCTTTACCGGGCTGTGGACCGCGTATTACCTGCAGGCCGCCGACCCCTCGTTGCGCATCGCGTTGGTGGAGGCCGAGATCGCCGGCTTCGGCGCCTCTGGGCGTAACGGTGGATGGTGTTCGGCGCTGTTCCCGGTGAGCGCGGCCAAGCTGGCCGCCGAGTCCGGACGCGAGGCCGCGCTCGCGCAGTACGCCGCCATGCGCGGCGCGGTCGCCGAAGTCGTCCGAGTTGCTGCCGACGAAGGCCTTGACGCCGACATCGCCGAGGGCGGGACGGTGGTCCTGGCGAGAACGCCGGCGCAACTGCGGCGGGCGCGCGCCGAGGCCTCGGGCTCGGCCGAGTACGCCTTGGACGTCGACCTGCTCTCGGCGAACGAGGCGCGGGCTCGCCTGAACGCCACCGACGTACTCGGCGCGACGTACACGCCCCACTGCGCGGTGATCCAGCCTGCGAAGCTCGTCCGCGGCCTGGCCGACGTCGTCTCCGCGCGCGGCGCGACCATCTACGAGCAGACCCGCGCCCTGGCGATCGAAGCGGGGATCGTGCGCACCGAACGCGGACTCGTCCGGGCCACCACCGTGGTGCGGGCGACCGAGGGCTACACGGCGCGAATACCCGGGTCGCGGCGCCGCCTGGCCCCGGTCTACTCCCTGATCATCGCGACGGAACCGTTGCCGGACTCGATGTGGGACGAGATCGGGTTGCGCGAGCGCGAGACGTGGAGCGATCACCGGCACGTCATCGTCTACGGGCAGCGCAGCGCGGATGGCCGGATGGTGTTCGGCGGACGCGGGGCGCCGTACCACCTCGGCTCGCGGATCCGTCCCGAGTACGACCGCGTGCCGCGGGTATTTGCCGCACTCGAGCGCACCCTGCTGGACCTGTTCCCGATGCTGCGCGGACGGTCGATCACGCACCGCTGGGGTGGCCCGCTCGGCATCGCTCGCGACTGGCACGCCTCGGTCGGCCTGGACCGCGAGACCGGACTGGCCTGGGCCGGCGGCTATGTGGGCGACGGGGTCTCAACGTCGAACCTCGCCGGGCGCACGCTCGCCGACCTGATCACCGGGCGCAGCAGCGACCTCACCCGGCTGCCGTGGGTCGGGTACCGATCCCGGCTCTGGGAGCCGGAGCCGCTGCGGTGGGTCGGGGCGAACCTCGGGCTGCAGGCGATGACCTGGGCCGACCGCGCCGAGCAGCGTGGCCGGCGCCCGTCGCGGCTCGCGAAGGTGGTCGAGGCCATGATGGGCAGGTGACGAGCACGCGAACCCAGATCACTCGGCTGCGGGAGAAAGCGCGGACCGAGCGCGGCGCGCTCGACGACCTGCTCGACTCGTCGCGTGTCGGGCACTTCGGGCTGGTCGACGAGTCCGGCCGACCAGTGGTGATTCCCACGGCGATCGTGCGCGACGCCGACCGGGTCCTGGCTCACGGTTCGACCGGCTCGCGCTGGATGCGCGTCCTCGCGGCGGGTGCACCCACCTGTCTTACCGTCACCGCGCTCGACGGGCTCGTGGTCGCCCGTTCGGCCTTCGAGTCGTCCTTGCATTACCGCAGCGCGGTCCTGTTCGGCAGTTGCACACCGGTCACCGACAAGGAGCGGTCGCTGGACGTCATCACCGAGGCGCTCCTGCCCGGGCGGTCCGCGGAACTGCGCCGCCCCACCGGCAAGGAAGTCGACGCGACGCTCGTGCTCGCCCTGCCGATCGAGGAGTGGTCGCTCAAGGTCTCCGACGGCTGGCCGGACGACCGACCCGAAGACCTGCCCGGCGACGCCTGGGCCGGCGTCGTCCCGCTCGTCAGCAGTTACGGCGAACCGCGGCCGGCGCCCGACCTCCGGCACGGGATCACGGTGCCGGCGTC
>JAVHVH010000137.1:0-2515 GCA_032160665.1 Pseudonocardiales bacterium
GCTCCTGCTGCCCGTTGCCGTCCACGCCGAGCACGGAGACGAGCTCGCCACGGTGCGCCTCGAGCGTGAGCCCGGTGAGGGGGACAGCGTGGGTCGTGCGGCGTTTCATGTCCACGTCGCGGACCGCCAGAAGGGGAGCGGCGTCGGCGTCGAGTTGCTTGGCTGGGCGAGGGACGGTGCCGATCGGGCGCCCAACCATGAGCTCGCCGAGCTCGGCCACCGACGTGGCGGCCGGGTCGACAGTGGCCACCAGTTCGCCACGACGCAGCACGGAGATCGTGTCCGCCAGCGCCATGGCCTCGCGCAGCTTGTGGGTGATGAAGACGATCGCGCGGCCGTCGGCCCGCAGGTCACGCAGGATGCTGAATAGCGACTGCGATTCCTCCTCGGTGAGGACCGCGGTCGGCTCGTCGAAGATCAGCACCTGGGCCTGCCGCATCAGCGTCTTGACGATCTCGACCCGCTGCTGGCGGCCAACCGACATCTCCTCGACGATCGCATCGGGATCCAGCGCCAGCTTGAACCGGTCGGACACCGCACGGGCCGACTCACGCGCTGCCTTCTGGTCGACTAGGCCGAATCGGGTCCGCGGCTCGAAGCCGAGGGCGATGTTCTGCGCGACGGTGAACGCACCGACGAGCCGGAAGTGCTGGTGCACCATCCCCACCCCCCGCACGATGGCCTCGCGCGGGCTGAGCCCGGTGACGTCCTCGCCGTGGAGGAGCACCGAACCGCCGTCGGGCCGGACCGTGCCGGACAGGATTCCCATCAGCGTGCTCTTGCCGGCGCCGTTCTCCCCGACAAGCACATGGATCTCCCCGCTGCGCACTGTCAGCGAGATCTCGTTGTTCGCGAGAAGTGACCCGTAGCGCTTGGTCACCGAGCGCAACTCGACCGCGGCCGGCTCGGCGGCCACCTCTCCGGCAGGGGGCGCCGGGGAGGTGGCGGCAGCAGAGAGTGACATCAGGGCTCCTGTCCATCGCGCTCAGCAGGGCGGCCTCCTGGCCTCAGCCTTGGGCCGTCACCTTGACCTTGCCGGAGGCCACATCGGTCTTGAGCTGGGTGATCTCGGTCTGCAGCGCGGACGGCACGTCGGAAGCCAGCTTGTGGTAAGGCGCGAGGCCGACCCCGCCATTGTTGAGCGTGCCGAGGTAGCTGCCGGTCGGGAAGCTGCCGGTGACAGTTTTAGTCACCACGTCGTAGAGCGAGGTCTGGATGTTCTTCTGCACCGTGGAGACGATCACGTCGCAGTCGCCCGGGTTCGACAGGCAGCCGTCCGAATCGACCCAGAGCATGTAGTAGCCCTTGCTGGGCCCGCCGACCGCGCGGATCGCGGTCGCCGTCCCGGCGTCGATCGGGCCGGCCACCGGGAAGATCACGTCCGCGCCCTGCTGGATCTCGGCCTGGGTGATCAGCTTGCCCTTGTTGACGTCGGTAAAGCTGCCGACGAACTGGCCGGTCTTCTTGACCGGGTCCCAGCCGATGACCTTGACGGTCTTGCCCTTGACCTTGTTGTAGTACTGCACGCCGTAGACGTAGCCGGTCATGTAGAGCTCGACCGGCGGGATCGCCTCGTTGCCGTAGACCCCGACCGTGCCGGACTTGGTCAGGCCGGCCGCGAGGTAGCCGCCCAGGAAGCCGGCCTGGTCGGTCTGGTACGTCAGCGAGGTGGCGTTGCTGGCCTTGGTCGACAGCGTTGAGTCGATCAGCGCGAACTTGATGTTCGGGTTCTGCGGCGCCAGCGTGTTGATCGTCGTCTGGGTGTTGAACCCGACGCCGATGATCATGCTGCAGCCCTGCTGGACGAACTGGGCGCCGAGCGTCGAGTAGTCGGTCGAACCGGACTGGGCGAGGTACTTGATGTTGATTCCGAGCTTGCTCTTGGCCTGGGTGAGCGCGCCCCACGCCTGCTGGTTGAACGAGTGGTCGGCGATACCGGTGGCGCTGATGATCAGGCAGGCCGAGAAGGCGCCGTGCCCGCCCGAGCCACCCGCCGTGCCGGATGCGCCGCCGGCCGAGTTCGACCCGGACGAGGAGGAACTGCATGCACTGAGTGCGAGCACACCAGCGGCCAAGACGGCCGTGGTGACGCCCAGGCGCATGCGCAGCGACCGTTCGCGCGGCCGAGAGCGGGAGTGGCTGTCACGAGCGATCACGAGGGACTCACTTCCTGGGAGTAACAGCGGATTCGGGTGCGCGTTGTTATGCGCATAACCGAGGAAGCTAGGTCACTGCGCTTCCATCCCGCAAGGCTCACACGCGATCCAGTTTCGTCGACGCGGCTCAGCGCCCTCCGGATTCCCCATATTCTCAGGGAATCCGGACATCAAATCTGGGTAACAGCGTCATTTCAAGTAGAGAACTTGTGGTCAGGGCTTCCGCTGATGACGTCACGCAGGGCAGGATCGGGCAGGATCGCATCAAACGCATAACGCTGCGAGCGCGAAACGTCGGCTCGCTGCCTCTACTCATGGAGCGTGAATGTCCCAACAGTTCCGGGCGATGGTGGTCGACA
>JAVHVH010000175.1:0-2561 GCA_032160665.1 Pseudonocardiales bacterium
GTCGGTACATCTGGAACAACACGGGTGACTCCGCCTCCCTCAGGAACGCGGCCGGAACGCTCGTCGATCGCTGCTCATACACGTCCTCGGCCGCTCCTGAGGCATCCTGCTGAACAGGAATTGACCGACTGGCTGATCGACAATCTGTGCTCGTCCGCGTGGCATCAAGCGCGGACGCCGAGCAGTTAGAGCGCCCAGCTCCGGGAGCGCGACGAGTTAAGCTCGAGGCCGAATCGCGCCATTTGGGCCGCCGTGGTACGAACAGGAACAGGTTCTAGAACGGGAGGCGTCTGGGTGGCAACGGCGGAGTCGGCGAGGACGGGACCGTCCCGTGCCGCTGTGGTTGTGGCCGCCGTGGTCCTCCTCGTCGCGTGTCTTGCCACGTGGGGCTCGATCGCGGCTGTTCGGGCGATCGACAGCGCCGCGGCCCGGGTACCCGCCGAGCGGATGGTCCGCGCCGTTCCCGCGACGTATCGGCCGGCCGTCCTGGCCGCACCGGTCGCACGCGCCGTCCCATTGCCGATGGGCAACTGGACCTGGCAGCGCGGCCAACAGATCGCCCGCCGGGCAGTGCAGTGGCGGAGCTGGCCGTACAGCTTCGGGGCTGGCGGAGCGAATGGTCCGTCCTACGGCCACGCCGTGGATAAGGACTCGCGCAACGACGGGAAGGTATTCGGCTTCGACTGCTCCGGCCTCACGATGTACGCCCTCGCGCCGTGGCTGAAGCTCGACCACGACGCCGCGGCGCAGTACTCCGAGGTGGGGACATTCCACCCGTCGATCGACTCGCTGCAGCCGGGCGACCTCGTCTTCTGGAGCACGGATGGCACGGTGGGCGGCATCGGCCACGTTGCCGTGTACGTCGGAGACGGCCAAGTCGTGCAGGCCCCGCACAGTGGTGACGTCATTCGGGTAACGCCGATCTACCAGGTCGAATCCGGCGCGATGGGCGCGACCCGTCCCCTCACCTGACATTCCCCGGCACCGGTAGCACTTGTGCTAGCGTGGTTCGCATGACCACGACCGGCCTTCGAGAGCTACGTCAGCAAGCCAGTGAACTCGTCCGGCAGGCCGAGGCCGGCGAAACGATCACGGTGACGGTCAGCGGGCGGGAGGTCGCCGAACTCGGACCCGTGCGCCGCAACCGCTGGCGGCGTGGCGCGGACGTCGCCGCGATCTTCAGGGGCCCAGCCGACGAGGAGTGGGCGACCGATCGCGACGCGGTTGACGGCGCGCCGACAGACCCGTTCACCCGATGAGGGTCGTCCTTGACACGAGCGTCTTGCTCGGCCCTGATCCTGGGCCGATCGACGCCGACGTGGCGATCAGCGCCATGTCACTGGCCGAGCTGCACTTCGGCGTGCTCGTCGCCCGCAGCGCGGAGGTTCGGGCCGAACGCCTGCGACGACTCGCCGTCATCGAGCGAACGTTCGACGCGCTGCCGGTCGACGACATCGTCTCCCGCGAATACGGCCGACTGGCCAGCACAGTCGTCGCGCTCGACCGGCAGCCGCGCGGTCGAGTTGTCGACCTGCTCATCGCCGCCACTGCCGCCGCCCACGACGCGACGCTGTGGACCCGCAACCCGGCCGACCTGATCGGACTCGAGGACCTGGTCTCGATCCATCAGCCGGCGTGATTACAGATCAACCTCGGCGCGGGAGTGCAGGTAGATCAGCCGACCGGCTACGCCCACGAGCCCGGCGAGCACGACCAGCGTTCCGATCAGCAGTCCACTAGGAATGAAGGGATCGCCGCCGCCCCCAGTCGATCCGCCGACGGCCGCAGCGTTCGTCGCCGTCGGGTCGATCCGCTCAGCTGCTGGGTCGGTCGACGGATCGGCGGTCTCCCACGGGTAGACGGTGCGGCGGGCGGACGTGCGTCCGGTAGTGGAAGGACGAGTCGGACGTGAGGTGCTCGACCTCGGGGCGGACGGGCGGGCCGAGCTGGACGAGACGCCCGCGGAAGTCGCCGAGGCCGACGGTGTGACGGACGGCGCCGCACTCGTCGTCCGCCTGGTCGGAGTGGGCGTCGGTGGCCGAGTCGGAGGCGGGGGCTTCGTCGAGGTCGGCGTCGGATCCAGAACCGTGAACGTGCCCAGCGTGAGGCGCTGTCCGGTCGAGAGCGACGCCGTGACGGTGGCCAGACCTCGGAACGCGGCGAAGCTGACCGAGCAGCTGCCCGTTCCGCCGGGAAGCGCGTTCGAGCCCAGGACCCGCCCGCCGCCCGTTATCGAGACCGATGTGGCGTTGCACGATCCGCGTCCGGAGCTCACCGATACCGCCGCCGAGACGGTGTCGCCCACATGCGCTGGGTTGGGACCGCCGATGCTGCCCGCCATCGTGCACCGCGTGCGCGGCGCCCCCGCCGCCGGTGGATCGAGCGCGGCGGCGCTCAGCCACGCGCCGATGAGCACGGCGGCCAGCACCGACGAACGGGGAAGCAGGCTGCCCGACACGGGATGCATGGTTACACGCGGAATCGGGCAGCGCAGCTTGTCGACACGTCCGCGCGACACGGAAAGGCCGGTGGTGGTGGCGTGCCGGGACCACCCCCCGCGG
>JAVHVH010000188.1:0-4519 GCA_032160665.1 Pseudonocardiales bacterium
ACCCGCCCCCGTTTCGTCTTCCCGAGCATGCGTCCGTGAGGCCAAGGCCGTGAACGAGTCGGTCGGATCGAGCCGAGAGTCACTCAAACGCGACCTATCGGCGGGGACCCGGTTCCCGATTCAGCCCGTGGAAGATACGGCGCAAACACCGGCGCTTCAGTGGGCTGGAACGTGCCGGATTGCAGGGTGAGGATCGTCGACGCGCACGCCCAGGGTGATCGGGTCGAAGGCCATGTCGGAGATCTCGGCCTATTGCACCGTCTCGCCGTCCACCCTGCCCGGTCATGAGGAGGGCGGGCCGGACGCCGCCGGGCAGTTCGTCCGGCGTCACGAGCACTGGGCCGAGCGGTGTGGTGGCCTCGAACGTCTTGCCTGGAGCCTCCGGGCTGCAGTATTGCCAGTTGCGCATCGTCACATCGTTGAGCACGCTGAACCCGGCGATCGCGGCCCCGGCCTGAGCCTCGCTGGCTCGCCGCATCGAGGCTCCGATGACGACCGCCAGCTCGGCCTCCCAGTCGACTGCCTCCGACTCCGGCGCGAGCTCGATGTCGTCGCGGGCACCGATGAGCGCCTCGGCGAACTCGGCAAACAACGTCGCTACTCCGGTAGCTCGGGGCCCACTCGAGGATGTGGTTGCGGCAGTTCAACCCGACGCAGAGGATCTTCGACGGCCTCGGGACGACCGGTGCGAGGTCGCAGTCGGCGAACGGGTGCCGCGGACCTTCGGCGCTCGCGGCAGCCGCGGCCCAGCCCGGTTCGGCCAGCAGCGCGTCGACGTCGCTGTGGCCGGTCTCGACCGCGTCGTCGCCGTCGACGCGGACGGCTCGGGTGCCAATGGCACACGTCGGGCTAGGCGTCGTGCCCGCACAACGCAGCGGCACCCCGGGGCCCCCTAGGCGGCTCGCGTCTGTTGCCTGCGTATGAGACACGAAGATCTTGGACCCAAAACATAATTCCCGGATAGTCATCGGACTGGCTCGCACCTCATGGTTTCAGTCGGCGACCGCGGAGCTGATGGGTCCCGAAAGTCGCTACTCGTTTCCGCGGGACCGCACGGGCCGCCTCGGCCTCATGCGGACTTAGACTCAGGCGTGGACAGGTGGCCCGTGGTCGGCCGGTCGCATGAGCTTCGCCAGCTGTCGGCCGCCGTGCTCACCCGGCGTGGGGCAGTGATAAGCGGTCCGGCCGGGGTCGGCAAGTCAACCTTGGCCGTGATGGGCGTCGAGTTGGCCCAGCAGAAAGGGATGTCAGTGGCTCGCGCGACGGCCACTCGGGCGTCGCGGGGTCTGCCGTTCGGGGCGTTGGCATCGATGCTGCCCCCCGATCCGGGCGACGATCGCCTTTCCCGCGAGGGCCGCCATGACCTGTTACGACGCTACGGCCGGGCGGTAGTCGACGCGGCGAAGGGGCGTCCACTGCTGGTGTTCGTCGATGACGCGCACCTGTTGGACGACGGGTCGGCCACCCTGCTCCACCAGCTGGCGCTATCCCGGGCGGCGACGGTGGTGGCCACTGTCCGGTCCGGTGAGCGGACCCCTGACCCGGTGGTGGCGTTGTGGAAGGACACACTGGCTGATCGCATCGAAGTGGGTGAGCTTGATGCCGCGCAGATCGAGGAGTTGCTGGTCTCGGTGCTGAGCGGGCCCGTGGACGAGGCGTCGGTGCGGCAGCTCAGCGATCGTTGTCGCGGCAATCCGATGTTCTTGCGAGAGATGGTGATTGGGGCCCTGGACGCCCGTGCGCTGGTCGAGGACGGCGGCCTGTGGCGGCTTGACGGAGATCTTCGCCCCACGGCCCGCCTCGTCGAATTGGTGGCCCTCCGATTGGGTGACCTCACTGATCAGGAACGGACCGTCTTGGAACTGCTTGCGGTGGGCGAGCCGCTTGAGCAGGCTGAACTTGTTCAGTTAGCCGACTCCGCTTCGATCGACGCCCTCGAGCACAACGGCCTGATCACCAGCCGCCCGGATGGCCGCCGAATTCAGGTCTGGCTCGCGCACCCCGTCTACGGGGACGTCGTGCGGCTGGGCATCAGTGCGATTCGCGAGCAGCGACTCGCCCGGTCATTGGCCGAGGTGATGGAGGCAGCCGGCGCGCCGGGCCGGATGGACACTTTGCGGCTGGCGTCGTTGCGTTTGATGGGTGGTGGTGGCAGCGCGCAGCTGCTGCTTGCGGGCGCGATCGCGGCTCGCACCCGCCACGCTCACTCTCTCGCCGAGCGGCTGGCCCGTGCGGCAATGGAGGAGGGCGCCGCCTTTGCCGCCCGGTATGTGGCCGCTGAGGCCGCCCACTACCTAGGCCGGCCCGAGCAGGCCGAGAATGAGCTGGCACGTCTGGCTACTGACGCGGTCACCGACTCCGAGCGTGCCCGTGTCGCCTTGCTTCGCTTCGACAACGCCTTCTTCCTGCGGGGTCGGGCCGAGCTGCGACTCCTCGATGAAGTGGCCGAGAGCGTGAGCGATTCGTTGTGGCGCGACGAGGTGCTGAGCAGACGCGTCATAGGCACGGCTACGTCGCGTGGGCCGCGGGCCGCGGTTGAGGAGGCATCGACCTTGCTCCGGCGCTCGGACACGGGAGGGCGCAATGCAGCGCGCATGGTCATGGCGTATAGCCTGATCCAGCTCGGTCGTCTCAGCGCCGCGAGCGAGCAACTCGGTCTAGCCGCCGACGGTGCAGCGATACCCGCGTTGGACGAACCTTGGGATCGGTGGAATCTCTTCGGCGCCCGCGTCGCCGTGCTGATATGCGGCGGTCAGCTGCGTGAGGCGGAAGAGCTGCTCATCCAGACGTATGACATGGCAATCAACCAACCGGCTTCCCAGGCGCTGGCGATTGTCACGCGATGGCTCGGCGCTCTCTACGTTGAGCAAGGTCGGCCGATGAGCGCGTTTCGCCGCGCCAGCGAGTCATACACGCTCGGTCGGCAACTCGGCCAACCGTATACGGCGCAGTTTTCTTACGGCGTCGCCGCTCTCGCGCTGGCACTTGTCGGTGAGGCGGACCGGGCAGCCGAGACCCTGGCCGCCCACGATGCGCTCGACGTCAGTCCGCTGCTGGCGAACCGGGCCGACATCCTTCAGGCTCGGGCCTGGACGGCGGCGGCCGCCGGTGACCTTCCGGCCGCTTGGGGCCAGCTCGAAGCGGCGGCCGGGCTCGGCGAACAGATCGGCGACCTGATCGGGGCCAGCAGCGCTCTGCACGGATTGGCCCGCCTGGGCCGGGCCGGACAGGTGGCCGCCCGGCTGAGTGCTTTGGTGGAGGAGATCGACGGCGACTTGGCGCCGGCTCGCGCCGCCTACGCCAACGCCGTCGCGGCCGAAGACAGCACCGCGCTGGACCGAGTCGCCACCCAGTTCGAGCACCTCGGTACCAACCTCTACGCCGCCGAAGCGCGCGCCGAAGCCGCCGTCCTGCTCCGCCGCGCCGGTATGAACCGACCAGCGGCCGCCGCCGAGCAGAAAACTGCGCGGCTGCTGGCCCGTTGCGAAGGCGCCGTCACGCCCCCAATCCAGACGATGACTGCGCGGGTCCGGCTGACTCGCGGCGAGCTCGACACCGCTTTGCAGGCTGCGGCCGGCCGCACGAACAAGCAGATCGCCGGTGATATGCACCTCTCCGTGCGTACTGTCGAAAGCCATCTCCAGCGCGCCTACGAGAAGCTCGGCATCTCTGGGCGCCACGAACTGGCCGAAGCCGTCCGGAACCAACCGACGCCAACAAACTCCTGACGGGGATGTAGTGGCGTCACGGGCATCCCTCACCCTGCCTGCTAGTTGGCAACACCGTCAGCACGCCCCGCCGGACGGCACCGGCGAAGCGGTCCCGCGAGAAACCAGTAGGGACTACTGAGGACCGGCCGCCTCCGTTGCGGTCGGCTGTATCCATGCAACGTGGTGCTCTTCGAGACGGACTTCCGAGGCGCAAACGGTCGCCCAGACCGCCGAAACGCTCGGCGTGCTACCCGGCACCGTCAATTGACACGACTGTTCGCGCTCGGCTACGCCCCTGCTTCGAACCGCGATCACCTGATCTGCAGATGGACTCCATCTGAAACACGTGCGACGCCGGCGACATTGCACGCAGCGTTGCGCGGTTCTACCTAGCGAAGCCTCCACGCCGACTGTGGAGACAGAGTCGAACGCGTACACCGGAATCTAGGAGACCTGCCATGACCACTAAGCCAGTGCTCGAACCCGATGCCCAGGCGTTCGCAGACGCGACCGCGAACCCGCCGTTCCTGTTCGACCTCGGGCCCGAGAAGGGCCGCGAGACGGTCGACGACGTGCAGTCAGGCGAGACCGCCAAGCCGGACGTCGAAGTCTCCGACATCACTTTGCCCGGTGGCCCGTCCGGCGAGGTGTCGGTGCGCATCCTGCGTCCGCGCGGCGCGATCGGAGCCCTGCCGGTGATCGTCTACATCCACGGCGCGGGCTGGGTGTTCGGCAACGCGCACACCCACGACCGGCTGATCCGCGAACTCGCGATCGGCGCCAACGCCGCCGTGGTGTTCCCGAACTAC
>JAVHVH010000199.1:0-11223 GCA_032160665.1 Pseudonocardiales bacterium
GGGCACGGTCAGACCGGCGACCATGCGCAGCGTCAGCGCCACGCGGGTCTCCATCGCGAGCGCCGGGTGACAGCACGTGAAGATCAGCCGGAGCCGCTCGTCGTCGATGGCGTCGAGAGGCTCGGGCCGGTCATCGTCGTACAATCGCTGAGCCTCCTTCTGCTTGTCGTCCCGCTTGTTCTCGCGCCGGATCCGGTCGATGGCCTTGCGGTTGGCGGTGGTGGTCAGCCAGGCGCCGGGGTTGGGGGGTATGCCGTCGGCCGGCCACCGCCCGACGGCGGTCGCGAACGCCTCGGCCGCCGCCTCCTCGGCGATGTCGAGGTCACCGAAACGCCTGGTCAGGGAGGCGACCACCCGGGCCCACTCCTCGTGGTGTGCCTGGGTGATCGCCTCCCGGACGTCGACGACGCTCACAGGAACGGCCGCACCTCGATCTTCCGGTTGCAGGCCTTCGACCCTTCGGTGGCGAGTTTGAGCGCCACGTCGAGGTCGGGGGCCTCGATGATCCAGAAGCCGGCGAGATACTCCTTCGACTCCAGGAAGGGCCCGTCGGTGAACATCGCCGCCCCGTCCCGGTTGTCGATGACGGTGGCCGAGCTGGGCGCCGCGAGGCCACCGGCGAAGACCCAGTGACCCTCCGCCTTGAGCCGGTCGTCGTTGAACGCGTTGATGGCCGCCATCTCATCCGGGGTGGCGAGGCCGGCCGTGTCGTCGATCACGGAAACCAGGTACTGCATGTCGGATCATCTCCTGTGGTTCGGGGCGCCCTCGTGGGCGGCCGCTCACCCTGCTACGAACACCTCTGCCCCGATCCGACACCGCCTCCCGGACATGTTTCAAGACTTTCTGGTAAGCCGGTTGAGAACGATCCGACAGCGACGGCATGCCGACCGCGGCACCCACGTCACCTGCTTCAGTCGGTTGGATACTGCGGGCGCCCGGCCGGGCGGTAGACCTGGATCGTCACGCCCTTCGAGTCGGCTCGCGATTCGACCAGATCAAGCGCAATGTCCGGGCCGGCGTCGGGGAACAGCCGCGTGCCCTGGCCGAGGACCACCGGGACGATGAGCAGGGTGATCTCGTCGACGAGGTCGTTTTCGAGCAGCCAGCGGACCAGGTTGCCGCTGCCGTGCACCTGCAGCTCACCCGCCGGCTTGGCCTTCAGCTCGCCGACGGCCGCCGCGAGGTCACCGGAGAGGACGGTCGTGTCCGCCCAGCGCGGTTCGGTGAGCGTGGTCGATGCGACGTACTTGGGCGTCTCATTCAACGCCACGCCGATGGGGTGCGCGCGCATCTCTTCGATTGCTCCCCAGTAGCCGGCGAAGATCTCGTAGGTGCGCCGGCCGAACAGGAACGCGTCGGCGCGCTGGTAGGTCTGGTTGATGAACGTCATGGTCTCGTTGTCGCCCGCCCCCAGGGCCCATCCGCCTCGCTCGAATCCGTTCCTGCGGTCCTCATCCAGCGTGCCGCCGTTTCCCTGCATCACTCCATCGACGGTGACTTGTGTCATGGTCGTCAGTTTCATGATCGCGGTTCCCTTCTCCTTGGGCGCGCCCTCGTGGGCGGCCGCTCACCCCGGCCACGAACAGCTCTGCCCCGATCCGACACCGCCTCCCGGATCTCTTTCGAGGACTTTCTGGTACGCCGGTTGTAAGCGTCCGCTCCGCGCGCTTCGAAGATCCGCAGCCCCAGCATGCCGAGCCGGCAGACAAGCGCGAAGTCGCGGCGGTTGGCCGATTCGCGCGGCGGAGAGCATCGCCTCGAACTGCAGGCGGGCCGGGCGGTGTCGTCCCCGAGGTGGACGCGCAATACGCGCCCGGCACGACCCCTTGGCCCACGGGCGCCGAGCCCACGCCGGCAGCGGGTGGTCTAGCAGTCGCTGAAGAAGCTGCTGAAGCAGTCTGCGACCGACTGGCCGAAGCTCTCGAACGCGCCGCCGATGGCATTGATCGTGTCGTTGTTGAAGCCCATCGACGACAGCAGGTTGGCGATGTCGCTGACCGCTTGGTTGAAGACGTTCTCCAGGATGCCGGCGATTTCCGCCGCCGTTGCCCCGATGTCCTGAAGGATCGACGCGACTGCGTCAGCGGCCTGGTTGAACACGCTCGACAGCACGTTCGCGATCTGGGTGAGGGTCAGCGCGAGCGCCTTGTAGATCGTCGCCACCTGCTCGGCGGTTTGGAGGTACACCGACGACAGCACCGTCGCGACCTGGTTCGTGGTGAACAGGTCGAGGAGGATGTCGGCCGCGGCCTGGGCACCGAGCGTGAAGGCGTCCTTCAACGCGTTCGCCACGCTCGACACCGCGTAGCCGATGTCGTCGAGGATGCCCGCGACCGCGGTGGCGGCCTCGTTGAACGCATCCTTCAACGCATCGGCGACGGCGATGACGTCATAACCGATGTCGCGCAGGATCGTCGCCGCGGCAGCGGCGGCCTGGGTGAACGCCGTCTTCAGGGCCGTGCCGACCTGAATGACCGTGTAGCCGATGGTGCGCAGCGCCGATGCCGCGGCCTGCGCGGCGTCGTTGAAGGCGTCGCGCAGCGCATCCGCGACCTCGAGCAACGCGAACCCGACGGTCTTCAGGATCTGCGCCGTCTCCACGTCCAGGGTGTGGAACGCGTCCTTGAGCGCACCCGCGATCGCAGTGGCCCCGTACGCCAACCCGTTCAAGATCGTCGCGACCGCCTGGGCGGTGGCGTGGTAGGCGGTGTCGAGCGCGCCGGCGATCTCACCAACTGCGTAGTCGGCGAACTTCAGCGCGGCCGCGGCCGCATCGCCGAGGTCGGCGTAGAAGTCGCGCAGCGCGGCGGCGACCTGCTGCGCCGTGGCGCCGAGCCCGGACAGCACCTGGGCCACGAGCTGATCGGTCTGGGCGTAGACCGAGCCCAACGCGTCGGCGATCTGGTTGAACCCGTAGCCGATGTCGTCGAGGATCGCCGCGGTCTCGCTGGCCACCAGGTCGTACGTCGACTTCAGCGCGTCGGCAACCTGACCGACCGCGAACCCGATGTCCTTCAGGATCTGCCCGGTCTCCGCGGCCACCGTCTCGTACGCGCTCGACAGCGCGTTGCTGATCTGGTCGGCGGTGTAGTTGAAGCCGTCCTTGAGCAGGCCCGCGAACTCGGCCGCCGTGGCATTGAAGGCCGAGATCGCCGAGTCGGCGATATCGGCAAGGGCGTAGCCGAGCCCGATCAGCCCGGCGACGGCCTCGTTGAAGTCCTGCGCGAACGCATCGGCGAGGACGGTGGCCAGCTCGGCGGCGGCGTAGCCCGCCCCCACCAGCGTCTTCATGGCCGTGTCGAAGCCGCTCGAGATGGCGGTCGTCGCGTCGTTGAAGCCGGACACGATCGCGCCGCCGGCCTGCTCGGCGAAGTCGGCGATGGCGGCACCGACTGCGGGCAACGCGTCGGCTAGGAACAGGGCCCCCGTCACCAGGCCGTCGACGATGTCCGGCCCGAAGTTCGTGATGATGTACTGCAGGCCGACGCTCAGTGCCACGCCGACGAAGGCGCATGCCGCCGCTCCGATGCCGGAGGAGATGAACGTGCAGCCGATCGTGAACCCGACGCCGATGACGGTGCCGACGACCGAGCCGGCGCAGGTGTAGGCGTCGCCGTACAGGCAGTCGAGGACGGTGACCGCGATCTGCAGCAGGACGCCCACGACGGCTAGTCCGGCGCCGATCTTGGCGATCTTGCCGCCCACCTTGGCCGCGGCCGCGGCCTCAGGCGCCAATTCGGCACCGATCTTGGCCGACAGGGCGGCCTGCGAGACGGCGGCCGAGTAGCCGCCGACCTTGGACACGGCCTTCAACCCGAGCTTGGTGCCGGACACGGCGAGGTTGGTGTTGTTGACCGCGTTGCCCTCGTCAGTCGTCTTGCTGCCCTGGAACACGACCGCGGTTGTCGTCGTCCTGCCGGTGGGGTCGGTCAGTACGGTCGGCCGGTTGCTCGCGAAGACGTACGCCGACTCAGAGGGGACACCGACGGATTGCGCCTGCGGGTCCCGAGCGAGGAACCGCCCGCTCTGCGGGTCGTAGTAGCGCGCCCGCATGTAGTACAGCCCGGTGTCGGTGTCGAGGTACTGCCCCTGGAACAGCAGGGGGTTGGTCGGTGGGGTGGGTCCGGTCGTGCTGACGTTGCCGAACGCGTCGTAGTGGTACTCGGCCGCGATGTTGCCGGACGAGTCGGTCAGCTCGTTGACGCTGCCGATCGGGTCGAGGTGGAAGAAGTACGTGGCCGTCGGCGTCTGCATCGCCACCGGGCCGTCGCCGTAGATGTAGCGCCGGATCAGGTCGCCGCCGCCGGTCTTCTCGAGGACGAGCTGCGGCAGCGCGCCGAACGGGTCCCAGGTGTACTTCGTGGTGCTGCTGCCGGCCGACTTGACGATGCGGTTGCCGTCGCCGTCGTACTGATAGGTGATCGTCGACCCGCCGACCGTCACGGACGTGAGCCGCCCGGCCGCGTCGTAGCCGAACGTCTTGGACCCGATCTTCGTGACATTGCCGGCGTGGTCGTGCGTCCACGCGGCCGCCCCCGCACCGGTCTGCGCAGCGACCTGGTCAGCGGCGTCGAAGCTGGTGGTCTGCGTCCCCGGACCGGTGCGCGATGTGCGGTTGCCGACGGCGTCGTAGCCGTACCCCGTCTGCGTGCCGTCGGCGGCGTTCACCGACGTGTTGACGCCGAAGGCCGAGGCGATCTCGCCGCCGCCGGTGATGACGTTCGACGGATCGGGTGCGGTCGCCGGTGCGGTGGCGGTCGGCACCGTCGCGCCGGTCAGAGTGCCGCTTCCGGACGCGGTCTTGAACGAGGTCAGCCGACCGGTTGCGTCGTAGCCGTACTTGTTGGCCGTGGTGGTGCCGCCGACAGTGTTGCGCTGGGTCAGCCGATTGCCACCGGCGTCGTAGGTGAACGTGTCGTCGGCGAGCGCCCCGGAGGCGTTGCGCAACTGCTGGTCGAGGACGTTGCCGGCGGCATCGTACGTCTGAGTCGCGAAGACGCCGTTGCTGTACGCGAGGCCGGTGGTCTGCCGGGTGGGGTCGCGGACGTAGGACGCCTTGACGTAGCCATCCGTGCCGGGGGCGCCCGACTCGACGCTCATCAGCTTCTGCGCGTCGTCGACGCCATACTTGACCACGGTGCCGTCGGGGTAGGTCTCGACGATCTTGCCGGCGTGGCTGTAGTCGTAGGTGAACGTACCTCCGGGTACGGACGCCGACGTGAGGTTGCCAGCGGCATCATAGGCATAGCTGTGGCTACCGAGTGCGTCCGTCATCGCGGTGCGCCGGCCGAACGCGTCGTAGGCCTGGGTAACCGTCACTGACGCCTTGCCGGCCTGCGTGTTTACCGTCCTCGTCGGCCGGTTCAGCGCATTGAAAGTGATCGCCGTGTTGCGGCCGTCCGGGTCGGTGGTCGAGTTGACGTTGCTCGCGAGGTCGTAACCGTACCTGGTGACGTTGCCGTTGCGGGCCGACGAGATGCGACGGGCCGCGGCGTCGTACGCGAAGGACGTCACGTGGCCGTTGCCGTCGGTGACGCTCAGCAACTCGTCCGTTCCGGGCTCGTAGGCGTACGTCGTGGTGCCGGCGTCGGTCTTGACCGACGCGATCTTGCCGTGGGAGTTCCACGTCGCCCGGGTCACTGCGCCACTGGCGTCGGTGACGGCGATGACGTTCCCGGCTGGGTCGTACGCGGTGCGGGTCTCGACACCGTTGCTCACCTGCCGGATCTGCCGGTTCAGGCTGTCGAACTGGCGCGAGAGCGTGTCACCCAGGCTGTCGGACGCGCTGACGACGTTGCCTTCCACGTCGTAGCCGTAGTCGCTGACTACGCCCGCGGGGTCGGTCGTGCTGGTCTCGCGGCCCGCGGCGTCATACGCGTGCGTCGTCGTGCGGTGACTGGCCGAATCGGTCTCGGTAAGCACGTTGCCCGAGGGATCGAAGGTCTGCGTCACCGTCCGGCTGCCCGGCCCGGTCATCGTGAGCGTGCGGGTCGACTCGTCCCAGTCGTTGGTCGTCGTGCCCATCGCGTTCGTCGTGGTCTTGAGGTCACCGGCGCCGTCGTAAGTCTGGCTCGTTGTGATCGGCCCGGGCTGCGTCTGGCTCAGCGGGTTGCCGGCCTGGTCGTAGGACCAGGTCGACCGGAACGCCGGGTCGACCGTAGCCAGGTTGCCGCGCGGGTCGACCGAGGTCAGGCGATTGCCGGCCTCGTCGAAAGTAGCGAGCGTGCCCTTGCCGTTGAGCGAGACGCCCTTGAGCGTCTGCAGCTGCACGCCGATCAGGTTGCCGGCGGCATCGTGGGCGAACACCTGCTGCCCGACGCCGGTCTGGATCTTCGTCAGGTTGCCGGCACCGTCGTAGGTGTAGCCCGTGCCGGGGGTCACGCCCGGCGGGCGGACGAAGCCGAGCGAGCTGCCGTTGTACACCTGCGTCGTGGTGTTGCCGTCCGCGTCCTTCGAGGTCAGCAGGCGGTGGGTGCTGTCGTAGGTCATGGTGACGACGGCGGCCGACGTCGACGAGATGGGGCTGCTGGACCGGATCAGGTTGTTGGCCGCGTCATAGGAGAACTCCTGGACCCAGCCCATGGGGTCCTGGATCTCGACGAGGTTCACCCGGCTGTCATAGGAGTAGCGCACGGCGGCGCCGAGCGGATTCGTCTGCTTGACCAGCACGTTGCCGACGTACTCGTCGACATAGGTCTCGCGCTGCACCGTGCCGTTGACGCTGGTGAGCACCTTGCGGGTGCCGGTGTTCGCGCCCCATTCGAAGGTGTCGTCAATGTGCCGCGAGCTGCCCTTCCGGGTGGTCGCCGTGACGCGTCCGTCGGCGTTGTAGTCCGCCGTCAGGCGCACCGCACCCAGCGGGTCGGTCTCCGTGCTGAAGCGGTTCGACGAGTACCCGTACGTCCACGTCCCCCCCCGGACGTCCCTCACGCCGGTGAGCAGCCCGGCCGCCGAGTAGGCGTAAGTGACGCTGCGGGTCGGCGTGGTGAGCTTGGTGATCCGGCCGGCCGAGTCGAGGGTGCCGGTGACGACGAGGGGCGTCTTGGCCGTGGTGCGCACGGTGACCGCGACGCTGCTCGCCGTCCACGCGAACTTCAGCCCCGTCCCGTTCGGCGACAGGTAGTCGAGAACCTTGCCGTTGGCCGTGGCGTCGAACCGGTAGCCGTCGAAGCGGGTGACGGCGCAGGCGTTGGAGTTGCAGCTCAGCGACGAGCGGGCCCCGGGCGGGGCGGTCCAACCGCCGGCCGCGTTCGCGGTGAAGACGACCTGCTGACCATCTTCACCCCGCACGGTGGCGGTCGACTTGTTGGCCGCAATCGTGACCTTGAGGTCGAACAGGGAGGTCCACCCGCGGCCGAACGAGCCCCCGGTCGCGTCGGCGGAGTTGTACGCCCGCGCCAACGTGAACGGCACGCCGATGCCGGCAACGGTGAGGTCCGTCCGGGAGAACGTGAATTGACCGGTTGCGGTGTTCACGCCGTCGGTGACGTTGGTCGGGTTGTAGGCGTAGAGCATACCGCCGAAGGTCTGCGCAACCGGCACATTCGCCGGGGCCTGGCCCAGTGGGCCGGGCGGCGGCAGCAGCACGGCGAACGGCGCGCTCTCGGCGTGCAGGTCACCAGCCGCCGCGGTGAGCGTGTAGCCGCTGCCCGCAGTTCCGATCGCGCAGCCGCTGAACGACGCGGTCGGGGACGCGTCCACGGTGTTGGCGTCGCACGCGAGCGCGCCGCCCGTGCCCGTCCCCGGGGTGGCCGCCAGGCTCACCGTTGCACTGCCGGCCGGGTTGCCGCCGCGGTCGACGACGGTGACCTGCGGCTGAGCCGGGAACGTCGCGCCGACGCTCGACCCACCGGGCTGACCGGAGAAGACGAGCTGGGCGGCCGGCCCTGCAGCGACGGCGAACGCGTGGCTGGTCGCGTTCAGCCCGTCGGCCGAGTCGATCGCTTCGAGCCGGTACGCCGACGCGGTTCGGTCGATCCGGCATCCGTCGAAGCGGGCGGCACCGCGGATGGCCGCCAGCGTCGTCGCGGTGCACGACAGGTGGCCGGGCCCGGTGCCCGACGCGATCGAGAGGCGGATGGACTCGCTGTTCGAACGCACCTGGTTGCCGCCCGCGTCCTGCACGGTGACGACCGGCTGCGCCGACCAGGCCGCCCCGCCGGTACCGCCGCCGGGCTGGGTGGTGAAGGCCAGCTGCGCCGCCGAACCGACCGAGACGTCGAAGGCCGCGCTCTGCTGCCGCGCGGTACCCGAGCTCGCGACCAGGCGGTATCCGGTGCCGATCTTGTCGACCGCGCAACCGGCGAAGGTGGCGACCCCGTTGACGGCCGAGACCGAGTTGTCCGCGCACGTCAGGGTGGCGCCGGGGGCGCCGGTGCCCGGTGCGAGCGCGAGCGTGACGGCGCCGGCGGCCGAGTTCCCGCCGGCGTCGTTGACGTCGATGACCGGTTGGGCCGACAGCGCCGAGCCGCCCGTCCCGTTACCGGGTTGGGTGCTGAACGCCAGCTCGGCCGGCACACCGGCGGAGACATCGAACGCGGCGCTGTCGACGGTGAACGCACCGGACGTGGCGCGTAGCTTGTAATTGCTGCCGGTGAGCGTGATGGCGCAACCGGCGAAGGTGACCGTGCCGGTCGGCGCGGCCGCCGGGTTCGCGGCACAGTTCAGGGCCGCCCCGGACGTGCCCGTTCCGGGGACGATGGTGAGGGCGACGCTGCCGGGCACCGGGTTGCCGCCGGCGTCGGCGATCTTGACGACTGGCTGCTGGGTGAACGCCGCGCCACCTGGTCCGCCGCCCGGTTGGGTCGTGAACGAGACACCCGTCGCACCGCCCGCGCCGACGCTGAACGCCGCGCTCTCGCTGGTCAGGCTCGCCGCGGAGTCCGTCGCCACCAGCACGTAGCCGCTGCCGGCGCGGTCGATCTTGCAGCCGGCGAACGTAGCCACGCCGTCGTCCGCCGTCGCCGCCGGACAGGTGAGCTGAGCACCGCTTGTACCCGTCCCCGACTTGATCGCGAGCGTGACGGTGTCGTCGTTGCCGATGGCCGCGTTGCCCTGGCTGTCCTGAATGGTGACAACGGGCTGGGTCGCGAAGGCGACACCGCCGACGGCACCGGCCGGCTGCGGGGCGAAGGACAGCTGGGACGGGGTGCCCGCGGTGACGTCGATCTCGGAGCTCGGCGCGGAGATCAGTTCGTCGGCGACGTCGATCGCGACCAGCTTGTAGTTCGCGCCGGATCGGTCGATCTTGCAGCCGGAGAAGTGTGCCACCCCGGCCGTGGCCGCGAGCGTCTTGGCCGTGCAGCTCAGCGCCGCGCCGGGCGCGCCCGTCCCGGCCTTGATGCCGAGGGTGACGTTCGCGGTCGACGTCGCCACGGGATCGCCGTGGGCGTCGGCGATCGTGACCTCCGGCTGGGTGGCGAACGCGCTGCCGGCCGTACCGCCACTCGGCTGCGTCGTGAAGATCAGCTGGCTCGGACCGGAGACGAAGAACGAGCTGCTGACCGCGGTGAGGGTGCCGTCCGTCGCGGTCAGCGTGTACATGCCACCGCGGTCGACCTTGCAGCCGGCGAAGGTGGCGACACCGCTGCTCGCGGTGGCGGACGGGCAGGTCAGCGCGGCGGCGCTGGTCAGCGCGGCCCCGGCGGGCCCGGTCAGGGTCAGGCTGACGACATCACTGGTCGCCACCGTGCCGCCAGTGCCGTTCACCGTCTTGACGACCGGCTGCGGCGACAAGTTCGTCCCCGGCGCGCCGCTGCCAGGCTGCGTGCTGAAGACGACGGCCGACGGCGTCTCCGTGGCGTTTGCGCCCGAGGCATACATCAGGGCGGGCACGAGCCCGGCCACCAACGCGGCCACCGCAACCGAGACGGTGAACTTTCGTTCGGCAAATCGAGCGGACACGAACGAACGCCACCGACGCGACACACTGGCTCCCTGCGATCAGCACAACGACCGGACATTGCCCGACGCAGGAACCGCAGCAGCGGGGCTCCCAGAGCTAACACGAGTTTCACCTCGATCGCGCAGGGCCACAAGTCCCGACTGTCACCACTTCGAAGATCAAGTCCGCACAAGTCGGACAGTTCAGCTCGGTCACCGGGCTGCGCGACCGGTTTCAAGAGTCGGCGGTCTCGCGCAACGTGTTCCGCACCCGGGGGTGGCTGCCCGCGATCGAACGCTCGGGGATACGCCAGCGGGTGCGCTTCCACGACCGCGCGCTCGCCGCGTTCGAAACGGTCCGCCACCGTCGCTCGTAGTCGTCCGAAAGTGTTGTGTTGTATTTACTTTGCGCTAAACACAACACATTCTGAGGTAGCCTTCCCTTATCCGAAAGTGTTGCGTTGGATTTATCTATTGGCGAGCACAACAACTTCGAGGACTGAGCGGAGGCAGCCATGACGCGCGGGCGCCCGTCACGGCAGAGCATCTACGACCGTCTCGAAGAGGCGATCACCGAGCTGCGCGAGCGCATGGGCGGCCTGCCCAGCCCAGCCGAGGCCGAAGACATCTGGGACGACCTTTGGCACCGCGAGGCCCACCACTCCACCGCGCTGGAAGGCAACACCCTCGTCCTCAACCAGGTGCGCAAGCTGCTCGACGAAGGCCGTGCCGTCGGCGCGAAAGAACTGCGCGAGTACATGGAGGTCGTCGGCTACGCCGAAGCGGCCCGATGGGTCTACGGACAGGCACTCGATCCCGGCGACTGGACCAACGGCAAGCTGCTGACCCTGCAGGAGGTGCGCACCGTCCAACACGCCGCGATGCAGCCGGTCTGGAACGTCGCGCCGCACCCGCACGCCACAACGGCCGAGGAACCGGGGAATTGGCGCCAGCACGACATCCAGCCGTTCCCCGAGGGAATGACCCCGCCACCATTCTCCGAGGTCGGCCACCTCATGACCGACTGGGTCGCGGCGGTCAACAAGCTGCGAAAACAAAGCGACGTGCCGTTCCCTGAGCGACTCGCGAAGATCCACAACGAATTCGAGCGCATCCACCCGGTCCTCGACGGCAACGGCCGCACCGGGCGATTGCTACTCAACCTCGTACTCGTGCGCCTCGGCTACCCGCCCGCGATCGTCTTCAAGAGCGAGCGCGCCGCCTACCTCAAGGCGATGCGACGAGCCGACAAGGGCGACTACGGGCCGATGGGCGAGCTCATAGCGCGGGCGGTGACCAACAACCTGTACCGCTTCGTCGTCCCAGCCGTCGCCGGCC
>JAVHVH010000203.1:0-6541 GCA_032160665.1 Pseudonocardiales bacterium
GGCCGGGCCGGCCCGCGTCAGAGCGGCGGGGGCTGGGGCGACCGCGTCAGAGCCGGCGGGGGCCGGGGCGGCCGCGTCAGAGCCGGCGGGATGAAGGCCCCGCGTCAGAGCCGTTCGATGATGGTGACGTTGGCCTGACCGCCGCCCTCGCACATGGTCTGCAGCCCGTAGCGTCCGCCGGTGCGCTCGAGTTCGCCGAGCAGGGTGGCCATCAGCTTGGTTCCGGTCGCGCCGATCGGGTGGCCGAGCGCGATCGCGCCACCGTTGACGTTCACCCGGGCCAGGTCGGCGCCGACGTCCTTCGCCCAGGCGAGCACGACCGACGCGAATGCCTCGTTGATCTCGACCACGTCGATGTCGTCGAGCGTCATCCCGGCCTTGTCCAGTGCGTAGCGCGTGGCCCGGATCGGCGCGGTCAGCATGAACACCGGGTCGTCGCCGCGCACCGAGATGTGGTGCACCCGGGCCCGCGGCGTCAGGCCGTACCGCGCGACGGCGCCCTCGGAGGCCACCAGCACCGCACTGGCCGCGTCCGAGATCTGCGAGGCAACGGCGGCGGTGATCCGGCCGCCCTCGCGCAGCGTCTTCAGCTCGGCCATCTTCGCGAGCGACGTGTCGGACCGCGGGCCTTCGTCGGTGGTCATCTCGCCGAACGGCACGATCTCGCGGTCGAAGTGCCCGGCGTGGATCGCGGCGAGCGCGCGGCGGTGGCTCTCGAGCGCGTATTCCTCCATCTGCTCGCGGCTGACGGCCCACTTCTCGGCGATCATGTCGGCCGCACGGAACTGCGAGACCTCCTGGTCGCCGTAGCGCTTCTCCCAGCCCGTGGAACCGGCGAACGGTGTCTCGAAGCCGAACTGCGGGCCGACCATCATCGCCGACGCGATCGGGATCGCGCTCATGTTCTGGACGCCGCCCGCGACGATCAGATCCGCCGTCCCGCTCAGTACTGCCTGGGCGGCGAAGTGCACCGCCTGCTGGCTCGAGCCGCACTGCCGGTCGATGGTGACGCCCGGCACCTCCTCCGAGTACCCGGCCGCGAGCCAGCACGTGCGTGCGATGTCGCCGGCCTGGGGTCCCAGCGTGTCGGTGCAGCCGAAGATCACGTCGTCGACGTCGTCCGGGTCGGCGGTCGGGTTGCGGTCGAACACTGCGGTGATGACGTGCGCCCCAAGATCAGCCGGGTGGACCTGCGAAAGCGCCCCCTTGCGACGGCCGACCGGGGTACGAACCGCGTCGACGATGTAGGCCTGCGCCATGTCGAGATCTCCTAGCCGCGTTTCACGGGACGACGCCGCGTGGCGATGCCGTCCAGGACGATCGAGAGGTATTGCTCGGCCACCGTGTCCACACTCAACGCGCCGCCGGGGCGGAACCAGCCGACCCCGACCCACACCGTGTCACGCAGGAAACGGTAGGCAAGCGAGACGTCGAGGTCGGTGCGGAAGCTGCCGTCGGCCATGCCGTCGCGCAGGATCGTCTGCCACAGCGCGCGGAACTCCTCCCACCGCTCGGTGATGTACCCGAACCGGGGCTGTTCGGCGAGCCGGCGAGCCTCGTTCTGGTAGATCGCGACCGCGTCGTGCCGCTGGTCGATCGCCTCGAAGGACGCCACGACGACGGCCTGCAGAGTGTCGCGGGGGTTCAGGTGCTGCGCGACGATCTCGCGGTAACGCCCGAAGAGCGCGTCGAGGAAGTCGCGCAGGATCTCGTCGACCATCGACTCCTTGGAGTCGAAGTGGTGATACAGGCTGCCGGACAGGATGCCGGCGGCGTCGGCGATGTCACGGACCGTCGTCGCCCGCAGTCCGCGCTCGGCAAACAGATGCGCGGCGAGTCCCAGAAGCTCGGCGCGCCGGTCGGTGGCGGGCGCGGCGCTCATGGATGTTGGCTGCTTACCGAGATGATCTCGCCGGTCAGGTAGGACGCGTAGTCGCTCGCCAGGAACACCATGACGTTGGCCACCTCCCAGGGCTCGGCGTAGCGCCCGAACGCCTCCTTCTTGGTCAACTCGGCCAGCAGTTCGTCGCTCGTGACCTTCGCCAGGTGCGGGTGCATGGCCAGGCTGGGGGCGACGGCATTGACCCGGATGTTGTGCTCGGCGGCGTCGAGCGCGGCACATCGGGTGAGCGCCATGACCCCGGCTTTCGCCGCGGCGTAGTGCGCCTGGCCAACCTGTGCCCGCCAGCCGATGACGGAGGAGTTGTTGACGATTGCTCCCCCGCCGCCCTGCGCGACCATCTGCCGCAGCGCCGCGCGGGTGCAGCGGAACGTGCCGTTGAGCGTGACGTCGAGGACCCGCGTCCACTCGTCGTCGGTCATGTCGAGGACGGACGTCGTACCGCCGAGGCCAGCGTTGTTGATCATCACGTCGAGCCGCCCGAACGTGGCTACGGCGCTCTCGACGAGGCGCTGGACGTCGTCCTCGACGGTGACGTTGCAGGTGACGGCAGCAACGGCGTCGCCGTGGTCGGCCTTGAGCGCGTCAAGGGTTTCGCCGAGGCGTCGCTCGTGGGTGTCGCTGATGACGACCCGCGCGCCCTCGTCCAGGCACCGACGTGCGGCCGCTTGCCCGATGCCTGCGCCCGCCGATGCGGTGACGACGACGACTTTGCCCGCGAGCAGCGCGTGACCGGCGGGGTAGGGCGGCGGACCGATTGTGCTCATGCCCTGGCCTCTCGCGGCAGGCCCAGCGCGCGCTCGGCGATGATGTTGCGCTGGATCTCGTCCGAACCGCCGTAGATGGTGTCGGCCCGCGTGAACAGGTACAGCCGCTGCCAGTCGTCCAGTCCGTCGACGCCCTCGATCATCGACGGCGCGCCGGCCACCTCCATGGCGAGCTCGCCGAGGTCGCGATGCCAGTGCGCCCAGAGCAGCTTGGCCACGCTCGACTCGGTGCCGGGCGCGCCGGTGGTGACGCCGGCCAGGGTGCGTTGGGCGTGGGCGCGCATGACCTCGAGGCCCAGCCAGGACCGGGTGAGCTTCTCGCGCACGATCGGGTCCGCGAATGCGCCGTTGCGTTTGGCCAGCGCGATCAGGGCGTCGAGTTCACGGCGGAAGCCGACCTGCTGGCCCAGCGTGGCCACGCCGCGCTCGAAGCCGAGGGTGCCCATCGCGATTCGCCAGCCGTCACCGACGTCGCCCACGACCATGGACTCGTCGGTGCGGGCGTCGTCGAAGAAGACCTCGTTGAACTCCGACGTGCCGGTGAGCTGACGGATCGGACGGACCTCCACGCCCGGCTGGCGCATCGGAACGAGCAGGTAGGACAGGCCCTTGTGCCGCAACGAGCCGGGTTCCGTACGCGCCACGACGAAGCACCAGTCGGCCACGTGTGCGAGCGAGGTCCAGACCTTCTGCCCGGTGACTGACCACTGGCCGTCGACGAGCCGGGCCGACGTCGAGACCCCGGCCAGGTCGGAGCCGGCGCCCGGCTCGGAGTAGCCCTGGCACCAAAGCTCGTCCAGATTCTTGATCTTGGGCAGGAACCGGACCTGCTGTTCCGGAGTGCCGAACGCGATCAGCGTCGGGCCGATGAGCTCCTCGCCGAAGTGGTTGACACCGTGCGGGGCGTCGGCGCGGGCGTACTCCTCGTGGAAGATCACCTGCTGGGCCACGGACGCGCCGCGGCCGCCGTGCGCGACCGGCCAGCCAAGACA
The DNA here is from genome assembly GCA_032160665.1 of Pseudonocardiales bacterium. Lineage (GTDB taxonomy): Bacteria > Actinomycetota > Actinomycetes > Mycobacteriales > Jatrophihabitantaceae > Jatrophihabitans. Next base: position 3,660 of record JAVHVH010000203.1, read on the forward strand.
CGTCCAGCCGGCGGCGGCCAGGTGCTTGTGCCACGCGACGCGGTCCTCGAAGGCCTCGTGCTCGCGGCCCGGGCCCCCCAGGCCGCGCAGCTTCGCGAAGTCCCCGGCGAGCTCGGTCTCGAGCCATTCCCGGACCTCGGCGCGGAACGCCGAATCGCTGTCGGCCTGGCTCGCGCTCACGCCCGTACGCTACCCTACCAAGCACTTGCTAGGTAGCTCAGGAGAACGATGTCCACGATCCCCGAGGCACTGCTGCGCGCGGCGCGCGAGTTCGGTGCCGCGGAGGCGATCGCGGACGGCCCGACCCGGCTCTCGTTCACCGAGCTCCTCGACGAGGTGCGCACGACCGCGCGGTTCTACCTGGCCCGCGGCGTGCGGCCGGGCGATCACGTCGCCGTGTGGGCACCGAACACCCACCACTGGATTGTCGCGGCCTTGGCGGTGCACTACGCGGGCGCGACGCTCGTTCCCATCAACACCCGGTACACCGGCCACGAGGCCCTCGACATCCTGCAGCGGACCCGGGCGACTGCGCTGGTGGTCGCCGGACCGTTCCTCGGCACCGACCGGCTGGCGCAGCTCCGCGAGGTCGCGGGTGCGGACGGTCTGCCCGCGCTGCACACGGTCGTCCGGATCGCCCTCGACGACTCGCCGGTGCCCGATGGAGCCATTGCCTGGTCCGACGTCGCTGGGCTCGCCGGCGCCGCACCGGTCGCCGAGGCCGACGCGCGGGCCGCGGCCGTCCGGCCCGACGACGTCAGTGATGTCCTCTTCACGTCCGGCACGACCGGCCGGTCGAAGGGCGTCCAGTCGGCGCACCGCCAGGTGGTGGACGTGGCCCGGGCCTGGGCCGAGTGCGGCGAGGTGGGTCCGAACGACCGGTACCTCGTCATCAATCCCTTCTTCCACAGCTTCGGCTACAAGGCCGGGATCGTCGTCGGCCTCCTCACCGGCGCGACGATCGTGCCGCAGGCGGTCTACGACGTGGAACAGGCGATGAACCTGATCGCCGCCGAGAAGATCACGGTGCTCCCCGGAGCGCCGACGATCTACCAGACGATCCTCGACCACCCGGCTCGGGCCACTCATGACCTCTCATCGCTGCGGTTCGCGGTCACCGGCGCCGCCGTCGTGCCGGTGGCACTCGTGGAGCGCATGCAGACCGAGCTCAGCTTCGAGATCGTCCTCACCGCGTTCGGGATGACCGAGGCCGTCGTCGTGACGATGTGCCGCCCGGACGATCCGCCCGAACTCGTTGCGCGCACTTGTGGGCGGGCCACGGCCGGGTTCGAGTTGCGGATCGGGGACCGGGACGAACTGCTGGTGCGCGGGCCGAACGTCATGCTCGGCTACCTCGGCGACCCCGAGGCGACCGCGGCCGCGATCGACGCCGAGGGCTGGTTGCACACTGGCGACGTCGGCGCACTCGACGACGCCGGCTATCTGACGATCACCGACCGGCTCAAGGACATGTACATCAGCGGCGGCTTCAACGTGTATCCCGCCGAGGTGGAACAGGTCTTGGCGCGGCTCGACGGGGTGGCCGAAGCAGCGGTGATCGGTGTCCCGGACGGGCGGCTGGGCGAGGTCGGGCTGGCCCTGATCGTGCCGCGAGCTGGTGCGGAATTGACGGTCGAGGACGTGGTCGCCTTCAGTCGGGAGCGGTTGGCCAACTACAAGGTGCCCAAGCGCGTTGACTTCGTCGAGATGCTCCCCCGCAATCCGTCGGGCAAGGTGCTCAAGACCGTGCTCAGAGAGGCGAACCGATGAACGACGACGTCGTCACCTACGAGGTGCGGGGATCGACTGCCGTTGTCACCATGAACCGGCCGGAGTATCGCAACGCGCAGAACTCGGTGATGACCTACGCGCTGGACCGCGCCTTCCAGCAGGCCGTCGACGACGACGACGTCAAGGTCATCGTCCTGGCCGGTGCCGGCAAGCACTTCTCCGCCGGTCACGACATCGGTACGCCCGGCCGCGACGTCGACGTGCACTACGACAACACCGCGATCATCTGGTGGGACCACGTCGGCCGCGACGGCGGCGACCTCCGGTACGCCCGCGAGATGGAGGTCTATCTCGGGATGTGCCGGCGGTGGCGCGAGATCCCGAAGCCGGTCATCGCCATGGTCCAAGGCGCCTGCATCGCCGGCGGACTGATGCTGGCCTTCGTCTGCGATCTGATCGTCGCTGCTGACGACGCGTTCTTCGCCGATCCGGTCGTGCGGATGGGGATTCCTGGCGTGGAGTACTTCGCCCATCCGTGGGTGCTCGGCTCCCGGGCGGCCAAGGAGATCCTGTTCACAGGCGACCGGTTCAGCGCGCAACGCGCGTACGAGTGGGGCATGGTGAACCGGGTCGTACCCGCGGCGGACTTGCCGGCCGAGACGCTCGCGATCGCCGATCGGATCGGGGCCATGCCGCGCTTCGGGCTCGCGCTCACGAAGCGCGCGGTGAACCAGTGCGAGGACGCGATGGGCATGCGGAACGGGATGGATTCGGTGTTCGGCCTGCACCACTTCGCGCACGCGCACAACGCGGAGGTCGGCAAGGACTCGTTGGGCGGCTTGGACGCCCGTGCCATGAAGAAGGCCGGGGGCTGAGCGGTGGACCTCGATCTCGACGAAGCGACGCTGGAGTTCCGCGCGGAGGTGCGCGAGTGGCTCGCGGGGCACGTGCGGCGACTGTCCTCGATGGACACCGACGCCGGGTTCGCGCAGCACCGCGAGTGGGAGCGGGAACTGGCCGGCGCGCGGCTGTCGGTCGTGTCGTGGCCGGAGGAGTTCGGCGGGCGGGACGCGTCCCTGCTGCGGTGGGTGGTGTTCGAGGAGGAGTACCACGCCGCTGGAGCGCCCGGTCGGGTGAGCCAGAACGGGATC
>JAVHVH010000217.1:0-35039 GCA_032160665.1 Pseudonocardiales bacterium
CCCGAGTCCGGGCATGAGAATGGGGCGGCGGCACGGGAGGGATGTGCCGCCGCCCCTCCCCAACCGATTCTAGGACATGGATTCCATGATCGGGCCAACTAGTTTGGACCATCGTGGCGGACTCTTATTTTCTTCGGCTCGGCGAGACCTCGACGTCCGGACGGTATGTCGCCGGCCCAGCCACGGCCGGTCCGTGGGCGCCGAACCTGCAGCACGGCGGCCCGCCCAATGCGCTCGCGATCACCGCCGCCGAGCGTGCCGTGCAGGCCGAGACGGGGCGCCCGGACCTCGTCGCGCTCCGGGTCGCAGCGGACTTCGTGGGACCGGTTCCGGTCGGCGAGGTCGAGACCCGGGCCCGGGTGGTCCGCGCCGCGCGAAGCGCCGCGCTGGCCGAGGTGATCCTGACTGCAGACGCCCGCGACTGCCTGCACGTCCGGGTCTGGTTCGTCCGGGACGCCGACACCACCCAACTCACCGCGCCCCTGGGTGAGGGCACCCCGGTGCCTGACGCCGGACCCGGACTGGACACCGACTTCGGCTACGGCGCGAGCCTGGAATGGCGCTTCATCCGGGGCGCGATGGGCCGACCCGGCCCGGGCGCCGCGTGGGTGCGCCCGCGCACCGCCCTGCTGAACGACCACGAGATGTCCGGGCTGGCCCGGGTCGCGCTGATCGCAGACTCGGCCAGTGGCATCTCGTCCGAGCTGGACTGGTCGGTGTGGTCCTTCCTCAACGTCGACCTCGACGTGCACCTCGCGCGTCCAGTCGACGGCGAATGGGTCCTGATGGACGCGGTGACCCAACTCGGCGGCCATGGCTCGGCTCTCGCGCGTTCAACGCTGTCGGACGTGCACGGGCTCGTCGGCAGCGGGCTGCAGACCCTGGTCGTCGCACCGATGCGGACGTGATGCCTACTCAATCAGTAGAGTTGGCCGCGTGTCCCGCATCTTCGGCTTCCCCAACCCGGTGAACGAGGTGGCCGCGCGTACCGTCGCCGCCGGCGTCGCCGTTCTGAGCACGTTGACGATCGTGCTAGCGAGCACGCTCGGTCATGGCTGGCTCTGGTTGAGCGCCGTACTTGCCGCCGGATTCGTCGCCCGGGTGCTCACCGGCCCCAAGCTCAGCCCCCTCGGCCTGCTCGCCACCCGGGTCGTCGCGCCCCGGATCGGTCACGAGAAGCTGGTGCCCGGCCCACCCAAGCGCTTCGCCCAGGCCATGGGCGCGACGATGACCGTCACCGCGGTCGTCCTGCTGGCGTTCGGCTTCGACACCGCCACCTTCGCGTTGCTCGGGCTGGTGGTCGTCGCCGCGACACTCGAATCCGTGTTCGCGTTCTGCGTCGGCTGCACGGTGTTCGCCGGCCTCATGCGTCTCGGGATGATCCCGGAAGAGACCTGCGCGGCTTGTGCCGACATCACCCTGCGCCACCCGCAGGCGGTCTGAGCTCCCCTCAGCCGCCTGCGGCAGACTGGCCTGGTGGACACGCAAGCCCAGGAGGCAGCCTCGCCGGCGCCGGTCAAGGAGCGGTACGGCCTGGAACTGCTGGCCGTCCTCGGCGTCTCGTACGGCATGTCGGGCATCAACGCGCTGCTGAGCTTCATCCGCGCGCAGGTGACGATCAACAAGGGTCCCGGCTTCAGCAACGTCGCCACTGGTCCCCTCGTCCATCAGCAGCAGACCGTCTACCAGTGGCTCGACATCCTCGACGCGCTGTCGGCCGTCCTGCAGGGAGTCCTGCCGGCGTTCCTCGCGATCGTGCTGCTCATGCGCTCGCCCGGCGGCTACGGGCTCGGGATCGGTCTCGACCGGTTGCGGCTCAAGGAGATCGGCCAGGGCGTCGGCTTCGCCGCCGCGATCGGCATCCCCGGGCTCGCCCTCGTGTACGTCGCTCGACAGGCCGGTCTGAACGCGCAGATCGTCGTCACCGACTTTCCCGACGTCTGGTACCGCATCCCGGTCTTAGTCCTGAACGCGATCCAGGACGGGGTCGCCGAAGAGATCATTGTCGGCGCCTTCGTGCTCACCCGGCTCCGCCAGCTGGGCTGGACGAACTCGCGCGCGCTGGGCGCGTCGGCGGTCCTGCGCGGCTCCTACCACCTGTACCAGGGCTACGGCGGCTTCGTCGGCAACGCGGTCATGGGCGTGCTCTTCGGTTGGTGGTTCCAACGCACCCGCCGGGTGTGGCCGCTGGTCGTCGCGCACTCGGTGATCGACGCGGTGAGCTTTGTCGGCTACGTCTACCTGCACAACCGGGTCAGCTGGATATAGCTTGGCCGCGGCTGGCAGGGTCTGGGTGTGAGTGAACCCGAGCTGATCAATCCCGTGCCCGCCGACGAGGTCGAGGCGTGGACGCGCGCGCTCGTCACCACACTGCTCGGCAACCCGTACGAGGACGACTTTCCCCGTCATGTCTCGCGCTGGGCGCGCGATTGGCTGCCGGACCGCGCGTGGGCCTTCCGCGACCGTGGCCGCCTCATCGCCACGCTGGTGACGGAGCCGCGCAACGTCACGGTCCCGGGGTTCGGCCCGGCCACCCACGACGTCGAGGTGGACGCGCTGACCGGGGTCTCCGTGGCGGCCACCCACCGCCGCCGTGGCTTGTTGACGCAGATGATCACGCAGTCGCTGCAGGCGGCGAAGGACCGCGGAGATCCGCTGAGCATGCTGATCGCCGCCGAATGGCCGATCTACGGGCGCTACGGCTACGCGCCGGCGGTCGACAACGCCAGGTACACGTATTTTCCGCGCCGCCCGTTCGGCGCGCTGCCGCCCGCGGCTGCCGGCAGCGTTCGTCAGGTCGAGGCGGCGGAGCTCGGCGAGACCGCCCGGACGATCTTCGACGCGGCGCGGCGGCTGCGGTCGGGCCAGGTCGACCGCCGGGGCCCGTGGTGGGACCGCCGCCTCTCCCTGGACGGCTACGAGAAGATCGGCCCGCAACCGAACTGGGTCCTGCACGACGGGCCGGACGGCCCGGACGGCTTGCTCGCCTGGAAGGTCACCCGCGATTTCGAGCTCGACGGCACGCTCGGTGCGCTCGAGGTGAGCGACTTCGTTACCGCGACCGACGAGGCGTACCGGGACCTGTGGGGCTACCTCAGCGGTATCGACGTCATCGACGAGATCTCGCTGCCCGCCCGTCCCGTCGACGAGCCGATCCGGTGGCAGCTCAAGGACGGGCGGGCGCTCAAGCACACCGGGACCGGCGACCTGCTCTGGCTCCGATTGCTGGACGTCCCCGCCGCGCTGTCCCTGCGGGGATACGCCGTGCCCGGACGGCTCGTGCTCGACGTCGTCGACGAGGATCTCGGTCGATTCGGCGCGGGCCGGGTCCTGCTCGAGGCGAGCGACGTCAGAGCGCAGTGCCGCCCGACCGATGACGCCCCCGACCTGCGCCTCTCCCAGCGGGCGCTGGCGTCGATCTACCTCGGTGGGCACCGGCTGCGCGAAATCTCGTTCTCCGGTGGCGTCGAGGAACTCAGCCCGGGCGCGTTGGACCGCGCCGACGTCATGTTCGCGACCCCGCTCGCGCCGTGGACGCAGACGGGGTTCTGACGGCCTACTGCTGAGGCGGCTGGTACGGCGGGTTCTGCGGGTACTCGTAGCCGGGCGGTTGCTGCGGCTGCTGCGGGTACTGGTAGCCCGGCGGCTGCGGCTGCTGTGGGGGGTACTGGTAGCCGGGCCCTCGCGGGAACTCCTCCTCGGCGGGCGCGGCTTGCTCGGCCGGCGGCGGATCGTCGGCGGTGGGCACCCGCTTTCGCAGGATCGCGGCGACGTCTGCGCCGCCCTCGTCCGGCATGCCGGCGCGGGCCGCCTGCGAATCCGCGTCGTTGTCCGAGGCCCGTAGGTCGCTCGCCTCGGACTGCTCGGCCGCGGGTGGCAGGTTCGAGTCGAACCATCCCGTCGTGTCGATCGGCGGCCCGGCGTCGCCGCCACCCGTGCTCTGCGCCTCGAGCCACGACGGCCCGGAGTCCCCGCCGCCTCCGCCCAGCTTCGCCAGCCCGTCGAGCGCCTTGCTGAACTCGCTGGGGACGATCCACATCTTGTTGGCGTCGCCCTGGGCGATCTGCGGCAGCGTCTGCAGGTACTGGTAGGCGAGCAGCGCCGGGTCGGGCTTCGCGGCGTGGATCGCGCCGAAAGTCGTCTCGATCGCCTTCGCCTGACCCTGAGCGGCGAGATAGCGGGCCGCCCGCTCGCCCTCGGCGCGCAGGATGCGCGACTGCCGGTCGGCCTCGGCCCCGAGAATCACGGCCTGCTTCTGACCCTCGGCGTCCAGGATCTGCGCGGCCTTCTGGCCCTCGGCCGTCTTGATCGCCGACTCGCGCTGGCCCTCGGCGGTGAGGATCAAGGCGCGCTTGTTGCGGTCGGCGCGCATCTGCTGCTCCATCGCGTCCTGGATGGACGGCGGCGGATCGATCGCCTTGATCTCGACGCGGGCGACCCGGATGCCCCAGGGACCGGTCGCCTCGTCGAGGACACCGCGCAATTTGCTGTTGATCTCGTCGCGGCTCGTCAGCGCCTGCTCGAGGTTCAGCGAGCCGATGACGTTGCGCAGCGTGGTGATCGTCAACTGTTCGACGGCCTGGATGTAGTTCGCGATCTCGTAGGTCGCCGCCCGCGGGTCGGTGACCTGGAAGTAGATGACCGAGTCGACGCCCACCGTCAGGTTGTCCGACGTGATCACCGGTTGCGGGGGAAAGCTGACCACCTGTTCGCGCAAATCGATCATCGGGCGCATGCGATCGACGAATGGCAGCAGCAACGTGAGCCCCGGGCCCTGCGTGCGGACGTACCGGCCCAGCCGCTCGATCACCGCGGCTCGCGCCTGCGGCACGATGCGCACCATCCGGATCACGATGAAGAGAACCACGACCAGGATGACGATCGCAGCGATGACGCCACCGCTCATGTGCTGCCTCCAGATATGAAGTAGCGCCGGTCGTGGCGCCTCAAGTTGATCACGTCTTCTTCTCGAAGTACGGACCTTCGTGCAGGACGACCGCAGTCGCCCCCGTGATCTTCATGACCCGCACGACGGTGCCGGCCGGCAGCACCTGGGTGGCGTCGAAGGCGCGCGCCGACCACTCGGCGCCGTTGAGCCGCACCCGGCCGTCGCGGGAGTCGACCTGGCTGAGCACGACGGCTTCGGTGCCGACGAGCGCCTCGGGTCCGGTAGTGGTTCCCGTGCCCGCGACGAGGTGCTTGCGGGCGATCGGGCGCACGACGCCCAGCAGGGCCACCGTGGCCACGATCGCCACGATGCACTGCAGCAGCACCGGACCGCCGACGGCCGCGGTGATGGCCGCCGCCGCAGCGCCTCCGGCGAACATGATCAGGACGAACGTGAGCGATGTCGCCTCGGCGGCTGCGAGCACTCCGGCGGCGATGAGCCAGATGAGCCAATCGTCCATGACCGCATGATCGCAGCCTTTGGTGTGAAGAGCATCAACAGATCAATGGCTTTTGCTGCCATACGTCCCCTTGTCCTCATGATTCGTTGATCAATACGCTGCGGCGAGCAACCGGGGGGCCTCAGCTGCGGCGGCGTTTGCGCCCTAGCGTCCCGGACCAACAAAGGATCTCCCGAGATGCGTAAGTCCCTCTGCGTCGGCGTCGTTCTGCTCGTCTTCGCCCTCTCCTTCGCGACGGTGACGATCACCGACGCGGCGGCGAAACCGGGCCGATCGAAGCCCGGGTCCAGTTGCGGCGGCACCGCCATCCCGAAGTCGAGCGGTGGGTACTGGACCTGCACCTTCGACGACGAATTCAGCGGTAATGCCTTGGATACGTCGAAGTGGGCAGTGCAGACGACCGCGGCCAGCGGGTTCACCTCGGGCACGGAATGCTTCGTCGACAGCCCGAACAACATCGCGGTGAGCAACGGCGTCCTGAGCCTGACGGCCCGCGCCGAGGCCGCGCCATTCACCTGCGCGGATCCCGGTGGCGCCTTCACCACGCGGTACACCAGCGGCGAGGTGCTGACGTACGGCAAGTTCAGCCAGGCCTATGGACGCTTCGAGGTCAGCGCGAAGTTCCCCGCCACCACCGTGAAGGGCCTGCAAGAGGCGTTGTGGCTGTGGCCGGACGACGCCAGCAAGTACGGAGCCTGGCCCAGGTCGGGCGAGATCGATATCGCCGAGGTGTACAGCCAGTACGCGGACCGCGCGATCCCCACCGTCCATTACGTGCCGCTGACGACGGATCCCAACACCACGAACTACCAATGCCTCATCAGGGACATCGGCCAGTTCCATCGCTATGCCGTCGAGTGGACGACGCAGGCGATCACGATCTCGTACGACGGGCAGACCTGCATCTCGGACAACTGGGTCCCGATGCTGCCCCTTCTCAAGCCGCAACCGTTCGACCAGCCATTCATGGTTGCCCTCACCCAGGCGCTGGGGATCGGCAGCAACGCGTTCGATCCGGCGACGACACCGCTTCCCGCGACCACCCAGATCGACTACGTCCGGGTGTGGAGATAGCGAGGCGGCGCATCAGCTCACGCGGTGACGAAGTCGATCAGTTCTTCGACGGCGCGCAGCAACGGCACCTCGACGTCGGCGAAGGAGTTCACGCCGCCCAGCACGCGGCGCCACATCTCGCGTGGTTCGGAGACCCCGAGCGCCGCGCAGATGCCTGACTTCCAGTCCGTTCCGCGCGGCACCGAGGGCCACGCATCGATGCCGAGCGCGGTCGGCTTGACGGCTTGCCAGACGTCGACATACGGATGCCCGGTCACCAACACCGAGTCCCGGAAGCCGCAGCGCTGCACCTCGGCCACGATGCGCGACTCCTTGCTGCCGCTGACAAGATGGTCCACCAGCACGCCGACCCGTCGTTGTGCCCCCGGCGCGAACGCCCGCACGTGTGCGACCAGGTCATCGATGCCGTCGAGCGGCTCGACGACCACGCCTTCGACGCGGAGGTCGTCCCCCCAGATGCGCTCGAGCAGCGCCGCGTCGTGCACACCCTCGACCCAGATCCGGCTGGCCCGCGCGACGCGGGCGCGAGCCTCGGCGACCGCAAACGACCCGGAGGCCGTCTTCCCGCGCGGCGCCGGCCCGGCCGCTCGGGCTGCGGGCCGGACAAGCGTGACGACCCGACCGTCCAGCAGGAAGGCGGCCGGCAGCAACGCGAACACCCGGCGCTTGCCGTGCCGATCCTCCAGTGTGACGGTGTCGCGCTTCTCCCCAGCGTCGACGGCCCGCCCGATGGCGACGACCGCACCGCAGAACGTCCCGTCCGCGGTCTCGACGACCAGGTCCGGCTCGGCCGGCACCTCGGGAACGTGTCGCCGGCGCGCCGGCTGGGCGAGTACGTCGCGGTAGTCGTGCACGACTCGCGACCCTACGTGTGCGCACCGCTTTGACCGCGGCACCACGCCCGTAGGCTGGTTGCTCATGCCCGTCAATCGTTGCGGACCCCTGGCCGCGTGGACGTCGGCCTGGTTCACCGGGCAGGTGAGCGTGGATCAGGTGATCGACGCCGTGACCGGATCGGACGCCACCCACCAGGTCGGCGGTCTCCCGGCCTTCGACGTCGAACTCGTGCCGCTGCGCGAAGTCTTGGTGACGTGGCGTCGCACCGGAGGACCCGTGCGCGCACACCTGCCCGTCGCCGGCGACGTCCGCGGACTGCCTGGTCCGGCGGCCTTCCGCAGCGCGGCGCTGGACCTCGGCGAAGCCGCAGCCGGGACGGGTCTGGGCATCGTGCCGCAGATCGTCGACAACTCTCCCAGCAGCGCCCCTCCGACTGTCTTGTGGCAGGCGTTCGTCATCGAAGCCGCGCCGCCCGATCACCAGTCCCTCGAGGACGCCCAATACGAGCTGACGACCGCGATCCGCGACTCCGCGAGCGCGCTGTCGGCGGCCGACGTGGCCGGCTGGATGGACGACATCGCCGACACGCTGCACGACGCCCGGCGGGCCGGTGAACGGCTCAACCTGCCGCCCGGGTTCCCGCCGCGCGCGGTCGCGTTGCTGGCTCAGGCCGAACGCTTGCAGGCCGTGCTCGATCTGGCGTATGCCGACCCCACGGGGGGTGCGATAGACCGCACCGGGATCGCCGCCCGCATCGATGCACTGCGACCGCTCGCGACCGCGGTCCGGCGGGCCCGGCTCGCTGGCTACAACGCCGGTGCGCGCGACTGATCACCGAAAGCAACAGCGGCGAAACGTCGGTGACTCAGCCGCGGGACACCATGTGCGGGCATGACCGTCAGCGAGATCGGCGACGCCCGTCGAGCGGCTCGCCGCCCGGCGCCCCTCGTCCGCGTCGAGTCGCACGTGATCCACGGGTACCGGCGGGTGTTCCGCATCGCCGGCGCCGGTCCGCCGCTGCTGCTGATCCACGGCATCGGAGACAGCTCGGCGACGTGGCGCACGGTGCTCCCGACGCTCGCCCGCAAGCACTTGGTCATCGCCCCGGATCTGCTCGGTCACGGCAACTCGGCCAAGCCGCGCGCGGACTACTCGGTGGCCGCGTACGCCAACGGGATGCGTGACCTGCTCGGCGTGCTCGGCGTGGACCGGGTCACCCTGGTTGGGCACTCCCTCGGCGGCGGGGTCGCCATGCAGTTCGCCTACCAGTTCCCGGAGAAGACGGAACGAATGGTGCTCGTGGCCTCCGGTGGCGCGGGGCACGCCGTATCCCCGTTGCTGCGGGCGGCGACCCTACCCGGATCGCAATTCGTGCTGTCGGCGCTGCGGCTGCCAGGCGCCCGGCCCGCGGTCGCGGCCCTGGTCGCCGTCCTGGAGCGGCTCGACACCGGTCTCGGCCTGGACGCACCGGATCTCAAACGGGTCGTCGAGGCCCTGCCCGACGCCACGGCACGAGCGGCATTCATCCGGACCCTGCGTGCGGTCGTCGACTGGCGCGGCCAGGTGGTGACCATGCTCGATCGGTGCTACCTCGCCCGGGCCATGCCGACGATGCTCGTGTGGGGCTCGCGCGACAGCGTCCTGCCCGTCGGTCACGGTTACCAGGCGCACGCGGCGATGCCCGGCAGCCGGCTCGAGATCTTCGACGGTGCGGGGCATTTCCCGTTCCGTACGGACCCGGAGCGTTTCATCGCGCTGCTCGAGGAGTTCTGCGCGACGACCACGCCGTCCGAGTGGGGCGTGGACGAATGGCGCGAGTTGTTGCGGGCCGGTCGCCCGGCCGCGGTGCGCTACAGCGAGTCGCCCGGCTATCAAGCCGAGCTACGCGCGGCCAGCGAGCGGTCCGCGACCTAGCCGAGCGCGCGTTCGAGGTCCGCCCGGACGGATGCGAACCAGGCCTCACGCCGCCGGATGGTCTCGCCGGCCCCCGCGTCCCACATGCGCTTCCAGCCACCGCCGAGGTTGACCGCGGCCCAGTGCATCACTGCATAGGACCCGGCGAAGCGGAGTTCGGCCGCGGGCAGCAGTCGCGCCGGACTGATCCGGTCCCGGCCGTACGCGTCGAGCATGAGCCGCAGCCGGCGGCCGACATCGATGTCGCGGTACACCGCCGCGCGGTCGGCCGGGTCGCACAGCGGGATCCAGTGCATCGCGGTGTTGGCGAGATCAATCGACCGTGTCGTCCAGTCCGTCAGGTCGAAGTCGATCAATCCCCAGGCAACCCCGACCCGGAACACGGTGTTCTGCGGTGTGACGTCGCGCTGGGAAACGATGCGCGCCTCGTCCTCGGGAAACCGCGGGACCGGCCGGCCGGGAACCAGCACGTGCGGCGGCGCAACGTACCCGTCACTCGCGTCGTGCAGGCGCCGCAGCAACCGAGCCACGCCAGGGAGGACGTGGTCGGCCGCGGCCCAGTGCGGCACAGGATCACCCGGCACGTCTCCGTCCAGGAACGTCAGGGCGTCGCGACCCTGCGCGTCGCGGCCCAGGTACCGCGGCGCCCCTTCGAAGCCGACGGACTCGAGGTGGCGCAGGTAATCGGCGACCCGGTCGCTGCTCTCCTGATGAGGACGCCGCACAGTGTCGCCGACGCGGACCACGCCGACAGTCACGTCGCCGGCCGGAAGCTCGATCTCCGGGCCGTCCGGCAGCGTCATGTCGCGGCGGGTCCGCCCCGTCGCGGCGCTGGGCAGCAGCGGTCCGGGCAGTCCACGCCGCACACGCCGAGGTTGCCCAGCAGGCGGGGCTCGGCGCCCGAGAGTCGCTCCTCGATCAGCTCGCGGACGGCGCCCACGAACGCCGGGTGGGTGCCCACTGTCGCCGCCCGCGCGAAGTGCATTCCCAGGTCCTCGGCGGTCGCCCGGGCCTCGACGTCCAGATCCCAGCGCACCTCGAGGTGATCCGAGACGAATCCGGTCGGGGCAGCAACGACAGCCCGTATGCCCTGCGCGGCGATGTCCTTGAGGTGGTCGTTGATGTCCGGCTCCAGCCAGGGCATCTGCGCCGTTCCGGACCGGGACTGCCAGGCCACGTCGAACGCGGCCCCCGGTCCGCGCACGGCCTCGGCAACCAGCCGGGCCGTCTCACGCTGCTGGGCTCCGTACAGCCCGTTCGCGTCCGGCCCGGACAGCTCGTTCATCGATACCGGGATCGAGTGGGCGGTGAACACGAGCCGCGCTGTCTCGCGCTCCCCGGCAGGCAACGAGGCGAGCGCCGCGCGCACTCCGTCGGCGTTGGCCTCGATGAAACCCGGGTGGTCGAAGAAGTGCCGGAGCTTGACGAGTTCGGGCGATCCGTCGCCCGCCATCCGACGGGCCTGTGCGAGATCCTCGCGGTACTGCCGGCACGACGAGTACGACGCCGTCGCGCTCGTCGCGAAGACGAGCGCGCGTTCGACGCCCTCGTCGCGCATCTGCCGTACCGCGTCGGCGACGTACGGGCGCCAGTTTCGGTTGCCCCAGTAGATCGGCAGCTCGATACCGCGCGCGGCGAGGTCGGCGTTCAGCGCCGCGATGAGCCCGCGGTTGATCTCGTTGATCGGCGAGACGCCGTGGAAGTGGTGGTAATGCTCGGCGACCTCCAGCAGCCGCTCCTCGGGCACACCCCGCCCGCGCGTCACGTTGTGGAGAAACGGCATCACGTCGTCCGGTCCCTCAGGTCCTCCGAACGAGAGCACCAGCAACGCCTGGAAGTCGCTCACTTACACACCCATCGCGTGGAATCCACCGTCGACGTGAATCAGCTCGCCGGTCGTCGCCGGGAACCAATCCGATAACAGCGCCAGTGTGCTCCTCGCGACCGGATCGGCGTCAGAGTTGTCCCATCCGAGCGGCGCCCGACCGTCCCACGCGTCCTCGAACATGCTGAAGCCCGGGATGCTCTTCGCCGCCATGGTGCGGATCGGCCCGGCCGCGATGAGGTTGACCCGGATCTTTCGCGACCCCAGCTCGCGGGCGAGGTAGCGCGACGTCGACTCCAGAGCTGCCTTGGACACGCCCATCCAGTCGTAGGCCGGCCAGGCCACTCGGGCGTCGAAGTCGAGGCCGACGATCGAGCCGCCGGCCGCGCCGAAGAGCGGTAGTGCCGCCACGGCAAGCGACTTCAAGGAGAACGCCGATACCTGAACTGCGGTGGCGACGTCCTCCCACGGAGCCTCGAGGAACCCGCCGCCCAGGCACGACGCCGGCGCGAACCCGATCGCGTGGACGACGCCGTCCAGACCGTCGACGTGCTCGCGGACGCGGTCGGCCAGGGTGTCGAGGTGTTCGGAGTCGGACACGTCCAACTCGACCACCGGCGGCGGTTCGGGCAGGCGGCGAGCGACCCGCTCGACCAGTGACATCCGGCCGAAGCCGGTCAGGACGACCGTGGCGCCCTCCTGCTGCGCCAGCCTGGCGATCGAAAACGCGATCGACGCGTCGGTGATCACCCCTGTGACAAGCAGACGCTTTCCGTCGAGCAGTCCCATATCCGTCCTCACATCCCCATGCCGACGCCGCCGTCGACCGGCAGCACCGCACCCGTGACGTACGCCGCCCCGTCCGAAGCCAAATACAGCGCGGCCGCCGCGATCTCGTCCGGCGTTCCGTAGCGCTTGAGCGGCACGTTACCCAGCACTTCGTCGCGCCGCGCCTCGGTCATCGCCGCGGTCATGTCGGTATCGATGAACCCCGGCGCGATGACGTTGGCAGTGATCGAGCGGCTGCCGAGCTCGCGCGCGATCGATCGGGCCAGGCCGACAAGCCCCGCCTTGCTCGACGCGTAGTTGGCCTGGCCCGGGGCGCCGACAAAGGCTACGACCGACGAGATGAAGATCATTCGGCCGCTGCGGGCGCGCAGCATGCCTGGCGCCGCTCGCTTGGCGACGCGGTAGGCACCGGTGAGGTTGGCGTCGATGACGGAGCTGAACGAGTCCTCGCTCATCCTCAACAGCAACGTGTCGTCGGTCATCCCGGCGTTGGACACCAGGACCTGGACCGGTCCGTACTCGGCCTCAACCGCGCCGAACGCGGCGTCCACCTGCTCGGCGGACGTCACATCGCACTGGACGCCGAGCAGGTCACCGGGCGGCCCGCTGCCGCGATGGGTGACCGCAACCCGGTCACCCGCAGCGGCGAAGGCCTGCGCGATCGCCAGCCCGATCCCGCGGTTACCACCCGTGACGAGGACGGTGCGACTGCTTGCTCCCACTTGCAGCACGCTAGCGGATCGGCCCGGGCCAGCTACCGCGCATGTACTACCCACGCGTACGGTTCGCACAGTGCGAGCCATCCAGATCACCGAGTTCGGTGGACCCGAGACTCTTGTCGTTCGCGACCTGCCGGACCCGGTGCCACAGGACGGGGAGGTCGTCATGGACGTCCTCGCTGCCGGCGTCAACTACGCCGACACGCACCAGACCGAGAACTCCTATCTCGCCAAGCAGACGCTGCCGCTGATCCCTGGCGGCGAGGTGGTCGTGCGCGATGAGTCCGGCCGCCGGCTGCTCGGTCTGCTCGGCGCCGGCGGGTACGCCGAGAAGATCGCCGCTGACCCCCGCCTGCTTTTCCCGGTGCCGGACGCGGTCTCCGACGCGCAGGCGCTGACGACGCTCGTCCAAGGGGCGACTGCGTGGCACCTGCTGCGGACCAGTACGCACCTGCAGGCCGGCGAGACCGTCGTCGTCCACGCCGGCGCCGGCGGCGTCGGGACCCTCGCGATCCAGCTGGCCAAGCGCTGGGGCGCCGGCCGAGTGATCGCCACCGCGTCCAGCGAGCAGAAGCGCCGGCTGACCCTCGAGCTCGGCGCGGACGTCGCAGTCGACTCGCGCGCCGAGGACATGACGGCCGCCCTGCGCGAGGCCAACGGCGGGCGCGGCGTCGACGTCGTCCTCGAGATGACCGGTGGGCCGGTGTTCGACCAGAGCCTGGCCGCGCTCGCCCCGCTGGGTCGGCTGGCGGTGTTCGGGATGGCTGGCCGCACCCCGCCCACCCCGGTCGACGCCGAGCGACTGATGGCTCGCAGCACGGCCGTGATCGGCTTCTGGTTGGTGCACGTCGTGCAGCGTCCGTACCTGCTGGCCGAGGCGGTTACGGACCTGATCGGGCTGATCGCCGATGGTTCCATCCGTCCAGTGGTCGGCGAGACCTACCCGCTGGAGCGGGCCGCGGACGCGCACCGCGCGCTGCTCGACCGGTCGTCGGTAGGCAAGCTCGTGCTCGACCCGCGGGTCTGACCCGCCGCCGAGGGTCCTGGTACCCCGTCAGACCAGACGTCCGGACCACAGCATCGCCGCGCCGCCGGCGGCGAACAGGAACAGCAAACCGGTGAACAGGAAGCGCCAGCTGATGTCGCGTTGCTTGGTGGTGTAACCAATCTGCGAGCCGATGTTCTTGTACACCGACTTCAGCTCCTGCTCCGACGCGGCGGTGTGGAACGAGCCCCCGGTCTTGACCGCGATATCGCGCAGCGTCGTGTTGTCCGCGGGGACCGGCAGCGTCTGCCCGTCGTAGACCACCGTGCCGTTCGGGGTACCGAACGCGATGGTCGACACCTGGACGTGGGCCTTACGCGCCGCCGCGATCGCCTCGGACACCGAGCGCCCGACGGTGTTCGAGCCGTCGCTGAGCAGCACGATCCGAGCGGGCGGCGCGGTGGCACCCCTGGCCGTGTTGGACTTCGAGAAGACCTGGATCGACTGCAGCGAGGTGAAGATCGCCTCGCCGATCGCGGTGGACTTCTGCAACTGCAGGCCGCTGATTGCCTTCTTCACCGCGGAGCGGTCCAACGTCGGCGAGACCAGCAGGCTGGCCGTGCCGCCGAAGGACACCAGTCCGAGGTTGATCCGCGACGGGAGCAGTCCGACGAACTGCACACCCGCGGTCTTGGCGGTCGCAATACGCGAGGGCAGGACATCGGTGGCCTCCATCGACAGCGAAACGTCGATGTCAAGAATCACGGTGGCGTTCTCGCGAGGGACGCGTACCGCGGCCGACGGCTGGGCGACGCCGATGGACAGCACGGCCAGACCGATCATCAGCAGCGCGAAGGTGAGATGCCGGCGCCAACCTGGCCGGCGCGGAGCGAGACTGCCGAGCAGTTCGACGTTGCTGAAGCGGGCGACGTAGCGCTGGCGCCGCATTTGCAGAACCACGTAGACGGCGATCAGCGCGGCCACGCCGATCAGGAGCAGCAGGTACATGGGCGAGATGAAATGCATCAGCGGACCCCAGCTCCGACTGCGCCGACCACGAAGCGTCGGCGGGCAATGACGAAACGAACGACGTCGGTGATCCAGTCACGGTCGGTGCGCAGCTGCAGGTGCGCGGCGCCGGCATGACGCAGCGACGTCGCGATCCGTTCGCGCTGCGTGCGCGCGGCCGCGGCGTACTGCGCCCGAACCCGCGGATCAGACGTCTGGACCTCGAGTTGACGTCCGGTCTCGGCGTCCACGAAGGTGACCAGCCCCGCGGCGGGCAGGTCCAGTTCACGCGGGTCGAGGACCTCCACCCCCAGCAGCTGATGGCGATCGGACAGCGCACGCAGCGGACGCTCCCACGGCGCTGCCGCGTCGCCGACGGCCCCCTCGAGGAAGTCCGACACTACGGCGACGA
This sequence comes from Pseudonocardiales bacterium, assembly GCA_032160665.1. Taxonomy (GTDB): domain Bacteria; phylum Actinomycetota; class Actinomycetes; order Mycobacteriales; family Jatrophihabitantaceae; genus Jatrophihabitans. The sequence goes on from JAVHVH010000217.1 coordinate 14,972, forward strand.
GGCCGCGGCGTCGCTGCGGGCGCCGCAGCGACTCGAGCAGCTGGGCCAAATCCTTTCCGCCAGCCTGGTCGGCGCGGGGGGTCTGGGCGATGCGCTTGATCAGGTGCCGCGCGTGTGCCCGCCCGGCTCGAGCCGGGATCACGTAGCTGTCCTGACCGTTGCCGACGACGGCGCCGACCCGATTCCCCCCGCGCACAGTCAGGTGCACGATGGCGGTGATCGCGGCGAGAACGAGTTCGCGCTTCTCGGTGCGGGCCGTCCCGAAGTCCATGCTCGGGGACAGGTCGATCACCAGCCAGGTCTCGAGTTCGCGGTCGGCGACGGTCTGCCGGATGTGCGGAGTCGTCGTCCGCGCAGTCACCGCCCAGTCCATCCGCCGGACGTCGTCGCCGGGGACGTATTGCCGCGACTCCCCCGCCTCGCTGCCCGGACCGGGTACGAGACCCAGGTAGTTGCCCTGCAGAAGTCCGTCGAGCTTGTTGCGCACGTTCAGCTCGAGGCGGCGTAGGAGCGCAGCCGACGCGTCGAGTTCGAGGCTCGGTCCGTGGTCGCTGACGGGAGGAGGCGAGCTCACGTCGGGGCCTCCCCTGCGGAATCGTGAAGCGCCAGCGGAGCGATTTCGCGGGGTGGGGTTCACGCCGACCGCTCACCCCATGCCGGCGGTCGCTGCTGCGGGCCCGACTGCCCGTACACCAGGGGCTGCCCGCCCGGACCCGGACCCGGTTGAGGCGGCGCCATGTCGATCGGACCGCCCGCCCGTTGCCGCGGGGCGACCTGCGGCAGGGGTACGGCCTGCAGCACCCGCCTGATGGCATGTTCGGCCGGGATGCCGTCCGCGATCGCGTCGTAGCTGAGCACCAGACGGTGGGCGAGGACGTCCACCGCGATGTCGAGGACGTCCTGCGGCAGGACGTAGTCGCGGCCGCGCATGAGCGCCAGCGCGCGCCCGGCCGCGATCAGGCCCAGGCTGGCGCGCGGGCTCGCGCCGTAGGACACCCACTGCGCAACGTCGCCGAGCCCCACCTGCTGCGGGGTGCGAGTGGCCAGCACCAGCCTGACGACGTAGTCGACGATCGCGTGGTGGACGAAGACGCGGCTCGAAGTTGCCTGCAGGCGCTGCAGCTCAGTGGTGCTCAGGACCGCGTTGGCCCTGGGCGGGGCCACACCCATCCGGTAGACGATCTCGCGCTCCTCGGCCGCGGTCGGGTACCCGACGACGATCTTCATCAGGAACCGGTCGCGCTGGGCTTCCGGGAGCGGGTAGACACCCTCGGACTCGATCGGGTTCTGGGTGGCCAGCACCAGGAACGGCATAGGCACGTCGTACTGCGTGCCGCCGATCGTCACGTGCCGCTCGGCCATGACCTCGAGCAGTGCGGACTGCACCTTGGCCGGCGCGCGGTTGATCTCGTCGGCGAGCACGAAGTTGGCCATGATCGGTCCCAACTCGGTTGCGAAGGTCTCCGAGCCGGGTCGGTAGATACGGGTGCCGACGATGTCGGAGGGGACGAGGTCCGGCGTGAACTGCAGGCGCGAGAACGAGCCGCTGACGGTGCGGGCCAGGGTTTCGACGGCGAGGGTCTTCGCGACGCCCGGGACACCCTCGAGCAGGCAGTGGCCCTGGGCCAGCAGACTGACCATCATCCGCTCGACGAGCCGTTCCTGGCCGACGATAACTCGCTTCACCTCGAACATCGCCCGCTCCAGGGCCGACGCGTCGGCTGCGGGTGTATGGACGTGGTCGGGTTCGCTCACGCGTGCTCCTCGATGCTCTGACGGTCCCGATCACGGTACGGGACGAGCCTGTACGGTGCCTGGGTGACGGCCGACCAGCCCCTTCCAGGTGCCGGCCATGCTGAGCCGCCCAGGTGCTCGGCGAAGGGATGCCGTGCGGCCGCGACGACCGATCTGCGCTGGCGCAACCCGACCCTGCACGACGCGGCCCGGGTCAAGCACTGGCTTGCCTGCGACGAGCATGCGGACTTCCTCGCCGAGTTCCTGGCCCGCCGCAACTTCCTGATCAGCCGGGAGAAGCTAGGCCGCTGAGCCGGCGCCGCGCGGATCTTCCTGCGCCATGACCGGTCCCGCGCACCCCGCGCAGGAAGATCAACCGCAAGGGGCGGCGCCGCGCGGACCTTCCTGCGCCATGACCCGTCCCGCGCACCCCGCGCAGGAAGATCAACCGCAATCGCTGTTACAGGAGGAGAGCGCGTCGTAGCTGATTCGCGACCTTGGCCGACTCAGCGCGTACCACGACGGTCGGGAAGCGGAGCACGATGTCATCGGCGATAGCCAGCTCGTTCTGGCGAAGCTGGTCGTCCCACCAGCGCTGAACGATCAGGTGAAGGGCGCCATCCACCTCGGCCACGACTCTGCGGCCGTCGCGACGCTTCCACTCAGCATCCAGATACCTCCGCCGGCCACCAGGCATGGGGCGCAGTGCTTGACGCGTCGGCTGGGGTAGCCCGTATCGCCGGCACAAACGAGCGAAGTCGATCTCACTGAGCGCTTCGGCTCCCTGACCGATGTCGCGCGCAGCGGCAAGCAGGTCGCGGTGGTGGCGGACCCGTACATCGTTGCGAACGGCAGCCGTCAAGGAGGTCGCAGACAGCAGCCGTTGTTGCACCGTCGCGGCGAGAACAGCGCACGCCGGACGGACTCCTTCAAAACTCGCTGCTGCCAACAGTGCGGCGTGGGCGACCGAATCGAGGTCCCCGCGACTCGCGTCCGACAGTTCGGTCCACCTATCGGTGTAATGGATCCGCAGTGGCAGCCCGTCCGGCCGACGCACGCGAGCACCACGGGGTACGAGCGTGTGGATCTCGCCGCGCTCCCAGCCCAGAAGTCCCCGCGCACCCAGAGCCGTGAACGACGTCAGTAGGGCCCGGGGGCCGAGCACGATGAGCGCCACCCGGTTGAGCTCGTCGGCCGACAGCGGTCCGTTGTGCCGAACCACCGCTCGCCCGATGCGCTGCCACCGCCGAGCGACAATCTGCGACCGGACGGCGCTCGGCGTCCAGCCCTCGCGACGCAGGCGATCGACCGAAGTGACGACGTCCGCGCCGTAGAGCCGTGGATCGGTGAGCGATCTCACCGCTGATCCGGAGTACATGCCAGCAGCCTGCGCGCCAGGCGCGACCCGATGACACAACCGACGAAGATCTGTGGACGGCCCCTATGCCCTGTGGATGACGCGCCGGGCAGCGATCTTCCTGCGCCATGACCCGTCCCGCGCACCCCGCGCAGGAAGATCGACGGCGGGGAGTCGCGGACAGCGGATCTTCCTGCGCCACGACCCGTCCCGCGCACCCCGCGCAGGAAGATCAACGGGCCAACGGGCCAGCGGGGCAACCGACCGGCCGTGCCGCGCGAACCGACCGACCGGCCGCGCCCGGCGACCGCGCCGCTCCGACCGGCCGCGCCGTTCCGACCGGCGACCGGGAGACGACCTAGCGTCAGCCGCCGATGGCGGACATCGTCCGCTCGGGCTGGACGAAGGTGGCCGACCCGATACCGTGCCCGGCCTGCTTGCCCGCGACGGCTGTCGTGATCAGCTTGGCCAGCTCGGCATCGGAGGCTCCCGCGCGCATCGGGCCGCGCAGATCCGTCTCATTCTGGGCGAACAGGCAGGTGCGCAATTGCCCGTCCGCGGTCAGCCGCAGCCGGTCGCAGTCGCGGCAAAATGGTCTGGTCACCGAGGCGATGATGCCGAGCCGTCCGACCGGCGTGGCCCAGGACGAGCGCTCCGGACCGTCGACCACGTCGAATTCCTCGGCCGGCGCGTGTCCACGATGCTCACGCGGCACGACCGTAAACCGCTCGGCCAGCAGCCCAAGGATCTCCTCCGCCGTCACCATGTCCGCTCGTGACCAGGTGTGGTCGGCATCGAGCGGCATGTGCTCGATGAAGCGCAGCAGGTAGCCGTTGCGCAGCGCCCACAGCAGCAGGTCGGGCGCCTCTTGCAGGTTGCTGTCGCGCACCAGGACCGCGTTGATCTTCACCGGCGCAAGGCCTGCTTCGGCGGCCGCAGCCACCCCGGCGAGCACCTCATCGAGGCGGTCGCGCCGCGTCAGCTCGGCGAACCGGTGCCAGTCGAGGGTGTCCACCGAGACGTTGATCCGGTCCAACCCCGCGGACGCCAGAGCGACGGCGTGCTTCGCGAGCGTGACGCCGTTCGTCGTCAGTGAGATCTCCGGGCGCGGCTCGAGCGCGGCGAGCCGCGCGACGACATCGGGCAGCGTGGGGTGCACGAGTGGTTCGCCGCCGGTCAGCCGCACGCTCGTGACGCCGAGCGACACGAACAGCGCGGCCAGCCGAAGGAACTCGTCATCAGTGAGCCGCTGCGCCTTGGTCAGCCAGTCGAGCCCTTCGGCGGGCATGCAGTAGGTACAGCGCAAGGAGCACAGGTCGGTGAGCGAGATTCGCAGATCAGTCGCGACTCGGCCGAACTGGTCGCGCAGCACGCCCGCAACCGGGCCGGTTTCGATCACGCAGTCAGGCTACCCGCGAGTCAGGTCAGGGGTCGCGTCGCGCCGAAAAACGACCCGTACTCGTAGACGGACGCGACTTGCACGTATCCGCCGGAATACGGGGCCTCGACGATCTGCCCGTTCCCGATGTAGACGGCGACGTGGTGGATGCCGCTGATCCGGCCGTTGAAGCTCCAGAAGATCAGGTCGCCGGCTCGGAGATTGCCGGCCCCTGGGTGGTACGAGCCGGCCTGGGTGAACTGCGTGGCCGCGTAATGCGCCCACCCTTTACCCCACGCGTACATCGCGAGTCCGGAGCAGTCGTACCCGGTCACGTTGCAGTCGTTCGGCGCGCCGTTGCTCGCGTCGCACACGCCGGTGCTCGGGCCGTACACCCCGCCGCCGGCCCACGCGTACGGGTAGCCCTGCTGGCTCAGCGCCCGGTTCGCGGCCCGGCGACCCTTGGCGGCGGACCAGTTGCCCCCTGACGGCGCGGACGGTCCGGACGAGATGGGAACCGACGATCCGCCGTCGCTGCCGTGGTGGTTCTGTCGCGCTGCTCGTTCGCGCGCCGCCCGTTCCTCCGCCGCACGCTGCGCGGCCAGGCGGGCTTGGCGGGCGCGCTCAGCCCGGATCCGGGCGAGGCGGGCTTGTTCGACCTTGTACGCCAGGTACACGGTGCGCTGACCCTGCAACGTGGCTAGCTCGGACTGTGCGGCGTCGAGCTCGCGCTGGCTGTTCGCCAGGGTCGTGTTCAGTTGGGCCTGCTGCACCTTCTGGGCGGCCACGGCGTTGTCTGCGGCCAGCTTCGCTGCCTCAGCGTCGGCGGTGGCCTTGGCCTGCTGCTGCACGGCCGCCCGCGCCGCGGCGTCCGCATTCGACTTCTCGACCTTGGCCGTCTGCAGCTGGCCGATCGCGTCGACCTGGTGCTGGGCCTCGTACTGCTGCAGCGCGCTCTGCTCCAGCACGGCGCTCGGATCGTTGGCCGTAAGCAGCGATCCGGCGGTGCCGCCGACGTCGCCACTCATGTAGCTGGCCTGCAGGTACAACACGAACTTCTCATGCGCCGTGTCGACGCCCTGCTGGGCGGCGACCTCGCGCTCGCGGGCCCGCTGCGCCGCGTCCTTCGCGTCCCGTAGCTTGGCGACGGCGTAGGCGACCTTCTGCTCGGCCTGCTCGCGGCGGCCCATCAACTGCTGCAGCTGAATCTTTGCCTGGGCGATCTGCCCGCCCAGGGCCCCGACCCGGCCGGCCAGCGCATCCTGCTGGTTGCGCGCGGAGTTGAGCTGCCCGTCGGTCGGGTTCGGCGGCGGGGTGGGCGCGGCGCCCGCCACGTGCGGCGCAGCGACGAACAGGCTTGCCGCAGTGGCGATCGTCGCGGCGGCGGCGGCGATTCGCCGGCATGCCGTTCGGCTCACGTGCACAGCTGTAGCTCCCTCAGGCGGCCCCCGCGCAGGACACGGCTTGAGCCAGGGTGCCATCTAAGTCCCACGTGCGCCAGTGGCAACACCGGAATCAGGCGCAACAGAAGTCACAAAAGCCACATTCAGTGGACTTGGGCGTCCTCAAGATCCTCTAGGCCCGGCGCCAGGTCGCCTAGTTTATCCCGCCGGCGAGCGCGGGCGGCCTCCCACCGGCTCACCCCGAGATGAACGGCCACGGCGTACGCGACCCCGGCGACGAGGTCGATGACGTAATGCTCGCCGGTATAGACGAGCGTGAAGCTCATCGCCACGGGATAGAGCGCGGCGAGCCAGCGCCACCGCGAGCGCACCCGCCCGGCGATCACGATCGCCACCAACACCGCGAAGGCCACGTGCAGCGACGGCATCGCCGCCACCGGATTCGCTCCTTCGTTCTGGCCCCGAGCGAGCAGGTTCTGGAGGTTACCGGCGTGCAGCCAGACCCAGCCCCGAGCCGACAGCCGGGCGATCGGATCGGTGAGCCCGTCCCTGGCGGCCATCCACGGGGGGGCCTCGGGGAACAGGCAGTAGGTGGCGAGCCCGGCGATCGACAGCACGATGACCCGCGAGATGTACCGCAGCCAGAGGGCACGGTCGCGCAGCCAGAGGAGCGCAGCGAGGATCGGAGTGGCCAGGAAGTGCGAGGTGTAGACGAGGGTGAACCCAGCGTCGTACCAGTACACGTGCCCCGGGTGGTACAGGTGCTGCTGCAGCCAGAGCGTGGGTTCGGTACCGCCGAACAACCACTGCTCGGCGTGCAGCACGTCGGCCTCGTGCAGCCGGATGCCCAGGGTATCGGCGACGCCACGTGAGCGGTCGTAGGCCAGGAGCACCGCAGTGAACGGCAGCCAGTCGACGAGGACGCGGCCGGTCTGCCGCCAACCGCGGCCGATGCTGGTGAAGGCCAGGCCGGTCATGATGATCACGGCGAGCGTGGTGCGCCCGGTGGGCACGCCCTTGTTGACGATCACCCAGGCCAGGGCCGCGACGTAGGCCAGGTACGCGCTCCAACGAACTCGCTCCCAGCCGACCGCGTGGAAGGGCCGCAGCACTTCGCCGTACATCGTCGTGAAGGCCGACGTCGGGCGTGAGTCGCTGGACGGATCAGGGCGGGATATGTCGGCGACGGGATCACCGTCGACGTCCACCTCCGCTCCTCTCACTCCGCGAGTTTACGGCCAAGATGCTATGACCTCGTGCAAGGGACAACGCTGTCGCCAACCGTTGCGGGGATGATATCTTGACGTCAAGAGATCTCACGTAGCGTCGCCACCATCTCGAGGAGCGTGCTGTGCCAGCAGAGAGCAAGAACAGCTTCGGATCCCGCGCCCAATTGACAGTCGGAGACGATCGACTCGATTACTTCCGGCTGGACGCGGTAGACGGCTCGGACCGACTGCCGTTCAGTCTGAAGATCCTGCTCGAGAACCTGCTGCGCACCGAGGACGGCAAGAACGTCACGTCCTCCCAGATCGAAGCGATCGGCAACTGGGATCCGGACGGCGAACCCGACACCGAAATCCAGTTCACGCCCGCGCGCGTCGTCATGCAGGACTTCACCGGCGTGCCGGCCGTCGTCGACCTGGCCACCATGCGCGAGGCGGTCGTCGACCTGGGCGGCGACGCCACCAAGATCAACCCGCTGGCACCGGCCGAGCTGGTCATCGACCACTCGGTCATCGCCGACCTGTTCGGTACCCCCGATTCGTTTACCCGCAACGTCGAGCTCGAGTACGAGCGCAACAAGGAGCGCTACCAGTTCCTGCGCTGGGGCCAGACGGCCTTCGACGAGTTCAAGGTCGTCCCGCCGGGCACCGGCATCGTGCACCAGGTCAACATCGAGTACCTCGCCCGTGTGGTGTTCAGCCGCGACGGCCTCGCGTATCCGGACACCCTGGTCGGCACCGACTCGCATACGACGATGGTCAACGGTCTGGGCGTGCTGGGCTGGGGTGTCGGTGGGATCGAGGCCGAAGCCGCCATGCTGGGGCAGCCGGTCAGCATGCTGATCCCCCGCGTCGTCGGCTTCAAGCTGACGGGTGAGCTTCCCGAGGGCTCTACGGCCACCGACCTCGTACTGACGATCACCGAGATGCTGCGTAAGCACGGTGTCGTCGGCAAGTTCGTCGAGTTCTACGGCGCTGGGGTCGGCGCCGTGCCGCTGGCCAACCGGGCGACGATCGGCAACATGAGCCCCGAGTACGGCTCGACCTGCGCGATCTTCCCGATCGACGACGAGACGCTGCGCTACCTGCGGTTCACCGGCCGCAAGGACGACCAGATTGCCCTCGTCGAGACCTACGCCAAAGAGAACCGGCTGTGGCACGACCCGTCCGTCGAGCCGGCGTTCTCCGAATCGCTCGAACTCGACCTGTCGACCGTCGAGCCGTCCCTGGCCGGCCCCAAGCGCCCGCAGGACCGGGTGCCGCTCAAGGCCGCCAAGCCGATGTTCCGCGAGGCGCTGAACTCCTACGTCGACGGCGCAGCCGGGCAGGACGCGCAGGACGAAGCCGGCCTCGAGTCCTTTCCCGCCTCGGACGCGCCGAGCGCCACCGAACACGAGGGCGCGCCCCCAGCGGCGACCGTGCCATCCTGCGCAACCGGCGCCGAGGGACGCACGTCCAACCCGCAAGAGGTCACCTTCGCCGACGGCGGCACCGGCGTCCTCGACCACGGCGCCGTCGTGATCGCGGCGATCACGTCGTGCACCAACACGTCCAACCCCTCGGTGATGATCGGCGCGGCACTGCTCGCGAAGAAGGCGGTCGAGAAGGGCCTGACCCGCAAGCCGTGGGTGAAGACGTCGCTCGCGCCCGGTTCGAAGGTCGTGACCGACTACTACGACCGCTCGGGTCTGACGCCCTACCTTGAGAAGCTGGGCTTCAACCTCGTCGGCTACGGCTGCACCACCTGCATCGGCAACTCCGGACCGATCATCGAGGAGGTCAGCACGGCGGTGAACGACGGCGACCTTGCCGTCACGGCGGTCCTATCCGGGAACCGCAACTTCGAGGGCCGGATCAACCCGGACGTCAAGATGAACTACCTCGCGTCGCCGCCGCTGGTCGTCGCGTACGCACTCGCCGGGTCGATGGACGTCGACCTTATGCAGGACCCGCTCGGCACCGACGGCGACGGCAACGCGGTCTACCTGCACGACATCTGGCCGTCTCCGCAGGAGATCCAAGAGACGATCGACTCGGCCATCGCCAGCGAGATGTTCAGCCAGGACTACGCCGACGTGTTCACCGGCGACGAGCGGTGGCAGGGCCTGCCTACCCCCGAGGGCAACACCTTCGAATGGGACGCCCAGTCCACCTACGTGCGCAAGCCGCCCTACTTCGACGGCATGCAGGTCGAGCCGTCGCCCGTGACGGACATCGACGGAGCTCGAGCGCTGCTCAAGCTCGGCGACTCGGTGACGACCGACCACATCAGCCCGGCCGGCGCGATCAAGGCCGACTCACCCGCCGGTTCGTACCTGTCCGAGCACGGCGTCGACCGGCGCGACTTCAACTCCTACGGCTCGCGCCGCGGCAACCACGAGGTCATGATCCGCGGGACGTTCGCCAACATCCGGCTGCGCAACCAGCTCGCGCCGGGTACGGAAGGCGGCTTCACCCGCGACTTCACGAAGGACGGCGGTCCCGAGTCGAGCATCTATGACGCGTCGGTGAACTACGCCGAGGCCGGAACGCCGCTCGTGGTGCTGGCCGGCAAGGAGTACGGGTCGGGCTCGTCGCGGGACTGGGCGGCCAAGGGCACCGCGCTGCTCGGCGTTCGCGCGGTGATCGCCGAGTCATACGAGCGCATCCATCGCTCGAACCTGATCGGAATGGGCGTGCTGCCCCTTCAGTTCCCGGACGGCGAGTCGGCCGATTCGCTCGGGCTGACCGGTGAGGAGACGTTCACCATCACCGGCGTTGAGGTCTTGAACGACGGGTCCACGCCACGGACGGTGGCAGTGCGGGCCGACGACAAGCAGTTCGAGGCCCGCCTGCGGATCGACACCCCGGGTGAGGCGGACTACTACCGCCACGGCGGGATCATGCAGTACGTCCTGCGTTCCCTGCTCTAGCCCGGCCCTCGATCACCAGATCTAGCAAGCTGAGCGTTCGCCGTGCATGATCAGGTCACGAATTGGTTTCGTTGCTTGGTGATCGCCCGCACATACGAGATATGTTCGGGCCCACAACATTCAGTGGGCGCCAGCCCCAGTCGTGAAGGGCGTGACCGCTAATGCGCAAACGCGCGTTTGTTTTGGTGGCAATCGGACTCACCGCAGCTACGGTGATCAGCGGATGCAGTAGCTCGAAGAAGAGCCCGGCCGGCAACACGAGTGCCGGATCCACACCAGCCGGAGGCAGCAGCAGCAGCGCGGCCGGTACGGCCACCGGAGCCTGCAAGCTCACCAGCCCACCCACCAGCGCGGCGAAGGCCCCTTCGACCTCCACGCCCACGGGGAAGGCCACCGGCAAGGTAGGCGTGATCCTGCCGGACACGACGTCCTCGACCCGCTACACCCTCTATGACAAGCCGCTGCTGCAGAAGGCGCTCACCGACGCGGGCATCACCGCTGACATCCAGAACGCCGGCGGCAGCATCTCGAAATTCCAATCAATCGCCCAGAGCATGATCGGTGAGGGCGTCAAGGTCCTCATCATCGACTCCATTGACGCCGCCTCCGGTGCCGCGGTCGAAAAGCAGGCGGCGACCGCGGGCATCAAGGTCATCGACTACGACCGCGTCAACCTCGGTGGTAGCGCCCAGTACTACGTATCCTTCGACAACGAGGACGTCGGCCGGCTGCAGGGCCAAACGCTGGTCGATTGCCTGAACGCGGACAACGTCAGCAACCCGAACATCATTGAAATGGACGGCGGCACCGACGTTGACAACAACGCCGTCCTGTTCGCCAAGGGCGCCAACGCGGTCCTCAAGCCGTTGCAGACAGCCGGCAAGCTCACGATCAAGTCCGAGTCCGTGGTGAAGGGTTGGCTGGTTGCCAACGCGGCGCCCGCGTTCCAACAGGCACTCACCGCAGCGGGCGGTCAGGTGCAAGGCGTGCTCGCGGCCAACGACGACATCGCCAACGCCGTCATTGGCGTGCTGAAGCAGAGCGGCCTCAACGGTCACGTTGTCGTCACCGGCCAGGACTCGGGCGTTGAGGGTCTGCAGAACATCATCACTGGCCAGCAGAGCATGACGATCTTCAAGAACGTCAAGCTTGAGGCAACCGCTGCTGCACAGCTCGCGATTGCCCTCATCAAGGGCCAGACCCCGTCGGCCGCAGGCCTCACCTTGACCAAGTTCGCCGACCCGAAGGCCCCGAGCCATAACCTGCAGGCGTTGCTGCTCCCTTCGCAGGTCATCACCCAGGCCAACGTCAATGACGTGATCAAGGCAGGCGCGCTCACTGCGGCGCAAATCTGCAAGGGCATCACCACCGACTGCGCAAAGCTCGGTATCCAGTAACGGGTCGTCTATAAATAACAGCAACCGCACCGACGATGGCCGGACGATGATCCGTCCGGCCATCGTCTCCGCGGTACCCGCCCGACGGCGTGCGCCGCAGAGTCAGGAGCGACCGTGACCCAGCCAATGCTCGAGATCAAGCGCCTGAACAAGAGTTTCGGGCCGGTCCACGTACTGCACGACGTCGACTTCGCCGTCTACCCAGGCCAGGTCACCGCCCTGGTCGGCGACAATGGCGCCGGCAAGTCCACCCTCATCAAGTGCGTTGCCGGAATCTATGGCATCGATTCCGGCGAGATCTTGTTCGAGGGCAAGCCGGTAACCATTCACGATCCGCGCCAGGCAACGGCCCTCGGCATCGAGTTCGTCTATCAAGACCTGGCCCTGGCCGACAACCTCGACATCACGCAGAACATGTTCCTGGGCCGCGAGATCCGGCGGTTCGGGTTCCTGCGCGACGGCGAGATGGAGCGCAAGGCGCGCGACACGCTCATCAGCCTCTCGGTCCGCACCGTGTCATCAGTACGGCAGGTGGTGGCTAATCTCTCGGGTGGCCAGCGTCAGACCGTGGCAATCGCGAAAGCCGTCCTCTGGAACAGCCGGATCGTTTTTCTGGACGAGCCGACGGCCGCCCTCGGCGTAGCGCAGACCCGTCAGGTGCTCGACCTCGTCAGGCGCCTCGCGGACCAGGGGCTCGGCGTCGTGCTCATCTCGCACAACATGAATGACGTCATGGAGGTCGCCGACCGCGTCGCTGCCCTTTACCTCGGCCGGATCGCGGCCGAGGTGCTGACCAAGGACAGCAATACGACGCAAATCGTCGAGCTGATCACCTCCGGCCGCAGCGGCAGCATCGGGCTGGAGCCGGCGACAGTGGATGAGAGTGCCTGAGATGACCAGTGACTCCGGGGACCCCCGGCCGGCGACAGCTGAGCGCGGCGCTGGACACGCGCAGCCGGGCGATCGAACGAGCGGCTTCTCACTCGACATCGAGAGGCGCACCATCCGCGACGCCTTCGAGGGCTACTGGGGTCGGCTGCGGTCCGGCGAGCCGGGCGCGCTGCCATCGGTCCTTGGACTGGTCGTGCTGGCGGCGATCTTCAGCCAGGTCAGCAGCCGCTTCCTCAGCGAGAACAACATCGGCAACCTGCCGGGGCAAGGTGCCTACATTGCCGTCATCGGCCTCGGGCTCGTCTTTGTCCTGCTGCTGGGCGAGATCGACCTCTCGGCTGGCACCACCGGTGGCCTCTGCGCCGGTTTCGCGGGGCAAGCGATCTTCTCGGGTGGGCTGCACAAGGGCATACCCGGGCTGCTCTACTGGCTGCTCATCATTGCGATGTTCGCGTCGATTGCGCTCGGCATCTATCTCAAGTCCTACACCGGGCCAATCGTCGTCGCGATCGGTCTGATCATTACCTTCACGGGGTTGGACAAGCATGTCGTCTTCGGCCTCATCTTCGCCGTGGCGGTCGGGGCCGCGGTCGGCATCTTCACTGGCTGGCTGGTCGCCGGGATCGGGATCCCAAGCTTCATCGTGACGCTGGCGCTGTTCCTGGCCTGGCAAGGCGTGCTACAGCTCTCGCTCGGATCGCAGCCGGTAGGCGTGTCGAACTACGGCTTCTGGTACGGGCTCACCCACGACAACATGTCCGTGTTCTGGAGCTGGGTGTTCGTCATCGGGCTGGTGGCCGGGTACTTCGTATTCACGGCCGTAAAGTCCATCCGCGCGCAGAGGAAGGGTCTGGCCGCCGACACGATGCAACTCGTCGTCGGCCGCGCGCTCGTGCTGGCCGTCGTCGGTGTGCTCGTTGCCCTCTTCTCCAGCCAGAACCGAAACACTAACGAGTTCAAGATCATCGAGGGCATCCCCTGGTCGCTGTCAATCCCGGTGGTCCTCATGATCGCCTGCACGATTGCGCTCACGAAAACGACGTGGGGTCGTCACCTGTTCGCGATCGGCGGTAACGCCGAAGCGGCGCGACGGGCCGGCATCGACGTCCGGCACATCAGGATCACTGCGTTCACGATTTGCTCGTCCTTCGGGGCCCTCGGCGGCATATTCCTTGCGTCCAATCAGAGCAGCGTCTCGCTCGACCTGGGGTCGGGCAACATCCTGCTGTTCTCGGTTGCCGCCGCGGTTATCGGTGGTACCTCGCTTTTCGGTGGCCGCGGCAAGCCCCGCGACGCCATCATCGGCGCGCTCGTCATCGTCATGATCCCCAATGGCATTTTGCTTCGTCCCAGCCTGCCAGCGAGCTACCAGAACGTCATCACAGGCGCCGTCCTTCTCGTTGCGGCCGCCGTCGATGCTCTGTCACGCCGTCGCGCGCGCGCCCGCTGACGATCGTGCGGTCGACACCCCCGTGACGAGCCACCTGGCCGCCGCCCGCCCGGACGCGATTCGCAGGCACAACCTCTCGCTCATGCTCGCCCACGTACATCGCGACGGCGCGCTGACGAGAGCTCAGCTGACGCAACGGCTCGGGGTCAGCCGGTCGACGGTCGGCGCCCTCGTCGCGGATCTCAGCCAGCTCGGGCTCGTGCAAGAGGTCGTGCCCACCGGCGGGGCGGGCGTCGGACGGCCGTCGCACGTCGTCACACCGCACGCCGGTGGTCCGTTCGTGGTGGCCGTCGACATCGACGTCGCGCACGTGACCGTCGCGGCCGTGGGGCTCGGCGGCACCGTCCTCGCCCGCGAGGTCGTGGTCACCACTCCGGAGGAGAACACTCCCCAGAGCATCGCCCAGCTGGTCGGCAGCGCACTCCCCCGGCTCCGCTCCGCGGGCTGCCCGACGTCGAAGGTAGCCGGCATCGGAGTGAGCGTGCCGGGCGCCGTCGATCGCTACACCGGACACGTGGGCGTGGCTCCCAACCTGGGATGGCACGACGCTGCGGTCGGGTCCCTGCTGGCCGCGGCGGCCCCGCCCGGGCTGCCGGTCGTGGTCGGGAACGACGCCGACCTTGCCGTGCTGGCCGAACACCAGCGAGGCAGCGCTCGGGGCTGCGACGATGTCGTGTACCTGATGGGTCGGGTAGGGGTCGGGGCCGGGATCATCGTCAATGGCGTGCCGTTACGCGGCCACGACGGACACGCGGGCGAGATCGGGCACAACGTCGTCGACGCGTCCGGCCCGCCCTGTCCCTGCGGCAACAACGGCTGCGTCGAGACCTACGTCGGCGAACGCGCCCTGCTCGCGTTGGCCGGACGGCACGTACCACCGACGGACGAGGCCACCGCGGCCGTATTCGCCGACGCCCGCGCTGGTGACCCGGTGGCGCTGGCCGCGGCCCGGGGAGTCGCCGAGCCGCTCGGCCGGGCCATTGCGAGCCTGGTCAATGTGTTGAACCCGCACCGGGTGCTGCTCGGCGGGTTCCTGTCGGAGGTGCTCGACATCGCGCGCCCTGAGCTGCAGCAGGCTCTGGATCGGTTCGCGCTGCACGCCCACGTCCACACCGTTCAACTCACGCAACCGCGCTTCGGTAGCGACTCGGCGCTGCTCGGCGCGGCCGAGGTCGCGTTCACCTCGCTCTTGGCCGACCCGGTGACCGCCGCCGCGCTGAGCGCCTGACTCACCGGCGCGCTGACTGCCGCAGGCTCGGAGCTATGCGGCGACCTCGGTGCGGTCGGCCTTGCGAGGGCGTCCCCGCGGTCGCTTGCGGGCCACCACGGCACCGCGCTCGAAGATCTCTCCACCCCAGACACCCCAGGGTTCGCGTCGCTCGAGCGCGCCGGCGAGACACGCGAGTCGGGCCGGGCAGTCGTGACAGAACGCCTTGGCCCGCTCAAGCTCCGACGGTGCCTCGGCGAACCAGAGATCGGGATCCTCGACGCGGCACGGGACGTCGTCGGGGCATTCCTTTGACCACGGGTCCAGCAGGTCGGGCAACACCGGATCCACGACGTCGGGTTCGAGTACGTCTAGGGTCGGACAGCTGATCAACACGTCGAGGCACCTCGCATCGCTGAGACAGGAGCTGGGGCGGAACTGGCGTCAGCCGCGAACGTGGGACGACGGGCGACGCGAGAGTCGAACGGTGAGGTGGCCCGGCCGAGCGCGGTGCAGGCGACGTCCCTGCCGGGCCTCCTTGGCGCGGCGGTAGGCGGCGGCGCTGGCGACGAGGCTGTCGACGTGATCGCGGGCGAGGTTATTGGCGACGTAGGTGTTCACGGTGTCCTCCGGTGCTCGTCTTCTGACACCAGCAACGATCGTCGTAAGGCCCCACGCCGAGTATCGGGAGTTTGCCTAGGATCGCCCCTTAATCCGGCCCCTGAGGGGCCTAAGGGGGTGTTCGCCCCGAGCCCGAGATCAAACGCACTGTTCTGCCCCTGTCGCGGCGAGTGCGCGACCATGCCGACGAGTGATAGTCGCCGACGTTCTTGATCAGCTCGCTCTCTGCAGGGCGGCCGACCTGCTCCCAGCGAGTTGATCATCAGCAGCGTCACGCTCATGGCCGCGATCCGTGCCGGCGCGTGTCGGTCTCTGCGTCAGCTGTTGCGCTCGCTTCTCGAGGACTGATTCCGGGCCGGTCCCGAGCGGACCCGCAGAGGCGGTCGGAAGCCGCCAGCCACACCCTGACATGCCGCGAGGAGCGCGGCCCGATCCGCATGAGCGCGCTCGTGATCCGGATGATCAATGAGGAGAATTGGTCGTCCCCGCGACCACAACTCCGTCTTGATCAAGTTCCACACCTGCGACCGGATCTGCCGCGCGTCGGGCGCGTGCCGCCGAACGCGATCCCGGGCGTGTCGCGTTCGGCCGACACGGACTTGCCGCTCCCAGCGGACCGGCTGCATGTGGAGGGCACCTGACCTAGGCGCAAGTCGTTCCACTGCGGACCTGCCACTCGCCGCTGGACAGCCTGACGAGGTGGAGTGCACTGCGATGCGAAGTGAAGGTGGCAGACACGGCATCGAGCTTGGTCTGGTGCCACCCACCCGCGGGGAACCCGTAGCGGACTGGGTTGCCAATCGGGAGTTGGCCGAGTACAGATCCACGACGAATGAAATCGCTGACCGCTAGTTCCGGCGTCGCGCTGGACACCAAATATGGCTGCGGATCGAGGTTGAACGTTCGTGGGCGATGGTCGTCGATCTGCCCGACGTGGCCGTGGTTGTCGCTGGTCCAACGCCGGAGAGGATCGGACAGATCCAGCTCGCGAACGTGTCGGAACGGATCGGCCAATACTTGGTCGGCGGTGAGTCCACTAATCCGGCACTGTGAGTGGTCGGGCCGTCGCGATTTCCGAGGCGGGTTAGGGGCGGTGCCGTGGCGGCCGTTACGTATCGCCGCTGGAGTAGCTCACGGTTGTCTTGGTCGCTGGTGCTGGTCACGTCGTTGCCTCTTGCAGCGTTCGCCACGGGAGCAGCTTTGCGGTCGAAGAGCGGCCACGCGCGGGTATTTGCTCGTGGCTATGCCTCGGCCCGGCGCAGCGCCGGCCAGGCCATGAGCACCAAGACGGTTCGGGCCAACCCGAGGACGGGTCCTAGCGGCAGGGCGAAGCCGATCCAGAACGCGAGTTCGAGCGGCAGCAGCGCCACCGCGAGCAGGCCGCCGGAGCGCCGGCAGCGCCACAGCAGCCATCCGGCGACCAGTTCGGCCACACAGACCAGCAGGAACGCGATGAGCAGCGGCACCGTCGTGTCGATGCCGACGTCCTCGAAGGGCCCGGCACCGTAGGTCGGAAACCCCAGGAAGGTCCACACGCTATGGCGATCGGCGAGATACCAGATGGCGTAGCCGCCGGGCAGGCCAAAACCAAGCCCCGTCACCCCGGCGAGCACCGCCGCCACTTTCGTCATGGCCGGGCGCCCGCCCGCTCCGGTGAGCCGAACGAGGTGACCTGGGTGACCGGGGCGACCGCGGTCGCCCCCGGGCAAGCGCTTCCGGGCGTCCACCAGCCAAGGCTCCCACGGCGTCGTGCAACCTCCGCTCCTGCCGTTGTCGCGGCGAGTGCGCGACTATGCCGCACGCAGCGTGCGAACTGCGTGTTCTACGTGGCGCGAGGCTGGTCGTTCACCGTCACGGTGCCTCCGGCAATGGTCCTGACTGGCTCAAGTTGGTGCGAACCGCTGGTTAGGTGATGATCGAGAGGGCGTCGCGTAGGTCGTCCGTGGCTAGGTCTCGGCGGTCAGGCTGGTCGGTCGCCGGAGCGGGCAGGCAGCGTCGAGCCGCAGCGTCGAGCCGTAGCAGTCGCCACAGTGTGCGCGTCGGTCGTTGTCAGTCCAAGGCAACGAGCTTGCGCTGAAGCAGGCCGCGCTCGCGCTCGTTGCCGCAGAGCCGGACGGCCAGCTCGAACTCACGCCGCGCCTCGTCGGTTTGGCCGAGGCGGCTGAGCAGTTCGCCGCGGACACTCGGCAGCAGATGAGAGCCGGAAAGGCTGCCCCCCGCGACCAGACCGTCGACGACGGGCAGCGCGGCTGCTGGGCCCTGTGCCGCTGAGATCGCGACGGCCCGGTTGAGGTCGACGACGGGCGATGGCGCCAGCCGGCAGAGCGCCTCGTAGAGCAGCACTATCCGTTCCCAGTCCGTCTCGCCGACGGACTGCGCGACCGCGTGACACTCGGCGATCGCGGCCTGGAGGCCGTACGCACCGAGTCCGCGGCCGACCCGCCCGGCCTGGAGCAAGGCCGCCCGCCCGCGCCGGATCGCCGCCCGGTCCCAGCGCCGACGGTCCTGCTCCTCCAGCAGGACCGGTTCGCCATCATCACGCACGCGCGCTGGAAACCGGGCAGCGGTGAGCTCGAGAAGCGCGAGCAGGCCGTGCACCTCCGACTCCTCCGGCACCAGCCGCGCCAGGACGCGGGTCAGCCGGACCGCCTCGCGGGCGAGGTCCGGGCGGATCCACTCGGTCCCGGAGCTGGCCGTGGAGCCCTCGGTGAAGATCAGGTAGAGCACGCTGAGCACCGAGCCGAGCCGCTTGCGACACTCGTCGGGCGGCGGCACCGCGAACGGCACCTGCGCAGCTGCGAGGGTCTTCTTGGCTCGCGTGATCCGGGCCTGCACCGTGGCGGTCGGTGCGAGGAACGCATGGGCGATCTCGTCGCTCGTGAGGCCGCCGAGGACGCGGAGCGTGAGTGCGACGCTGGCCTCGCGCGACAGGACGGGGTGACAGGCGATGAACATCAGCGCGAGCAGGTCGTCGTCGATGCGGTCGGGATCCCACAGCAGGTCGGCGTCCGTCGCTGCGCCCGCCGGCGGCATTCCCGCAGCACCGGAGGGGCCGCCGCCCTCGTCCATGTCGTGGGCGAGGGCGGCGTACCTCGCGTCGAGGGCCGAGCGGCGGCGGAAGCCGTCAATGGCGCGGCGTCGGCCCACCGTGAGCAACCAGGCGGCGGGATTGCGCGGCACACCGTCCCGCGGCCAGGCGACGAGCGCCTCGGCCAGCGCCTCCTGGGCCAGGTCCTCGGCCAGCGCGAAGTCGCCGGTGAACCGGGCAAGCGTGCCCACGATGCGCGCGGACTCGATCCGCCACACCGCCTCGACGGCCTGACGTCCCGGCGGACGGCTCACAACTGGCCGGTTGCCTCGCGCCATGCCCGCTCCTTCTGGATCCACTCGTTGTCCTGCGGGAACTCGTCGATGCTGGCGACCCGGCGGATCTCGGTCTTCATGCCGGGACCGGTCATCGGTGCCCGCTTGGCCCACTCGACGGCCTCTTCCTTCGAGGCGACTTCGAGGATCCAGAAGCCGCCGAACAGCTCCTTGGCCTCACCGTAAGGCCCGTCGGTGACGATGGGCGGCTCGGAGGAGTAGTCGATCACAACGCCCTGCGACGCGTTGTCGAGACCCTCCGCAGCGACCAGCACGCCGGCCGAGATCATCTCGTCGTTGAACCGGCCCATGGACTCGATGATCTCGTTGAAGTCGACGTCCTGGAAAGCGGCGTAGGCCTCGTCGGTCGCGCGCATGATCAGCATGTACTTCACGGTCTTCTCCTTATGTGTGCCGGGTCCCGTTCGGACCCTCTCACCCATGGGTCGAATGGCGGAACCGCAGAATCGACACCGCGCGCAGAGAAATCAGACGGGAGTCGAGTAGACGAGGCAGCGGCGGCTGTCCCAGAGCGTCATTCCCGAGCATGTCGCGACTGGATATCGTCGCCCGTCCCGGCGAAGATCGGAAGCTCGCAGGTCACCGTCGTGCCGACGCCCGCCGGGCTGTGCACGAAGAAGGTGCCGCCCAGCGCGTCGATCCGGTCCTTCAGCCCGACCAACCCCGAGCCCCGTAGCGGGTCGGCGCCGCCGACACCGTCGTCACGCACGCACACCCGTAGCGTGTCGCCGCGGGCTTCAGCGTCCACCTCGACCACCGAGGCGCGGGCGTGCTTGGCCGCGTTGGTGAGCATCTCCGACACGACGTAGTAGGCGGCCACCTCGACCGGCTCGGGCAGCCGACCATCGATCCGCACCCTCATCTCCACCGGAACGGCGGAGCGCCGCCCGAGCGCACGCAGCGCGCGCCGCAGCCCTCCCGTGGACAGGATCGCCGGATGGATGCCCCGGGACATCTCCCGCAGCTCGTCGATCACGTCCACGAGGTCCGCGGCCACCTCCTTGACCTCGGCACCGAACTCGTCGCTCTCGTGGGGTGCCGCTGCCGATCGCAGCCGGAGGGTCAGCGCCAGGAGGCGTTGCTGTGCGCCGTCGTGCAGGTTCCGCTC
>JAVHVH010000274.1:0-15510 GCA_032160665.1 Pseudonocardiales bacterium
CGGCACGACCGGCAGCGGTACCGCGAGAAGCTGCACGGCTGCCTCGAGGTCTTCGCCCGGATGCTCGGTGAGTCGAAATTCGACTTCGAGCGACCCCTGACCGGGCTAGAGATCGAGTTCAATCTGATCGACGACAACCACGACCCGGCGATGCGAAACGCCGAGGTGCTCAACGCGATCGCCAACGACGACTTTCAGACCGAGCTCGGCCAGTTCAACATCGAGATCAACGTCCGGCCGCGCAGCCTGATCGGCCGAGCCGCCGAGGAGCTGGAGTCCGAGCTGCGGGCCAGCCTCAACGACGCCAGCGAACGCGCCCACTCGGTCGGCGCCCGCATCGTCATGATCGGGATGCTGCCCACGCTGACCGCCGACCATCTGACCGACGAGTCCATCAGCGCCAATCCGCGTTACCGGCTGATCAACGAGCAGATCTTTGCCGCTCGCGGCGAGGACCTGCACATCGAGATCGACGGTCCGGAGCGACTCGTGACCGATGCCGACACGATCATGCCCGAGGCGGCGTGCACGAGCGTCCAGTTCCACCTGCAGGTCAGCCCGGAGACCTATGCGCCGAGCTGGAACGCCGCCCAGTGCATCGCCGGCGTCCAGCTCGCCCTCGGCGCGAACTCGCCGTTCCTGTACGGGAAGGAACTGTGGCGTGAGACACGGGTCGCCCTGTTCGAGCAAGCGACCGACACCCGGCCCGAGGAGCTGAAGGCGCAGGGCGTCCGCCCCAGAGTGTGGTTCGGCGAGCGGTGGATCACCTCGATCTTCGACCAGTTCGAGGAGAACGTGCGCTACTTCCCTGCCCTGCTCCCGGTGTGCGACGACGAGGATCCAGTCGCCGTCCTGGCCAGCGGGGGCACGCCGCGCCTCAGTGAGCTGCGCATGCACAACGGCACGATCTATCGCTGGAACCGGCCGATCTACGACATCTTCGACGGCAAACCGCACCTGCGCGTCGAGAACCGCGTCCTCCCGGCCGGGCCCACGGTCGTCGACGTCCTGGCCAACGGCGCGTTCTACTACGGCCTCCTGCGGATCCTGGCCGAGGCCGACCGGCCGGTGTGGTCGCAGATGTCCTTCGCCGCCGCCGCGGACAACTTCGACCTCGGAGCCCGCCACGGCATCGACGCCCAGTTGTTCTGGCCGCGGCTCGGAACCGTGCCGGCAACGGAACTCGTCCTGCGCCGCCTGCTGCCCTTGGCACACCAGGGGCTAGCCGAATGGGGGGTCGACAGCGCGGTCAGCGATCGGCTGCTCGGCATCATCGAACGGCGTTGCACGACCGGCCAGAACGGCGCGGAGTGGCAGGCGAGAACGTTCCACAGCATCGACGAGAAGACACAGCCGCTGGACCGTCGCGACTCCCTGCGCGAGATGCTCAGCCGCTACGTCGAACTGATGCACACCAACGAGCCAGTGCACACCTGGCCGATCGACTGAGTCAGGCGCAGCGCTGCGTGGTGCTGTTCAGTCCCTGCGCGGTGCTGCTCAGTCCCTGCGCGAAAGCGGCGACGGCGTATGCATGGTCCAGTCGGGAGCCGTCCCAGCGGGTCGTGGCGGCGCCCGAGGCGACGTGTTGGTGCTCGTGCTCGATCGCCGCGTCGGTCGTCCTCAGCTCGGACGGGTCCGCGTGTTGCGGCAATTCGCACCCGTCGGCCCGTTGGAAACGGAATCGGCCCTTGCCGAGAGCGACGACCGTGAATGCGTCCTCGTGCAGGGCATGGTGATGGGCTCGGCATAGCAGGATCAGGTTGGCGAGCACGGTCTTGCCGCCCCAGAACCAGTGCTGCACGTGGTGCGCTTCCAGACCGATCGGTGACTCGCAGCCGGGAACCGTGCAGCAGCCGCCGTCGCGCAGCAGCAGGGCGCGGAACTGCTTATCCGAGACGAGGCGTCGATTGGCGCCGATGTCGAGCACCCCGGCCCGCCACGCATAACGCCCACTGGGCGGCTCACCTTCGTCGTCGGTGGTGACAATGGCGCGGATCCGCCCGCTGCACAGCAGCCGCTTGATCGTGGCGTCCGGCAGTCCCGGGCCTCCGGCGATGCGCGCGTAGGCGACGCCCGCGACGCCCGCGATGTCCGGGACGTCCGCGACCTCCGCGGGCGGTTCAGCTGGACCACCCTCGAGTACAGGTCGAGACTCTGCGTTGACCTCGGGCGGCGGCACGGCCGCGGCGTCGAGATGGACGACGATCGCGGCGTACTCGTCGCCGCGCAGCGACGGCGCCGGAGCGTCGTCGGAATTCAACGCGGCGATCGTGATCTCGGCCATCCGGGCCAACGCCTCGGCCTGCGTAATTCCCTCCCGGCGAGTCAGGGCGTCCACCGCGGACAGGACAAGCGCGCCGCGCTCCGGATCGAGCTTCGCCGACAGCCCGAGTCGCGAGTCCTCGCGCCACCGGTGCGACACCGACTCGAGCCTGCTGTCTTTGGCGTCCTGGCTGTTTTCGTCAACTGTCCGAAGACCGCGGACCATGTCCTCGAGTTGGCCGACGGTGCCGTGCTCGGCCAGCATCACCAAGTCCGCCACCAGCCGCTCGTCACCGAGCTCGGCGACTCGAGCGATCGCGCGCACATGCGAGTACGAGATCCGCCCCGCTCCCATCGCCTCCGCCAAGCAGCGATGCACGGCCAGCACGCGGGCCGCCCGGACGTGTTCCCGGGCGGTCCGCGCCGAGAGTCCGCAGTAGTGCGACAGCCAACGCGCCGTCGAGGGCAGGCAGAACTCGGCCGCGCCGTCGCGGGCATCGAAGTCGGCGACCAGGAGCAACCAGCGACACATCGCCGATGCCAGCCGTCCGGCCATCCCGACGATGCGGGAACCGAGCTGATCGATGCTCAGCGCATCGTCCGGCACGTCATCCGAAACGACATTCAGAACGGGCTGGTGAAGCTCGGAAACCGTTGTGGCACAGGCGATGTCGACGCTGGTCATGCCCGCACGGTATCGAGGCCATACGACAATTCCGGCAGGGTGAGTGGCCTCAGACAGTTGCCAACCGGCCACGCTCGTCGCTCGCCCAGGCGCCCAGCAGGCCCCGGTAGTGCGCGACGAAGTGGTCGTGCTCGTGCGCCGGGAACGTCGAACGCACGGTGTCGACGAGCAACCGGTCGAACTCCGGGCCCTCGACCCACTCCAACACCGCCTCGTCCAAGTGCGACAGCCGGCTGGCGCAGAAGTCGAGGTACCGCTCGACCTCGAAGTAGTCGTCGGCCAATTTTCGGTACGCCGCGAGCTTCTCGCGGTAGTCGAGGTCGGTGCGGTCGGCGATATCGAAGTAGCGCCGGGTGTCCAGGTCGTACCGGGGACGGCGGCCCGTCGCGGTGCAGAACACCGTCCACTTCGCCAGGGCCTTGATCGCCCACGGGAAGTAGTAGTGCAGGCTGGTGATCGCGACGTCGGGGCACGCATTCGCGTAGTCGATCGGGTAGACGACACCGTCCTTGATCAGCGTCTCGCAGGAGTTGAACTCCCAGCGGAAGAAGGCGTTGACCAACCGTCCGATCGTCACCGCCTCGTTGCCGGTCGCCGCGTCCAGGAAGTCGTGGGCCACCGAGTAGCGGGCGTGCATCGGCTGGTCGGCGTCAAACTTCATCACCATCGTCTCGGCCCCGATGGACAGGCTGCGCGCGAAGACCTCGTAGCCCGCGACGGCCTTCTGCAGATGCATCAACCGCTGCCCGGACTCGTCGTACGCACGGTGTAACTCGCCGGCGTTGCGGATCTGCGTGACGCCCACCCACGCGCCGCCGTCGTAAGGCTTCATGAACAGCGGATAGCCGAGCCGTTCGGCGATGGCGTCGAGATCGAACGACCGGTTGTAGCGAGCCGCGGTGTAGGCGTACTTCGCGTTCTCGGGTGGGTTCTTGTACGGGACGAGGACGGTGTCCGGCACGTGCAACCCGAGCCGCATCATCGCGCAGTAGGCGGCGTGCTTCTCCATGCTCTGGAAGGTGAACGGGCTGTTGAAGAGGTAGACGTCGTCGACGAGCGCGACCTTCTTCAGCCACTCGCGCGGGTGGTAGTACCAGTACGCCAGCCGGTCGATCACCACGTCCTGGCGCGCTGCGCTGCGCAGGTCGAACGGCTCGATCGTCATCCGCTCGACGTCGTAGTCGTGGTCACTGCCGGACGCGTCGGTGACGGTCCCGACTCGGCGCATGATCGCCTCGAACGCGGTCGGCCAATCCTCCTCGGTCCCCAACAGCAGTCCGACGAGATGATGGCTTCCTGGCACGGCTCCTCCTCAGCAGAATCGCGGCAGGTGATGTCTGAGCTGGGCTCGCCACGAGGGCCAGTCGTGCGGGATGTCGTAGCCCCAGACGTCGAGTTCGTGGCGGATGCCCTTGTCGGCCAGCGCTTCGGCGAAGGCCCGGGTGCTGGGCAGCGCGCCGGTCGGATCGACCTCCCACGCTCCCTGGCCGACAACCAGCAGCAGGCTCACCCGGCTGCGCAGCCAGTCGAGGTGCTCACCGTGCATGTTCGCGACGTAGGCCATCGGGTTGTGGAAGTAGGTGGCGTCACCCGGGTCGCCCCACGCCCGCCAGGCGGTGGGGTCATAGTTGCCGGACAGGCACAGCGCGAGCGGGAACACGTCGGCGTGCCGGAGCGCGATGTTCGCGGCATGGTAGGCGCCCATGCTGCAACCCAGCGTGGCGATCTCCGTCGTTCCACCGCAGTCGCGCGCGATCCACGGCACGACGGTGTCGAGCACCCAGCCCTCGAAGCCGTCGTGGCGACGGGCGCGCTCCTCGATCGGCTCGGCCGCGTTCGACCAGGAGTGGCCGTCCGCGCTGTCGATGCAGTAGAGCTTCACCCGGCCGGCGTCGATCAGCTCGGCTACCGCGCCGACCATGCCGTTGCTCTCGAAGTCCCAGGCGCGGCCCCGCTCGGAGGCGAACACCAGCACCGGACGCCCGTAGTGACCGTAGGCGATCAGCGTCGCCGGCCCCAGGTCGACCTGTTCACGCCGCACGAGCGCACACCAGATCTGTGATCAGCTTGGTCAGGTGCGGGTCGAGGGCGTCGCGCCACGCGGTGAAGTTGTGCGCATCGCGGACCTCGACGAGTTCGGTCGCATAGCCCAGCCGCCGCAGTGTGGCCGCCATCTCGACGTTGTTGGCGAGGTTCTCCTCGACGTTGCCGCAGGTGAGGACGGTCGGCACCGGATGCGGGTCTGACGTCGCAGCGTGGACCTCGGCGACCAAGGCGGTCACGGCCGCGAACCCGCTGAAGCCGGACTCCTGGGGATCCAGGTCGGCAGTGAAGAAGCTGCCCGATTGGAGCAGCAGCGCGTCGAATGCGCCCGGCTCGGTCCGGTGGGCGTGCAGCAGGGCCAGGCCGCCGAGACTCACGCCCACGCCGACGCGCACCGTGGCCGGGGCCACCTTCTCGAGCTCGGTCAGCAACGTCGCGAGGACCGGCGGATAGGCCGGATTGGCCGAGTACCAGGCGTTGCGATCGCCGGGATCGACCAGGGCAGCACGTATCGGTGGCAGCGCACCACTCGCGATCGAGACGCCGAGGTAGTGGGTCAGGCCGCCCAGCGCGGCGTACTCCGGCCCGTCGTGCACGACGAGCAGCGGGGCAGGCTCGTGCGCCTCCAGGCCGCTCGGCGTCCAGAGCGTCGCCGCCAGCTCGCCGTCCAGATCGGGCGCGGCGACCCGCACCTCGGTCTCGCGGCCCGGGATCGGCTCGGTGGCCAGCCACGCAGGTGCGCGGTAACCGGCGAACTCGACGACCGACTTCTCGCCGAAGGCGCCCGGGGCGCGGCGCGGATTGGCGGGATCGGTGACGGTTGCGCGGTTGCCGTTCTGATCGGCAACCTCGAACAGGTACTCCATCCGGTCGACGTCAGGGAGCGGCAGCCGGAGCCGCCACCACCCGCTCGGAATCCGCGCGAAGTCCAGCGGGCCGGCGACACCGATCTCGTGGGCCAGGCACACGCCGGTCAGCCGGCCGCCGCGGTCGGCCAGTGCGAAGGTCACTGAGGTGTCGTCGACGACCGGGAACGTTGGCACGGCGTTCGGCACGATTTCGACCCTAGTGCCGCCGGTCGGCTTCCGGACGATCAGGTTGTCCGCGGGTCAACCGCTAGGACCGAACCGTTCGATCCGAATCCGCTCGGCGATCACCCCGGCGGCCATGAGCAGCTCCGACGCCGCCTCGGCAAAGGCGGCGGAGCCACAGATGAAGCACGTGCCGTCGGTGGGCACGACAGGCGCGAGCTCCTCGCCGCGCACCCGGGCGGCCGGACGCCCGGCGTAGTCCTCGCGGCTGATCGCGACCAGAGCGCCGGCGGCGGCCAGCTCGTCGCCGTAGGGCAGATCGGCCCAGGTGCGGGCGGACACGGCCAGCCGGAGCAGCTCCGTCCGGCCCGCGGCCTGCGCGTGCCGCAGCATGGCCACGAGGGGAACCGCGCCCGAACCGCCGGACATCCCGAACGCGGCCCGGGACGCGTCCCACACGAACCAGCCGCCGATCGGCCCGCGCACGTCCAACTCGTCGCCCGGCTCGACCACGTCGGCGAGGAACGTCGACACCTCACCGTCGTCGAGACGTTCGATGTAGAACTCGAGCAACGGATCCGACGGCGGTGACGCGACCGAGTACGAGCGCTGGGCCACGTAGCCGTCCTCGGCGGTGAGCCGGATGACGTAGTGCTGCCCGGGCAGGTGATCGATGCGGTCGGGCACCTCGAGGCGGAGCACGACTGCACGCGGTGAGGGGTGGTCGACCGACCGGACGGTGGCCCGTCGCCAGGCACCGGTCGGCGCGGGCGGCAGCGCCTCAGTCACCCTGGTACCGCTGTTCGAGCCACGGATCACCCAGGTCGTGATAGCCGTTGCGCTCCCAGAAGCCCTGCTCGTCGTGGTCGAGCAACGTCAGTTTGGTGACCCACTTCGCGCTCTTCCAGAAGTACAGGTGCGGCACGAGCAGCCGGACCGGACCCCCGTGCTCGCGCGGCAGCGGCTTGCCTTCATGCGTCCACACGATCCAGGCCTTGCCGTCGCGGACGTGCTCCAGCGGCAGATTGGTGGTGTAACCGGTGGTCGACGTGGCGAGGACGTAGGCCGCAGACGGAAGCGGCCGGACCGCGTCCAGCAGCAGGTCGACCGACACTCCCCCGAATCGCGTGCCCAGCAGCGACCACGTCGTCACGCAGTGGATGTCCCCCGCGTACTCCGACTGCGGCACGGCGTGCAGGTCGGCCCAGGACCAGGTGTGCTCGTTCTCGACCAGCCCGTCGAGGGTCATCGTCCAGCGGTCCGGATCCAGCCGTGGGGTGACTTCAGCGGTCAGTACCGGGAAGTCCCGGCCGGTGTCGTACTGACCCGGCGGCAGTCGGGGATCGCGATCGGCGTGCCGTCGACCGAGGAATCCGCGGGTGGGTCCGGACATGGCTTCAGTGTTCCGTATCCGACGTGGACGCGCGCCGTCGGTGCGCCTGTCGTTGACGCCGCTACGGGCGCACGGTCAGTGCGGTACGTCGATGACGAGCCGGGTCGGGCTGGTCAGCTTGAACACCCGCTTGCACGATTGATGGGCCAACCCGAGGCCCCAGGTCACGTAGCCCTCGAAGTCGCCGAGGAGCCGCGCTTCGCGCAACTGTGGGAAGCCCGTCCTGAAGTCGGCCGGCCCGAGGTAGGTCCCCCGACCGGTCACGCTGTGCATGACGAGCTTGATGCCGGCGTTACCGAGCAGGTGCACGGTCGCCCCGCTCGGATCCCGGGTGAACGTCGAGTTGGACTTCGGGATGATCGAGTAGTGCGGCAGCCTGACCGTCGAGAACGCGACGACGAATCGGTCGAAGCTCGCGTGTCGGCCGACCCGGACGTCGGTGATGTGTGAATGCACGGTGGTCGAGCCGCCGCTCTGGGAGCCGCACACATACGCCGGCAGCGCGCCGGCTGAGGGCGGAGCAGCACCGAGACCGACGGCGCTGCCGATCATCAGCATCAGGACGACGGCGGGACGTGAGAGACGCTTGCGCATGGGAACCTCCGTCGGTTCGGATCTCTGTGCGCGAGGGTCCGCGCGTCGGGGCTCGTGCGCAAGAGCCCGAGGGGCACAGTTTGGACGGCAACGACGTTCCGAGACGGCCGTGGATGTATTGGTCGGCGATAGCATCGAAGGATGCCGCCTCGAGGCACTGCCGCTCCTTCACCTCAGAAGGTTCGGTTCTGCGAGGCGCCCGACGGTGTGCGGATCGCGTATGCGGTGCACGGCAGTGGACCACCGCTGCTCATCTCCACCTGCTGGCTCAGCCACCTGCAGTTCGACTGGGAGAGCCCGGTCTGGCGGCACTTCCTGTCCGACCTGGGACGGTTCGCGACGATCGTGCGGTTCGACGAGCGTGGGCACGGATTGTCGGACTGGGACGTCACCGACCACTCTCTCGAGTCGCGCATCGGCGACCTCGAGGCCGTGGCCGATGACGCCGGGCTCGAGCGCTTCGCCCTGATGGCGATGGCTCAGGGCGGTCCCGTCGCCGTCTCCTACGCCGCTCGGCACCCGGCGCGGGTGAGCCGGCTGCTGTTCTACGACAGCTACGCGGACCCGCTGCTCGGCATGACCGCAGACGACATCGAACTCGAAGAGGCGTTCGAGCATTTGATCAAGGCCGGCTGGGGCCGGCCGGAATCGACGTTCCGGCGGGTCTTCACCTCGCAGATGATCCCGGGAGCCAGCGAGGAGCAGAAGACCTGGCTGGACGACCTCATGCGGGCGTCGGTGTCCGCGAGCACCGCGTACCTGGCCCGGCAGCAACGCAAGCACGCCAGCGCCACCGAACTCCTAGCGACGCTGCGGGTGCCCACCCTGGTGCTGCACGCGCTCGGTGATCGGATGAACAGTTTTGCCCACGGGCGCCACCTCGCGTCCAGCATCCCGGGGGCCCGCCTCGTGCCGCTCGAGAGCGAGAACCACATCCTGCTTCATGACGAGCCGGCCTGGGCCGTCTTCGTCGAGGAGGTCGAGCGGTTCCTGGCCCCTGATCGGACCGCGTCGACCCCGCCGTCGGCGCCGAGTGCTGCCGCCGTCCTCAGCCGCCGGGAACTCGAGGTGCTGACGCTGGCCGCCGACGGGCAGGACAACGCCGATATCGCGCAGGCCCTGTCGCTCAGCGTTCGGACCGTCGAGCGACACCTGCAGAACATCTACGTCAAGCTCGAGGTCCAAGGCAGATCGGCGCGCGCCGCGGCCGTCGCTCGCCTGCTCACCCCGGCTCAGTAAGGCCTCGCCGGCTGCGTACCTACCGCCAAGGCGCGCACCGGGCGGTGCGGGGAATGGGTACCGGCACGGATGTGTGGGGACCGTCTCGACGCCTACCGTCGCCCGGACGGCCGAATCTGTCGGCCACAGCCCAGGAGGCCGAGATGAGTCAGAACGAGGTCCAGGATCCCATCAAGCTCAAGCATCGGGCGATGTGGGCGCTCGGCGACTACGACGCCGTCGCCACGGAGGTCATCCCGGAGCTGGGACGGGTGGTCGCGAACGCGGCCGGCATCACGGCCGGCGACCGCGTGCTCGACGTCGCCGCCGGATCAGGCAACGCGAGCCTGCCCGCCGCCGCCGCCGGCGCGCGCGTCGTGGCCTCCGACCTGACACCCGAGCTGCTCGAGACCGGGCGACAGCGGGCCGCCGAGCAGGGTCTGGACATCGAGTGGGTGGAGGCGGACGCCGAACGGCTGCCGTTCGAGGACCGGCATTTCGACGCGGTCATCTCCTGCGTCGGAGTGATGTTCGCTCCGTTCCACCAGCCCGTAGCTGACGAGTTGGTCCGCGTGACGCGGGCCGGCGGAACGATCGCGGTCGCGAACTGGACGCCCGAGGGATTCATCGGCCAGATGTTCGCCGTCATGAAGCCCTACGCGGCTTCACCGCCGCCCGGCGCCCAGCCCGGTCCGCTGTGGGGCACGGAAGGGCACGTGCGCAGCTTGTTCGGCGACGGCGTGACCGGCCTGCGTGCTCAGCGGCAGGCGCTGGACGTCGGCGTGTTCGGGTCCGCGGAGGAGTTCCGCGACTACTTCAAGAAGCACTACGGGCCGACCATCGCGGTGTACCGCAACATCGCCGACGACGCCGAGCGGACCGCGTCCCTTGACCGTGAACTCGTCGAACTCGCCCGCCGCCACGGCGCCGACGACGGGGCCATGCAGTGGGAGTACCTGCTCGTGACCGCGCGCTGTTCGGCCTAGCTGCCGCCGCTCGTGCCGCGTCACCGCTACTCGGGCGCACTGCCTGTGCCGAGGCGCGCGGGCTCGACGTCGAGTGGAAGCGTGACGATGAGAAGCGTTCCGCCGCCGGGCGGGCTATCGATCCTGATCGTCCCGCCGAGCGCCTCGACGCGATCTTGGCACCCCACGAGTCCCGAGCCCCGGCCAGAATCCGCTCCGCCGACGCCGTCGTCGCGAATCGACAGCAGTAGGCCGCCGTCGCGCAGCGCGAGCGAAACCTCGATGCCCGACGCTTGCGCATGCTTCGTCGCGTTGGCCAACGCCTCAGACGCAACGAAGTACGCCGCAACCTCGATCGGCTCGGGGAGCCGCGCATCCGTCGTGACGTCGAGCTCGACGGGAATCGCTGAACGGCGCGCGAGCGTTCGCAAAGCCGGACCGACACCGCCCGCGGACAGGACTGCGGGATGGATCCCACGCGAGATCTCCCGTAGGTCCTCGACCGCAGCGGCCAGTGCCGTCGCGACGCGGGACAGCTCGGCTCGAAGATCGCGCCGGTCGAGAGGGACATTCGCTTCCGCGGCGCGCACCGCCAGTCCGAGCGAGACCAGCTGCTGCTGCGTGCCGTCGTGGAGGTCTCGCTCGATCCGGCGGCGAGTCTCGTCGGACGCCGCGACGATCCGTCGGCGCGAGGCGGCTAGCTCGGCGCGGCTGTCCGCATTGGCGATCGCGGTTGCGAGGAGCTCGGTGAAGTCGGCCATCCGCTGCTCGGCGTCGGCGGGGAACTGCTCGCGGTTTGTCCCGGCGCCGATCGCCCCCCAGACCGACCCCCCGACCACAATCGGCACCGCAAAGGCGCAACGAACCCCCAACCGTTGCGCTCTACGGTTGAGGACCTCGGAGGCGCGGCTGTAGTCGCCGACGCGGGCCGACCGGCCGGTTCGCACCGCCATGGTCAACGCCAACTCCGACTCGAGCTTCAGGCGACTGCCAACCGGCAGTTCGTCCCTCGCGGTCCCGCTGCTGGCAAGGATGGCCATCGTCCCGTCCGGCTCGAGCCGCCCGATCGTTGTGGCTTGGGCATTCAGAAGCCGCTTCCCCTCCTCGGCGACCGCTGAGAAGACCTCAGCCGGGGACACGCCCGTGGCGACGATGGTCGCCACGCGCCGCAGCGCCGCCTGTTCGCCCGCCAGCCGTTTCAGCTCGCCTTCGGCCCGCCGGCGCTCGGTCACATCGCGGGCCACCCCGTACACGGACCTGTCCTCCACTACCGCGGTCGACGTCCACTCGAGCACTCGGTACGAGCCGTCCTTGCGAACGTAGCGGCTCTCGAACGACGTGATCTTCGTCCCTCGACGGATCCGGTCGGCCTCCGCAGCAGCTCTCTCCCGGTCGTCCGGATGGACGAGCTCGAGGGACGGTCGCGCCAGGAACTCGTCCGCCGTGTATCCGAGAATCTGCTCGACAGCCGGATTGACGCGCGTGAAATGTCCCTCGAAGTCGGCGACCGCGATCAGGTCGGAAGAAAGATTGAAGATGCGGTCGAGCTCGTCTTGCGCCCGGGCGCGCCGCGCCGCGTTGATCCCGAGCGCGCCGGCCAGGCCGGCGAGGACGATCCCGGCGGCGAGGATGATCCACGGCAGGACCGCCGCGGCGCCGGAGACCGATTCCTGCGGCACGGCGACGTCGAATCGCTGTCCCGCCGCCGTGAACGTGCTGTGTGCGGCCGCCGCGCCCCCAAGGTCTGCAGCGGACCTGCCGCCGACGGTGAGCTGCACCGGCGCCGTGTCTCTAGCCGCCGCGATCAACGTGGTTTCCGGCAGGAACAACACCACGAACCCCGGTTTGTCGACCCCCCCGGTGAGGCTCGGAGCGAACCTGATGAGAAAGAGCCCCTCCTCGCCGTCTCGGAGGGTCGCCAGAGGGGTTGCGCGTACGTCATCAAGCGCGCTCGCGCGGGTCACCGCCGCGGCCACGCCCGATTCGCCGCCGAGATCGATCCCGGGCACGGCCATCGGAGGAATGCCGGAGACGAGAGTTGCCGGCAGATACGACAACCGCGATCCGTCGGGCACGATCCTGAGTTGCCGGTCGATTGTGACGATGGGGTTGCCGGTCCGCCGCTCGTACGCGGCCCGTTGCGAAGCCGGAACCTGCTCGACCCACGCAGCGGCCGGGAACCCGGCCGGGCTGAGCCATCTCGATGCGTTGCTTTGGAACTGCTCGCTCGCGTCCCGGCTCGCGGCGACGCTCACGACGAATCGGCTGAGACTGTCAGCGAGAGAAGATCCTTGGTCGATGTGCCCGCGGATCTGCGCGGCCGCGACGTCGGCGCGATGCTCGGCGTCGAGTCGGGCCTCGCGCTCGCCGAGCAGGCGGGTCCCGAAGAAGGCCGCAACGGTCAACGCGAGGACCAACGCGACTGGTGCGATCTGCGCAGGCCGCACGCTCCACCCCCCGGTCGGGCACGAAACAATTTTCCTCCATCGCCGCCGCCGGAGGAAAGCGCGTTCTTGGACGTCGCCATACTGCGCGCTAATGTGACGGCGTCGGTAGAGGGTGGCTTCCGCGCTGCAGGAGCGCCACGCGCGCGAACCCACGCCCCTCCGGGTGGGCATCGTCCTCAATGCCTGGGCGAGGAAGTTCGATGACGGACCAGTCCAAGGGCTCACCCACCGCCGGGTTCCGCCACCCGATGACACGCAGGTCGTTTCTCGAGTCCGCGGCCGCGATGGCCGCGGCGCCGTTCGCGGGATCGTTGATCGCGGCGTGCGCCCGCCGAGCCACGCCCTCGAAGCACTTGCTCGTCGCGGCCGCAACGACCCCGCCCAGCCTCGACTGGGAGCTCGTGTTCGGCAAGGAGGTGTACGACCACATCTTCAACCTCAACGACCGTCTGACCCGCTGGAAGGAGATCCCGGCGCCCGGCCAGCCGGGCGGCTTCGACCTCGCTTGGCAGGCCAACAACTTCAACGAGATCACCGAGCCGCGCATGGCCGAGGGCTGGGAGGTCGCCAACGCAGGGAGGACGTACACGTTCTCACTCCGAAAGGACTGGCCAAGCCACGCCGGGAACGAGTTCACCGCCGCGGACGTGAAATGGACGTTCGAGCGAAGCTTCGCCGTTCACGGCATCTCGAGCTTCTACAACAGCCTCTCCAAGATCGAGCGACCGGAAGATGTCAAGGTCCTCGATCGGTACACGGTCCGCGTCGAGCTGGCCGAGCCGGGGCCGGACCTACTCCTCACGATGAGCGAGTTCTGGCGTGCGATGGTCGACTCCAAGCTGGCGAAGAGCCATGCAACCCCCAGCGATCCCTGGGCTAAGCATTGGCTGAAGGGCCACGACGCGGGCTTCGGTCCGTTCAAGCTCGAGGACCTCAGCCCTGGGCGCCAGGTCGTCTGGGTGGCCCACAAGGAGCATCCGTTCCCTCCCGAGCTCGAGCGGATCACGTTCAAGGCGGTGCCGGAGCCGTCCGACCGGCTCGCCGCTCTGATGTCCGGGGAAGCGCAGGTCGCTCAGTACCTGTTGCCCGCGGACATGCAACGGGTCCAGAACAGCAAGGACTTGCACCTGTGGAACTTCCAGGGCTACGTCATCGCGTCATGCCCGATGAACCCGAAATACCCGCCGCTTGACGACGTCCGGGTTCGACAGGCCCTGTCATACGCGACGCCCTATCCGCAGATCCTCGAGAAGGTCTACCGAGGGTTCGCCGGGCCGGCCCACGGCCCGCTCTCGGACCACGCCGCAGGATTCGACCCTAACCTGCACACGTACAACTACGACCCCGAACGGGCGCGCGAGCTGCTGCGTGAGGCCGGCCATGGGAACGGGTTCACGACGACGCTCGCCTACAGCACCGCGGAGCCGCTGGGAGAGCCCGTCGGCGCTGAACTCCGGAGCGCCTTCAGCGACGTCGGAGTGACGCTCGAGCTCGACGCGCTTCCGCCCTCGACGTACACGCACGCACTGTTCATTGGCAGCCGGCCCATGTTCTTCCAGACGTTTGGGGCCGATTCGCCCGACCCCGCGTACGCGCTGGGGGTCTTCTACCAGTCGAAGAGTTCCAACAATTGGGGCGGATACAGCAGCGCCCACACCGACGCCTGCTTGGCCGCGGCCGGGCGCCCCCAACTCGATTGGCGCCAGCGAGTCGAGGAGCACAAGCGCTGCGTGAAGATAATCGCGCACGATGCCCCGTGGCTCTGGATCGCGCAGCCCGGCTTCCAGGTGAGCACGCGTAGGAACTTGACCGGGATCAACTGGTACGCCGGCGAGGCGGTCGACTGGTCCAAGGTCAGCTACACGAGCTGACCTTGGACCCGATCGGTTTTAGCTGCAGCCGCTGGTGCTGCCACAGCCCTCACAGACGAAGCAGCTGCCGGCCGGACGCATCTTGGTACCGCAGTTCATGCACAGCGGCGCGTCGGCCGAGCTGCCCGTCAGCGACTCGAGCAGTTCGGTCGAGCTGCGGACTCCGGGCGGCGCCTCGACCGCGGTCTCGGCGACGACCTCCTCGTCGGACTCCGGCGCCGCGGTGGTCAACGGCGCCGATTGGGCGAGCGTCTGCAGGTCGACGTCCTCGTCGTGGTCCTCGTCCGTCGGGGCGTACGAGCCGGTGTCGAGCTGGCGGGTGCGCTCCGCGGCGGTGTGGATGCCCATCTCGGAGCGGGTCTCGAAGGGCAGGTAGTCCAGGGCCAGCCGCCGGAAGATGTAGTCCAGCATCGACTGCGCCATCCGGATGTCCGGGTCGTCGGTCAGCCCGGCCGGCTCGAAGCGCATGTTCGTGAACTTCTGGACGTAGGTCTCGAGCGGCACACCGTACTGCAGCGCGATCGAGATGGCGATGGAGAACGCGTCCATCACGCCGGCGAGCGTCGAACCCTGCTTGCCGAGCTTGAGGAACACCTCACCGAGACCGTCGTCAGGGTACGAGCCCGCGGTCATGTACCCCTCGGCTCCGCCGACCGTGAAGGAGGTCGTGCGCGACGGACGTGCCTTGGGCAGCCGCTTGCGGGTGGGCCGGTACTCGACGATCTTCTCGACCTCGGTTCGGGCCTCGGCGCCGTTGTTCTCGCCCTTGCCCGCCGACAGCGGCTGGCCGACCTTGCAGTTGTCCCGGTACACGGCCAGCGCCTTGAGGCCGAGCTGCCAACCCTGGAAGTAGACATCCTCGATGTCCTCGACGGTGGCCGTCTCGGGCAGGTTGACCGTCTTGGAGATGGCCCCGGACAGGAACGGCTGGACCGCGGCCATCATCCGCACGTGGCCCATGGGCTTGATGGCCCGGGCGCCCATCGCGCAGTCGAAGACCT
>JAVHVH010000287.1:0-3355 GCA_032160665.1 Pseudonocardiales bacterium
TCGCGAGATCGCCGCGCAGCTCTTCATCAGCCCGAGCACCGTCGAGTACCACCTGCGCAAGGCGTTCCGAAAGCTCGGCGTGAAGTCACGGACGCAGCTCGCGCAACGCAAGCTCTAGTTCTCCGTCACTGCGCCGCTCGTAATGGCTGACCCCTGAATCGCCGGGATCCGGTGATGACGCCTCACCCAGGCGCTGGCGACGATTCGCTTGAGAGTTGTCGACCCTGGGAGATGGACGATGAACAAGGAGCTAGGGGTCTGGACGTACGAGGACTGCGCGCTCGTGCTGATCGACTACCAGAACGAGATGTTCGAGGTCATCCGGTCAGAGACGAATGCCGACTTGGTCGAGCTGCATGTGCGGTTGTTGGCGAAGACGGCCAAGGCGTTCAACGTGCCGATCGTCCTGTCGACGGTGGGTGTCGGGTTCGGCTTCAACGGGCCCACGCTTGCGTCGGTTCTGGCCGAGCTCGACGGTGTCGACCCGATCGACCGGTCGTCGATGAACGCGTTCGAGGACCAGGCATTTCGAGAGGCAGTCGAGGCAACGGGGCGCAAGCGGCTGATCATCGCCGGGCTCCATACCGAGATCTGTCTGACGTTCGCGTCGGTCGAGGCGCTCAAGGCCGGCTATGACGTGTTGTACGTGACCGACGCCGTCGGTGGCCGTTCCCAAGCTGCGCACCGCACCGCCATCGACCGGCTGGCGCACGCCGGGGCGGTTCCGACCACGGCACTGGCAGTCACCACCGAGCTGTTCCGCGACTGGGCGTCGCCACTCAGGGCGCCGGCCCTCGACGTCATCTACTGGTATTTCAGCGAGGTTCCGAAACACACCGACGAGGTCGGCGTTGCCGAGGCGGAGACCGTCGCCGCCGCAGCACATGGCGGAAACTGAGTTGTCTGGCCGGCTGGCGGGGAAGGTCTGCATCGTCACGGGCACCGGCGGGAGCATGGGACGCGCCACGGCGTTGGCGTTCGCCCGAGAGGGCGCGAAGGTCGTCGGCTGCGACGTCTTGGTCGAGCCGGCTGAAGGCACCGTCGAGATGGTTCACGGCATGGGTGGCGAGATGGCGTCGATGCAGCCGTGCCGGCTCAGTGATCCCACCGACTGCGCCAAGCTCGTGGAGTTGGCGGTGAGCGAGTTCGGCCGCGTCGACGTCTTGTTCAACCTCGCCGCCAAGACTCACTTCAGCTGGCTCGACGACCTCACCGACGACGATTGGGATGCCGCGCGTCGAGACGAAGTAGACCTCGTGCTCTACCTGACCCGGGCCGCGTGGCCCCACCTCAAGGCCACGCACGGTGTGGTCGTGAACATGGCGTCGCTGAACGGCTCCCTCAGCTTCAAGCTGCTGCCGTCCCTGTCTCACACCACGAACAAGGCCGCCATCATCGGGATGACGCGCCAGCTCGCGATGGAGGGAAGCACCCACGGGATCCGCGTCAACTCGATCTCACCGGGGATGATCGAAAGCAACTCCACCCGCGGGAACCTCCAGGACGACCAGTTCAGTCGAGGGATGCGCGACAGGACGCTCCTGGGCCGGGTCGGCCAGCCGGAGGAGGTCGCGAACGCTGCCCTGTTCCTTGCATCCGACGAGAGCTCCTACGTCACGGGCATCGACCTCGTGGTCGATGGCGGAATGAAGGTCTGGTAGCACCCGCCGCCCAGCAGAGGGGAGCGCAATGTCCAGCGCTGACACCACCGCGCCGCCAGCGGATCAGCGACGCGTGCACGGCTCAGGCTTCTGGACCGTCGCGTTCGCCTTTCTGATCGTCATGGCGGTCGCTACGCTGCCCAGCCCGCTCTACGGCCTCTACCGCACACGAGACCACCTGTCCGCGTTCACGATCACCATCGTCTATGCGATCTGGGCGGGCGGCACGATCGCCGCCCTGCTCGTGAACCGTCTTGTCGTCGCCCGTATCGGGCGCCGCGGGGTGATGCTGGCCGCAGTGGTGACGATGATGGCGGCGGCCGGGATGCTCGCCGCGTGGAAGGACCTGCCGGGGCTGCTGATTGGGCGGCTGCTCACCGGAGTGTCGGTCGGGCTGGCCGCAGGCATAGCGATCGTTTACCTCATCGAATTGCGGGTGCGTGCCGACCCGAAGGCGTCCGTGGTCCAGGCCCGGACCATCGGCACCTCGGTGAACGTGGGCGCGCTCGGGATCGGTCCGCTGATTGCCGGCTGCCTTGCGCAGTGGGCGAGGTGGCCGCTGACCTTGCCCTACCTCGTCTTCGTTGCGCTGGGAGCAGTCACGTTGATCGGCTTGGCCGCCGCACCCGAAACTGGCGCGCCGGCTCCGCGAGAGAGCTCGACTAGTCAGCCGACGGGGTCACGACGATCGGTCAGACTTCCAGTCACCGCGGCTGCTGCGACGCTCGCGGCGTTCGCTGCAAACGGGCTGTTCGCTGGGCTGTCCGGGCTGTTCCTGGCTACCACGCTGCGCCATCCGTCACATGCGCTCTCCGGTGCCACGTTGTTTCTGGTGTTCTCCGCCGGGGTGGTGTCCCAGTTGGCAACGAGCAGGTTGGCAGCGTCACGCGTGCTCGCGATCGGCACGCTCTCCATGCTCGTAGGTCTCGTCCTGCTCGTGGTCGCCGTGCGCCTCGCGACGCCGAACCTGGCGATCTTTCTGATCGGGGGTGCGCTGATCGGCGCAGGCGCGGGCGCAGTCTTCAAAGGAACCACCGGGATCGTCCTCGAAGCAAGCGCACCGGAAGACCGCGTGGCGATGACCTCGGCGCTGCTCATCGCGCTCTTCGTAGGGCTCTCGGTCCCCGTGATCGGAGCTGGAATTGCGCTCAACGAAGGTGCAAGCGCACCCGATACCGTGCTCGGGTTCGCCATCGTCGTCGCCCTCGGCGTTTCCGTCTCGGGCTGGACACTGCTCGTACGCCGACCCCGTACTGCCTAGGAACGGGGGTCACGCGGCGGTCCGAAGACGTTGTCGCCGGCCCGCTGCATCGCGCCGTATCCAAGCCGGTTGACCTGCCATCGACCTAGCGCGAATGATCCCGCGGCCTCGAGGTCTGACTCGGTGCCGCTCACATCGGCACCCGCATCGCCGATTCGTCCACGCTGGCGGCGACGGCTTGGAGTACTCGTGCCGTCCGTGCTTTGTCCGCCTCGTCGATGTGGTCCATGACCAATCGGCGGACGCTCGCGAGATGTTCCGGGTAAGCCGATTTCAGCGCCGCGAGACCCTTCCGAGTCACGTACGCGATGTTCGCTCGACCGTCGGTCTCACTCCGGCGCTTGAGGATTAGCTGACGTGCCTGCAGATCGTCGAGAAGCCTCGACATCCGGCTGACAGACAGAGCCGCGGCCGCGGCCAGATCGGTGATGCC
>JAVHVH010000290.1:0-17838 GCA_032160665.1 Pseudonocardiales bacterium
ACTCACGCGGGGAGACGACGTGGACGTTCCTTCTCTGATCGAGCACCTGGCCGCGGACGGGCTGGTGTTCGCCGCCGACGCAGCACACGCGGACTGGGACGCGCCCGTTCCGCACACCGACTGGAACGTGCGCCAACTGGTGACCCACCTCGGCGGCGTCCAACGGTGGGCGGCCGAGATCGTCGAAACCCGGAGCGCGACGGGTGCGACCGCGGCCGGTGAAGCCGTCGGCAGCGGGCCCAGGGACGCCGAGCTGGTCGAGTGGTTCCTCGACGGGCACAGCGTTCTGGTCGAGGCCCTGAGTTCGGCGCCGGCCGACCTCGACTGCTTCACCTTCCTGGCCGCGGACTCGCCGCTGCACTTCTGGGCCCGCCGGCAGGCGCACGAGATGGCGGTCCATCGCGCGGACGTGCAGGCCGCGGCGGGCCGCGAGGTCACCGCGTTCCCCACCGACTTCGCGCAGGATGGCATCGCCGAAATGCTGCTCGGCTTTGCCAGTCGGAAGAGCAACGCGATCGACCACCCGGCGACGCTGGCGCTGCGCCCGACCGACGACGGCGCGGCGTGGCTGGCGCGGTTAGGCGGCGAGCGGATCGTGGCCGAACGGGGCGACTCGTCAGACGCCGACGTGACCGTCGCGGGCACGTCGTCGGAGCTCTATCTCTGGCTGTGGAACCGCACGTCGGTCCCGGAGGTGACCGGCGACGCCGAGATCGCCGCGCTGTGGCAGACGGTGCGGGTTCGCTGGAGCTGAGCGACGGCCGCCACTAGGTTGTCGGCCACCTGCGGAAATTCTGGTACGAACGGCTGGGCGTCGGGCCCCGCTGGCCCTGGTAGCGCGACCCGTAGATGGCTGACCCGTACGGGTGCTCGGCCGGACTCGAGAGCCGGAACACGCACAGCTGGCCGATCTTCATGCCCGGCCACAGCACGATCGGCAGATTGGCGACGTTGGACAGCTCCAGCGTGATGTGACCGCTGAAGCCAGGATCGATGAACCCGGCCGTCGAGTGCGTCAGCAGTCCCAACCGGCCGAGACTCGACTTGCCTTCGAGACGCCCAGCGAGATCGTCGGGCAGCGTGACGATCTCGAGCGTCGAGCCCAGGACGAACTCACCCGGGTGCAGCACGAACGGCTCGTCGCCCTCGGGCTCGACGAGTGCGGTCAACTCGTCCTGCTGGCTCGACGGATCGATGTGTGTGTAGCGCGAGTTGTTGAAGACCCGGAAGAAGCGGTCGAGCCGGACGTCAACGCTGGACGGTTGGACCAGGCCGGCGTCCCACGGGTCGACGGACATCCGTCCGGCGTCGACCTCGGCGCGGATGTCGCGGTCGCTCAAGAGCATGCGGGAGAGGCTATCGGGCGGCGGTCAGCCGACGGGCGTTGCCTGGACGAAGGCCACGACCTCGGCGGCCAGTTCCGGACCCGCGTCCTCCTGCAGGAAGTGCCCCGCGCCGGCGATCGTCGGGTGCTCACGGCCCCGCGCACCGGGCAGCATCCGCTTGAGGATCGGACCCATATCGGCGGTGATGGGATCTCCGTCGGAAAACGCGATGAGCGCCGGCGACTCGTTCGCCGTGAGCGCCGACCAGGCGGCGCGGTTGGCGTCGCTTGCGGGGTCGTCGGGCCGGATCGGGACCAGCCCGGGCATGGCGCGCGGGCCGGCTTGGTAGGACGCATCCGGGAACGGCGCGTCGTAGGCCCGCAGGGTCGCCTCGCTCATCGGCCGCTTGCATCCGCTCTGGACGAAGCGGGCGACGTCGATCTGCGGGGCGCTCTGCATGGCCTCCCGGAAGCGGTGCCAGATCTCGGGCATCGGGTGATCGCCGGTCGGCAGGCCGGTGTTGGCGGCGACGATGCGGGCGAAGTGGTCCGGATGCTCGGCGACCAACCGCAGCCCGATGAGTCCGCCCCAGTCCTGACCGACGAGGGTGACGGCGCGCAGGTCGAGGACGTCGACGATCAGTGAGCGGGCCCATTCGACGTGCCGGGCGTACGTGTGATCGCCCTGCTCGGTGGGCTTGTCGGACCGGCCGAAGCCGACGAGGTCCGGGGCGATCGCGCGCAGGCCCGCCGCCGCGAATCGCGGGATCATCGTCCGATACAGAAACGACCAGGACGGCTCGCCGTGCAGCAGCAGGATCGGTTCGCCGTCAGCTGGCCCGTCCTCGACCCAGGCCATCCGCAGCGAGCCGCCGTCCTGGTCGGGCACCTGCGTGTAACGCGGCTCGTAGGCGAAGTCGGGCAGGTCGGCGAAGCGCTCGTCGGGGGTACGCAGGGTTTGCATGGCGGCGAAGCTACTCGCCGTGTGATTGGCCCTACGCCGGTGCGGTGACCCGGCGCCGACCGCGCCATCCGATGACGAGGACGGCGAGCGGCACGGCGACGATCGCCGCCAGCACCGCTCCGCCGACGAACCACGCGGCGAGCACACCGACGATGGCGTCGACCGCGCAGGCCAGGCGCAGGGACGGAGCGCCCAGCCGATCCACTCGCGCGATGCGGCTGCGCAACTGGTCCGGTGTGCGCACGGTGGCGGTCACGAGGACGCCCAAGCCACGGACGATCCCGAAGGTGACACCG
Source organism: Pseudonocardiales bacterium (assembly GCA_032160665.1). Taxonomy (GTDB): domain Bacteria; phylum Actinomycetota; class Actinomycetes; order Mycobacteriales; family Jatrophihabitantaceae; genus Jatrophihabitans. Next base: position 2,585 of record JAVHVH010000290.1, read on the forward strand.
ATGCCGAACGCCGCCGGGGGACTCCCAGTCAGTACCGCAAGCAGGGCTGTAAGGTACACCGCCGCCGTCATGATGTAGGTCGCGAAGCCGCAGCCGATCTGCACTCCGTACCCGCCGGCGTAGATCCAGCGCCGGTACCGGGACAGCCACCGCTCGTCCACCTGACGCGGATGCACCGGCAGCGCGAGCCGGGTCACCCTCGAGTCGGAGGCCACGGCGATCGCGGCACCGACGAGCGCAATGCCCCACGTCCACTCCGGCGTCGGATCCGCTCGGCCGTAGCCCAGCGCGCCGAGGGCACAGCCGGCGCCGAGCACCGCCCCACCCGCAGCGGCACCGGCGACGTACCAGACCGCCGTCATCCAGAACCGGTGCCCGCGGGCGGACTCCGACACCGGGTTGAGGGAGGACAGCACGGACAGCCCGCACGGCGACCACATACCGCGCACCGCCGCGACCCCCGCGGTGGCAAGTGCCGCCATCAGCAGCATCATCGCGTCCTCCGTTCGCTCACGGGGTGTGGGTGTTCGTGTGCCAGATGATCGTCCCCGAGTCATAGATCGTGAGCTGGCCGTTGTTGCGCATCCGGAGCAGCGCATGCGTCCCGGTCCTTGTCGGGGGCGTGCGCCAGCGGACGACACCGTCCGCGTCGAACAGAACCAGCCGGCCGTTGTAGCGCAGGAACAACCGCCCGCCCTCGGCGATGCCAGCCGTCTTCGTTGACCACACGACACCGTTCTGGTTGCGGATGACGAAGTTGCCGTTGGCCTGCATGACGCACTCGGTGTGCCGGTCGAGGGACACCAGCCGCTGGCCGGCGTTGAGATAGTGCCCCGCGTAGAGGACGGGGGGCGCGGTCGGGAACGTGACGAGGTTCGGGTAGGTGTTCGCCTTCGTCAGGCATGGCGCGGTGTGGCCACTCGTCTGGTTGTCGGTGGCGCTGGACGTGCCGCACTTGCCGGGGTAGAGCTTCCACGGCGGGAGGCAGCTGATCTGCCGGCACACGACGGCGGTGACGCCGTGGATCTGCGTGTTGCACTGGCCGTAACGGAAGATGTTGCAGGCCACGAGCCGGTGGTCGCAGTTGCTCTGGTTGCAGTGACACCTGAACGTGGCCCCGGGCTTGGCGTTGCAGTCGATGTAATAGCGGGCGGCGCCGCCGCAGAACGACGAGCGGTCGGCCTTCCACCACCCGCCGGCGTACGTGTTCGGTGGGCAGGTGTTGTGGCCGCCGTTGATCGAGCAGCAGAAGGCCGACCAGCCCGCGCTGCAATACGCGTCCGTGCCGCACACCGAGGCGTAGGCGTCCTGCGGTCGGGTGAGGTAGCCCCACGGGTCCAGCGCGAGTGCGGTGCCGGTCAGGGTGGCGGCGGTGAGGAACCCGCGCCGGGATGCCTTGCGCCGGGTGCCGAGCGTGGCCAGCCGGTTCACGAGCCGTTCCGCGACCGATGTCGTCATCGCTGCCCCACCCTCAACTGGCGCACCACGTCGTTCACCTCGTCGACGAGGGCGGGCCCGTGCTGCCGCGAACCGAGGACCGCGTACAGGCAGAACGCCCTACCGTTCTCGGTGAAGAACCGCTGGCAGCCGAGCTGACCGGGCAGGCGTCGCTGCAAAGCGTTGGGCGCGAAGTCCGCCACCTGCAGACGGGGGACGCCACGGGCGGCGAACAGGGGCTGGTCGGCCTCGTCGCGGTCGTACTCGACAACGGCGACGAACGCGTGCTCGGAACCCATGATCTCGACGGCGCCGGTACCGAAGTCGCCCCGCCCGGGCGGCAGTCCGAAGTTGGCGAGGTGCAGCACCGGGTTCGGCGACTCGTCGGGGTGCCCGTACGCCGCCGGGTGCTCGACGCCGCGGAGCAGCGAGCGGCGGCTCGGCTCGACACTGCTGGCCGGCCGATCGCGCTGGAAGATCCGCGCCTCCCAGCGCGGCGGCAACTCGACGTGCAGGCCGTGGGCCGCGACGGTCGTGCGTGCCCCCGTCGTGCCGCTCATCGCTGGTCCGGATCGTCGATGCCGTACAGCTGCGGATCGCCAGGCATGATTCCTGCTGCCAGCAGCTCACGGTCGACCGCGGCTTCCTGCCGCGCGTCGCGCGCGCCCTTGGCCGGTGCCGGCGCGCCGGTGATGAAGCTGGCGTCGCCCGTCGAGCGCGCGAGCAACTCCGCGACCTGACGCAACGACTGCCCGGTGCCCTCACCACGGACCCGGCCGGTCCGCCCGTCGACATAGACCACATGGGGTGAGCCGGGCACCTCGTAGTCCGTCCAGGCTTGCGAGGACAGCAGCACGTCCAGGCCCGGCGGCGCCATCGCGGTGAGGTCGGTGAGGCTCTCGTCCTTGGCGCTCTGCGCGACGACGAGCAGCCGGGTACCGGCCGGAAGTGGCACGGCACCCGGCTGGCCGAGCTCGGACCAGAACACGGCACACGTGGAACAGCCGCTCGACAGGAAGAGCAACAACGTGTCGTGATCGACGTCGACGACCCGGACGGAGACAACCTCGCCGTCGAGTGATTCGCCGGCGATGTCGTGTGCGGCCGAGAACTCTTCGGTCGACGTGGGCGGAGCCGCCGCCGCGGTCTCGGTTGCCATCGGCAGCAGGTCGAACTTCCGTGGGCCGGTACTGCCGTCCGCGCCGCCGTCGAGCTGGTGGAGTCGGCGCAGGACGGTGCCATAGGCGCGGAGCAGGCCCGCGACGAGCACCGTCAACACCGCGAGCACCACGGTCTCGATCAACACCAGTACCGTCATCGGGCCTCCTCGGGCCGACGCAGGGACGCGAGCGCGGGCAGGGCGGTGATCGCCAGGTAGCCCAGCCAGGCGAGCAGCAGGACCTGACCGCAGCCGACGACCGCGACCAGCGCGCCCTGCTCGAGCCGCCCGCCGCCCGCGCCGACCGGGATCGCCACCGAGGCGGACGCCGCCGCGAGGCAGACGGCGTCGAGGACGACGTGCGCGACCCCGACCGGACTGTCCGCCGCGCCGAAGCAGCCACACGACGTGTGGCGTCGATCGGTCGCCAATCGCAGCGCGACCACGGTGAACACGAGATAACAGGCGGCCACGAGAGCCGCGGCAACCCGACCGCCGATCGACAGGAACGCAACGGCGATCACGGCCTCCACGCCGCCTCCGACGCGTACCGCATTGGTCAGCGCCCTGGATCGGCCGCGGGTCCGGGGGATCACGCGGGTGATCATCGCCGCGGCCGGCGCGGGCGAGCGCGCCTTGGCCAGCCCGGCAACGCCGAGCAGGACCGCCGCGGCGGCAGTCAGCGCTCCGATCACGGCCGACCTCCCTCGTCGCCGCTTGATCGTGACACGCGCGAGCCCAACCGGACCAGAGGTTGCTTCGAACCGGCGTGGGGGCTTGACGTGGTTGCTGATCATCCGTACCACTACATGCAGATTCGTGCCGCTTCGCCGGAGCGTCCCGTATCGCCGTTACGTCCGGCGGGTAACCGTCCGCGGAATCCGCCCCGGGGGAGGGTGCGATGCGTCGGCTGCTATCCCTGGTCACCAGCGCCTGCCTCGGAGCAAGCGCGCTGGTCGTCGTCATGACCGTGTACGCCGCCCCGTCCGGCGCCATCACGCGCGGCGCAGCGCTGACGAACGCGGCCTCGTACGCGTCATCGCATGGCTACCACGTGGGCATCTCGGTCTACGACACGAAGACCCACCGCCTCTACGGCTCGGGATGGCACGCCGGCACGTTCGCGTCCGAGTCGGTGGTGAAGGTCTTCATCGCCACCCGGCTACTCGTGTCCGGCCGGATGCACGGCAGCACCGCGACGCGCGCGTACAAGATGATCACCCAGTCGGACGACGCCATCGCGACCGCGTTCTATGGCAGCGTCGGGGGCGATTCGTTGATCACCTGGATCAAGAATCGCTACCACGTTCCCAGTCTGGGTTCGCCCCCACGCCGTGCGGGGTGGTGGGGCAACACCCACATCACGCCGGACGGGCTCGTTCGCCTCTACGTCAAATTGAAGGCGGACAACAAGGTGCGGCCCTGGCTGCTCAACGCCATGCATCACGCGACCAAGTACGGCTCGGACGGGACCTACCAGTTCTTCGGCCTGCCGTCAGCGACGACGCATGCCGCGATCAAGCAGGGCTGGGGCAACGACTACGACGACGGTGCGAGGAGCGCGGACTTCAACACGACCGGGTTCGTCAATGGTGATCGCTACGCGGTCGCCATCCTCGCCCGGGGGCCGATCAGTACCTACGGCGGCCGGATCGGCGGCATGCTCACGCAGATCGCGCGGTTGCTCCTGCCAGGTGGCGCGTTTCCGGACGTGATCCCGTCGATCGCGTGGACGGACGCGGTGTCCGGCCGCATGGCCGGCGGCACCCGGGTCGTGATCCAAGGCACCGGGTTCTCGCACATCACTGGCGTGTACTTCGGCGGCGTTCGCGCGACCGGACTGGACGTCCTGTCCTACGGGCGGATCGCGGTGCACGCGCCGCCGCACGCGGTCGGCCGGGTGGCGGTTCGGGTCTTCACCACGCACGGAAATTCCAGCGCCACCGGCGCGTACTTCACCTACGTCGCGCCTCCGACGGTGACGTCGACGACGCCGACGTCCGGACCGACTGCCGGCGCAACCCTGATCACCGTGCACGGAACGGACTTCACGCAAGTCAGGCAGGTGACCGTCGGGTCGGCCGCCGCCCAGTTGGTGAAGGTGATCTCGTCGACCTCGCTGCAGGTGGTGACGCCAGCGCACGTAGCCGGCTCCGTCAGCGTCCGGGTCACTACGTCCTACGGAACGTCCCCCACCAGCGCCGGTGGCGCGTTCACGTACGTGGACCCGCCGACCGTGACCGCGGTGTCGCCGACGACTGGCCCCACGACCGGGGGCACGACCGTCACGGTGACCGGTACCGGGTTCACCTCGGCCACCGGAGTGCTGTTCGGCTCGGTGCCCGCGACCTCGATGACCGTCGACTCGCCGACCAGCATCAGCGCGACCGTGCCCGCGCAGGCCGCGGGCACGGTCGACGTCCGCGTGGTCGGTCCCTACGGCACCTCGGCCGTCGTCGGCACCGACACGTTCACCTACCAGTAGCTACTTTCGCCGGCCCCGGTCGCCTCCCATGAGGAGCGCATGGCGGAGGTCGGTGACCGCAGCGTCCCGGGTGCTCAGCGGCGCCAGCCCGTACGCGTGCTCGATGGTGGCGAGGATCGACGTCGTGTCGTGTGACTGGTGATCGACACCTGATTTGGTGAACTTGCCACCGATGATCAGCGCTGGGATGCGAGTACTGGGACCGAACTGGTCGGACGGACCGTCCGCCGCGGCCGGGCCCTGCCCAGGCGGAGCCACGTGGTCGTAGGCGCCACCGAACTCGTCGTAGGTGACGACGACGAGCGTGTCCTTTCCCGCCGGGCCGTTGAGGATCGTCTTCAGCAGGCTCACGAGGTGGCTCTCACCGTTGTCCGTGCTCGCATACCCCGGGTGCTCGTTCTCCGCGCCGATCGGCTTGACGAACGACACTGCCGGCAGCGTGCCGGCCTTCGCCGAGGCCACGAAGTCGGTTTCATCCTTCAGGTGAGTACGCCCGGGCATTCCCGGGGCGTAGTTCTGGAAGTAGTTCAACGGCTGGTGGTGGTACTGGAACAGCGGGTCCGCACGCCCGGCATTCGCGTCGTTCCACCCGCCGGCGTACCAGTTCCAGGAGATGTTCTTCGCCGACAGCTCGTCGCCGATGTTGGTCTCGTAGTACGGCTTCGATGGGTCGACGTCATTGATTCCCGGCAGCACGTTCGAACCGCCCGCGCTGGGCGTCCACGACGGCTGCATCGTGTTGACGGCGTAGTTGCCGCAGGCCAAGCCGGCGACCGTCGTCGGCTGACCACAGGCCTGGGTGAGCGGGCCGTCGTTGTAGGCGACGTTCGGGTCCGGGTTGTAGAGGGGGTAGGTCTTGTTGGGGAAGCCCGCAGCGTCCAGCACGCTGTTCTTACCGGCCGGCACCGGCTGCTGCGACGTATCCCATTGCGGAGTCTGGGCGGCAACCAGCCACTGGTGGTTGAGGAACGATCCGCCGAACGCACTCTGGAAGAAGTTGTCGGCGATGACGTAGTTCGGCGCGCCCGCCCCGTGCAGGTACTGATACACCGGGAGCTGCGTCGTGTCGTAGTACCCCATCGTCAAGCCGACGGCATCACTGCCGGTCACGTAGCGGTCCTGCTTGCCGCCGTCGAGCTGGTACTGCTCCTGGTAGAAGCGGTGCACGATGTCGCGGGTGCAGCCACCCGGCAAGCCCTGCGGGTCAGTCTTCTCGACGCCGGTGGCCGCAAATCTGGTCGGTGGGGGGCACGAGTTGTCTGCGGGGGAGATGTAGTCGTTGATCGAGAACGGCGCGCTGGACGTGAAGTGGCTGTCGAAGGCGACGCCGCCTGGGGTCGTGCTGGAGCACTCGGGGGAGAGCAGCCCGGGATGCGTGGTCCCGTCGAGCCAGGTCACCGATGTCGTGGTCGTGACCAGGTTGGCGTCGTTCTGGAGCATGCAGCCGATCGGCGCGCCCGACTGATCAACTTGCGTGGTGCCCGCGTGCGCGGCCGGGAGACCGTTGACCTTCTGCTTGCCGACCTTGCCCCACAGCCCGTACAGGTTGTCGAAGCTGTGGTTCTCCTCGTAGATCACGACCAGATGCTTGTAGTTACCCAGCGGCGATGGCGCCTTGGCTCCGGCCGAGGTACTCAGGCCAACCGCGCCGGTGACGATGACGGCGCTGGCGGCGGCAAGAAAGGACTTGTTGCGCATGCTGACTGCTCCCCTTAGCTGGCAACGCGGTTGCCCGGGAACGTTACCCAGAATGGTCTGAATGCGCACCGCTCCGTACGAACCATCAGATAACGCTCGGTCAACACGGCGGACACCGTCGCGCGCTGGCCCGCCTGTCGCCTAGATGACAGGCCGACTGTCGCCGACGGGACAGCGGCCGAGCGCCCACGGTGCGAGAGTTACCGGCATCAACACCGCGGCGATGCCGGTGAGCAACTGAGGGAGATCCCGATGAGTGAGAAGCAGAACCCACCGGCCCAGCACGACACCGACGCAACCCACACTGACGGCCAACAGTGGAGCTTCCACGACGATCAGGACGACACCAAGGGCCACCAGTGGACGACCATCGACGACCAGGACGGCGCCGATGGCCAGCCGGGTTACTCCGGTGCGCTCAACCCGGACATCGACGTCCCGAGCTGAGCAACTGGTTGCGTCAACCCGTCGAGTCTGCGGGCCAGGCCCAGCCTGAGCCCGCAGACTCTTCGTCATGACGCCTGAGGGTTTGCTCGCAGAACTCGCCGAACTCGCGGGCGCGACCGCACAGGTGCTCGCCCCGCCCGAGCTGACCGGCCTGTGCGAATCCGTCACCGCCACGGCCTGCGAGGTCTTGGGCGCCGCGGCCTGTTCCGTCGCTGTCATCGACGAGGACGCCGACGAGCTGCACTATGTCGCCGCGTCCGGCGCGGGCGCCGCCCAGATTGTGGGCACCCGGCTCGCCCTGGGCCGCGGACTCGCGGGTTGGGTCGCGCAGAGCGGGCAGCAGATTGCGGTGTCCGACCTCGGCACTGACCCGCGGTTCGCGCGCGACGTCGCGGAGTCGACGGGCTACGTACCCTCCACGCTCATTGCCGTGCCGATCGAATCCGACGAGTCCGTTCTCGGCGTGCTCACCGTCCTCGACCGGGACGCGGCCCGAGCCGGCGCGGAGCGGGACCTTGAGTTGGCGACCGCGTTCGCGGCGCAGGCCGCCACCGGGCTCCTCGCGGTCGAGGCATTTCGCAGCGGCGGGGCGCTGTTGCTGCGCGAGCTGAGCCGCGCCGCGACCGAGGGCACATCGCTGCGCGCCGCGCTCGCCGAGGGGCCGGCCCCGGATTCCCAGGATCGGGCAGTACGCCGGTACAGCGCCCTGCTCGCCGAGCTACGCCAAGCCGGGGTTGCCGAACAACGGCTCGCACTGGACGTGCTCGAGAGCCTCCTGGCGTACGTCCGCACGGCGGGGGGATCGCCACGTCCTCGCTGAGACCGGCCTGGACGGAGCCCTTCGATCCGCCCTCGATCATCGAGTCCGAAGGCATGCCGGTCGACGCGTCATGGGCTTTCGACGCGGCCGATGGGTCCGGGGTGCGCGTTGCGGTCGTCGACAGCGGCGTCGACCACACCCATCCGGCCGCCGTTGGTCCCTACGCCGACGGGGCGGCGCTGTCCTGGAACCGGGACGAGCGCGCAGTGTCGGTCACCCCGGGCGAGCATGGCGACCTGTTCGGGCACGGGACGGCCTGCGCGGCGATCATCAGGCAGGTCGCTCCGGCGTGCGAGATCACCAGCGTCCGGGTTCTGGGCGAGCGGTTGTCGGGCAAGGGCGAGGTCTTCGCGGCGGGCCTGCGTTGGGCAATTGCCGCCGGCGTGCAGGTGATCAACCTTTCGTTGTCGACGAACAAGCTGGATCTCTTCGGGGTGTTCCACGAAATCGCGGACGAGGCTGCGCACGCCGGGGTCGTGCTGGTCTGCGCCATGAACAACGTGCCCGCCGAGTCCTATCCGTCGCAGTTCGGCAGCGTCATCTCCGTCGCGGCGACCACCGGCGGCGACCCCTTCGCGTTCCTGGCGAACCCTCGGCCGCCCGCGGACTTCGGTGCTCCCGGCATCGACCTCGAGGTGGCATGGCTGGACGGCACGACGATGAAGGTCACCGGCAATTCGTTCGCTGCTCCGCACGTCACCGGCCTCGTCGCCCGGCTGTTGTCGAAGCGCCCCGGCTTGACGCCGTACCAGGTCAAGTCGGTGCTGCGGTCCGTCGCCCGCAACGTCGCCGGCTGACGTGAGCCGCCACAGATCAGGACTCGGCGAAACGACGCAGTGCGGCGACGTCCACGATGTGGACGCGCATGCCGTCGACGGTGATCCACGTCCTGCGGACGAGGTCCGCGAGCGCTCGGTTCAGCGACTGCCGGGTCGCGCCGACCCGGGCCGCGACTCCCGTCTGGCTCATGCTCAGCTCGCACACAGCGGTCCCGTCCGGTTGTCCGACCGCTTCGGCGAGCAGCAACTTCGCCAATCGGCGAGGCAGGTCCAGAAAGACCAGGTCGGCCGCGCTGTCCGTGAGGCGGCGCATCCCGCCGGCCAGCTGGACGGCGACGGCCATCAGCGCGGCCGGGTTCTCGAGCAGCGTGCGGCGCGCGTCCGCGGCGGGCACCGCAAGGAGTTCGGTCGTCTCCAACGCGTCGACGCCGGCCGAGCGGGGTTGCCCGTCGAGCACGGACACCTCGCCGAGCGCATCGCCGGCCGTGAGAACGGCGAGGACGAGTTCTTCGCCGCGTGGTGAGCTGACCACGACCCGCAATCGTCCCGAGCGGACGACGAACAGGTGATCGGTCGGCTCGCCTTCGGAGAACAGAATCTGCCCGCGGGCCAGGCGCCGGGCGAAGACGTGACCGGCAAGTTGATCGAGGGCCGCAGCGGGGAGCTCGCGGAAGAGGGTCAGCCGGCCGAGTTCGGCCGCAACGTCCGTCATGTCAAGGACCCGCCATCCTCGTCCTCCGCAAGCAGTCGCGTCCCATCAGCGGCCGAATGAGTCGAAGCCAGGCTGCTCGGCTTTGGTCGCGGGCTCAGTGTGGCGGATGAACTGCCCCGGGGGTAGCGACCCGGCCGTCGATGCGGGTTAGAGTCCGATCGTGATCGCAGGACGGTGCTGATGGTCTGCGCGGCATGTGGCGCAGCTCTGCTGGCGAGTGCGAAGTTCTGTGGCGAGTGCGGCACGGCGGTACTGGCCGCATGTCGCGCGTGCGGCACGGCGCTGAACCCGACCCTGAAGTTCTGTCCCGAATGCGGCACCCCGACGTCACTGGGTGGAGCCCCGCCGGCGGCGGCGACGGCGGCCGCAGCAGCGCCAGTAGCGGAGCGGCGGGTCACGTCGGTCTTGTTCGGAGACCTGGTGGGCTTCACGACCCTGTCGGAGTCGCGTGACCCAGAGGAAGTGCGCGAGTTGCTGGGCCGGTATTTCGACACGGCTCGCGAGATCGTGGCTCGCTACGGGGGGACGATCGAGAAGTTCATCGGCGACGCGGTGATGGCGGTGTGGGGGGTTCCGAGCGCGCACGAGGACGATGCCGAGCGGGCGGTGCGCGCCGGGTTGGATCTGACCGAAGCGGTGGCGGCGTTCGGCGAGGAGGTAGGTGCCGCCGGACTCGCGATGCGGGTGGGTGTGGTGACTGGCGAGGTGGCCGTGACCCTGGGCGCCACCGACCAGGGAATGGTTGCCGGAGATGCGGTGAACACCGCCGCTCGGGTGCAAGCGAAGGCCGAGCCGGGCACGGTATGGGTCGACGGCCAGACCCGGTCGCTGGCCGGCGGGTCGATCGACTTCCGCGAAGCCGGGTCGCACGACCTGAAAGGCAAGGCCGAACCCGTCGAACTGTTCGCCGCAACCGCGGTGATGGGCGGCGTGGGCGGTGAGCGCAGCAGCGATCGCGTGCAGGCGCCGCTGGTCGGGCGCCGGCGTGAGTTGAGCGTGCTGAAGGAGATGTTCCACGTCGCGGCCGAGGAGTGCCGGCCCCGGTTGGTGATCCTGTCCGGCGATGCGGGGGTGGGCAAGACCCGGATCGCGTGGGAGCTCCAGAACTATATCGACGGGCTGTCGGCCACGGTGCTGTGGCATCGGGGACGCTGCCTGGCGTACGGCGATGGGGTGGCGTTCTCGGCGCTGACCGCGGCGGTGCGTGGTCGCATCGGCGCGACTGATGACGACACGGAATCGAGCACGCGGGCCAAGCTGACCCACTCCCTCGAGACCTACGTGGCCGAGGCGGCGGAACGATCCCGGCTACTTCCTGCGTTGACGAGCTTGCTCGGCCTCGCCGGCCCGAGTGGTCTGACCCGGGCGGATCTGTTCAGCGCGTGGCTGACCTGGTTCGAGCGGTTGTCCCGCAGCGAGGATGAATCCGTCGTCTGGGTCGTCGATGACGCGCACTACGCCGACGACGGCCTGCTCGACTTCATCGAGCATCTGTCGACCGTCGCGCAGGCCCCGATGCTGATCGTGCTGCTGGCTCGACCCGAGTTGCTCACGCGCCGCCCGGCGCTGGCCGCGCTGCGGCGCGCGAATGTGATCGGGCTGGAGACGCTGTCGCGGACCGACATCGCGGCGCTGCTCGACGGCCTCGTGGAGGGCTTGCCCGTCGATGTGCGCGACGGGCTGGTCGAGCGGGCCGAGGGCAATCCGTTGTATGCGATCGAGACCGTGCGGGCGCTGCACGATCAGGGTCTGACCGTGGACGGACCAACCCGCACGCCGGGCGCGGTGCGCCTTGCCCCAGGGGTCGACGCCGAGACGCTGGGCGCCCTCGCCGCTCCGGCCAGTTTGCAGGTGCTGGTCACCAGCCGCCTCGATCTCCTGCCGGCGTCGCAGCGGTCGGTGCTGGCCGCTGCGTCGGTACTGGGCCAGACCTTCACCCTGGGGGCGCTCGAAGCAGCAAGCGGCGGGTCGGAGGATCTGCCCCTCGTGTTGCGTGAGCTGATTGCTCGCGACCTGTTGACGACCGTCACTGACCGGCTCTCGGCCGAGGAGGGCCAGTACGCGTTCGTCCAGACCGTGGTCCGAACCGTGGCCTACCAGACCCAGTCCCGGCGCGACCGGCTGCAGCGACACGTCGCCGCGGTCAGGTACTTGGAGTCGTTCGCCGACAGCGACAGCGAGCTCAGCACGGTCATCGCTCAGCATCTGCGCGACGCGATGTCATCGGTGGGTGCCGAGGATCCGCAGCGGGCGCCGCTCGCGGGCGAGCTCGGGCGCTGGTTGGAACGTTCGGCCGAACGGTCGCTCACGGTCGGCGCGCCCAGAGACGCCGTGCGCGCCTTCGTCGAAGCGTTGACGCTCGCCGAAGAGCCCGACCACATCCGGCTGCACCTCGCTGCCGCCCAGGCGGCGTTGGCCGCCGGAGTCTTCGATGAGTGCATCGACCATGCGCTGCCGATCGCGGCTGGTCGACTCGGCGCGGAGCGCGCGGAGGTCGCCCGAGCCGTCGTCACCGCGGCGACGGCAATGCGACTGTTCAGTCGGATCGAGGAGGGGTGGGCGCTGATCGAGCCCTACCTCGGTGACGGCGCGCTCGACGGCCTGCCGACGGGCACCGCCACCAAGCTGGCGCGGGCCGCATCCACGTACCTCAGCGATATGGCCCGACATGCCGAGGCGGGTAACTGGGCCGAACGGGCCCTCGGGCTGGCCGAGGACGCCGGCGACCCGCGGGATATCGCGCAATGCATCAACGTCTGCGCGATCGGGTTCTTCCTGCGCGGGCACCCGCGCGTCGGCCTGGCCGTGCTCAACCTCGCCGCCGAAGTCGCGCGCGAACACCGACTCGTGTTCGAACTGGCCATGCCGCTTGTGAACATGCTCGCCTTCGGGCTGAACCGCGACCTGGACGCCGCGCTCCTGGCCGGCCAGGAAGCGATGACTCTCAACGAGCAGACCGGGAACAGCAACCAGTGCTGGCACACCGCGGCGAACCTGTCGATCGCGCTCACGCTCGCCGGCCGGTGGGACGAGGCCGCCACGCTGCGAGACCGGCCGATGCTGCGCGAGCGGCAACCCGCGCGCGCGCCGGCCGCGGTGTTCGAGTTCGAGTGGGCCCTCATCGCAGCGGCCCGTCAGGGCGAGATCGACCTCGACGCGCTCGACGCGCTCGCCGCCATCAGCGAGACGGGTCAGCTCGAATCGGTCGACATGATGTATCCCGTCGCCAATCGGGCGCTGCACGCGCGGGTGCGCGGCGATTCCGCGACCCTGGTGGCATCGTGTCGTCGACTCGTCGAGCTTGCGAACAAGTACTCCGCACTCGATGACGACTTCCCACACCTCTGGTCGCATGCCGTCGGTTGGACGGTCGAGGCGCAGGATTTCGCAGGTGCGCGCGAGCTGCTGCGTCCGGTCAGCGATGTCTCTCCGACCCGATGGAACCCGTTGCTCGCCGCGGAGCTGCCCCGGCTGCGCGGGACGATCGAGGCGATCGACCCGGCCTCGACTGTTCACCCCACCGTGATTGAGAAGGATCTGCGCGACGGGATAGCGGCGCTGGACGAGTTCGGCGCCGCACCCGACCGCGCGCGGGCGCAGGCAACACTCGGCCTGTGGCTGACCCAGCAGGGCCGATCGGCCGATGCCACACCGCATCTTGCCGCGGCGCGGGCGACGTTCACCGACCTGCGTGCCACGGCGTGGTTGCGCGACCTCGATGCGGCACTGTCGATGGCGGCCACTGGATAGACCTGAGCCTGCCGCTTGACAGAACGAAAACCTATGGGTGATAGTTCTCCTATCACTCATAGGACGGGACTCGATGACCGCGATGACGCCAGACCGACGGCAGGTGCGTCGCGAAGCGAAGCTGGCGAACATCCTGGCCGAGGCTTGGGTGCTGGCGCACCGCGACGGGCTGGCCGCGGTGTCGTTACGAGACCTCGGCGATGCGGTCGGGCTTCGGCAGCCGTCGCTGTACGTCTATTTCGCGTCCAAGCTCGACCTGTACGACGCGATGTTCGCCGACGGCTACCGGCAACTGCTCGAGTTCGTCGCGAAGCGGCGCTACGCCGGTGAACCGGGTCAGGCACTCGGCCGGTTTCTCGCCGACTGCGTGCAGTTCTCCAGCGATGACGTGGTGCGCCACCAGCTGCTGTTCCAGCGCACGATCCCTGGCTTCGAGCCGTCGCCGGAGTCCTACGCACTGGCGCTGGAGTTCTACGAATTCGGTCGCGCGCTGGTGACCGCGGCCGGCGTCAGGCACCAGGGCGACGTCGACGTGTTCACCGCGCTGGTGGCAGGGCTTGCCCACCAACAGATCGCCAACGATCCGGGCGGCAAGCGGTGGGTCCGCCACGCCGGACGGGTCGTTGAGATGTTCCTGGTCGACGTCGACCGACGCCGGCAGGCCACACAGACCACGGGGGGATCCCGATGACGATGACCACTGCCGTAGACGTGACGACAATTCCGCGGATCAAGCACGCGGAGGCGATGCAGATCGCGGCGGTCGAGAACCGCAGGTTCGCCGCTGCGTTGCGCAGCCTGCGGCCCGGCGACTGGACCAAGCCCACCGACTGCGCCCGCTGGGACGTCCGGGCGCTCGCCGCCCACGTCGTCGGCTCGGCCGCCGGCCAGGCATCACCGCGCGAGTTCGTCCGCCAGGTCCGGGCGGGCCGCCCCGTGGTCGCCGAGATCGGCGCCCAGAACTGGTGGGACGGCATGAACGAGATCCAGGTCCGCGAACGCGAGGCACTCACGACCGGCGATCTGATGGCGGAGTGGGACGTGTTGTCGGAACGGGCGGTGCGGGCGCGGACCAAGCTGCCTCGACCGATCGCCAGCTTGCCCCTGATCAAGCTGCCCGCGCCGGTCGGCCGCCAGCGGGTGTCCTACCTGTTCGACATGGGCTTCACCCGCGACACCTGGATGCACCGCATCGACCTCACGCACGCAGCCGGCACAACCTTCGACGCCGACGCTGACCACGACGGTCGCATCGTCGCCGACCTCGTCGCCGAATGGGCCGGCACGCACGGCGAACAGTTCATGCTCGCCCTGTCCGGCCCCGCAGGCGGTCTGTACGTTTCGGGCACGGGCGGCGCGCGGGTGGAACTGGACGCGCTCGAGTTCGGCCGGATCCTCGCCGAACGGGTACGTGGCGAGGGGATCCTCCGCCACACCTTGCCGCTCTGACGGCCTCGATCAGTCGGCGGCTAGCAGGTTCTGCAACGCGGCGAGGACGGGCAGCCACGTGTCCTCGGCGTCGTCCGGGTCGTCGGCGCAGTCGATCTCGTCGATCTGCAGTCGGATGGTGCATCCGACGGGGCTGGACCTGATCAGCCACGTCAGGTACACCGGCGGGTCCTCGGGTCCGGCCTGAAGGACGTACGACAGTCGCTCGGGGGGACGAGAGCAGAGGGTGCGTCCGGTGAGCGTGGGACCGTCCTTGTGCCGGATGTCGATGGGGGCGTCCGGGACCCACGTCGAGTGAAGGGCGAGGCCATAGAGATAAGCGGTCGTCTGCGCAGGGTCGGTGAGCGCGACCCAGACCCGGGCGGGATCGACGGGGCTGTGGCAGGCAAATGTCCGGGACCCGGTCCCGTGCGCGGTTACCTCACCAGCGCGCATGTCCTGCAACTTCCGTGGTCGATGAGCTAAAGGTGGGACCGTACGCCGAACAATCTCGAAGCGTCTACGGACAAACGCCGCGT
>JAVHVH010000298.1:0-28746 GCA_032160665.1 Pseudonocardiales bacterium
CGCTCCTGGTCGCCGTCGACGAAGACACCCTCTTCGCGGCCGAGCGTCAGCTCGAGCCAGGTCTTGACCTCGTGCAAGGCGTCGAGGTGCTCGAGCATCTTCGCCTTCGTCCAGCGACTGTCCGGACCGGTGATGTTGATGGCGCCGCGGGGCAGACCCCGCGTGTCGAGGATCGGAACTGCTATCGCCGCGGCCGAGTGGACGGTCTCGCCGACGCTCGTGGCGTAACCGGCGCGCCTGACCCGGCCCAGCGCGCGGCGGACCGGCGCGATCGCGGTGCCGATCGTGCTCTGATTTTGGAAGTCGCTCGTTGCGATGACCTTCTCGAGCGTCTCGTCAGGCAAGTACGCGAGCAGCGCCTTACCGGAGGCGCCGATGCCGAGACTGTACGTCGCGCCGACACCCGAGGCCATCCGGATCGGCTGATGGCTCGGTAGCTCGACGAGGCACAGCCGACGATTGCCATTGACGACATGGAAGCCGACCGTCTCACCAGTGAGCTCACGCAGGCGCTGCATGCGCGGCAGGGTCGCAAGCACGAGGTCGCCGTCGGCCGCCTGCTGCAGGGCTGATCGAGCCAGGCGCATGATGCTCGGCCCGACCGAGTACTCGCCCGAAAGCGGGTCGCGCAGGATGAAGCCGCGCGCCTCGAGGCCTCGCATGATGCGGTGCGTCGTGGACATCGTGAGGTGGACTTCTTCGGCAATCTCCGTCATCGAAACCGGCCGCTTGTGCGACCCGATCACCTCGAGCACGTTCAGTGCCCTGCCGATGGACTGCCATCCGCGGGTCTCACTTGCCGACTGGCTCATCGTTTGTCGCTCCGTCGAACTGGGGGCCGTTGTGGTGGCCGGCGCGAGCACAGATTCCTGTGATCTTCCGATAATTCTGCTTGGAGTGTATCGACGGCGAGCCCCGGATCTAGTCGGCTTGCCGAGGAGTGAGCCCGAGCTTGGCCAGCCCCGCGGTCAGTTCGGCGAGGTCATCCGCACCTGGCGCCAGGTATGGCGGGCGGATGACGCCGTTGCCGAGGCCTAGCGCCTTCAGCCCGAGCTTCACCCACCGTGCCGTGGACGGCGCCCATTTCGACACCAGGGTGCCGAGCCGGATCCAGTCGGCCTGCGCCTCACCGGCACGGGTCAGCTGGCCAGCCAACGCGTAGTCGACGAGGCTCTGGCAAAGCTCGGGCGCGAGGTTCGGCTCGGCCGACAGGCAACCCGCGGCGCCGAGGCTCAAACCCTGCACCAGCTCGTAGCCCAGCGTGTAGTACTCGAGCCGCGGTCCCAGCGCGTCACGCAGTTCTACGAAGTAGTCGAACGGCCGGACCATCACGTTGATGGCGACCAACTGCGGATAGTCCAGCGCGAGTTGCCTCAGCAGCGAGATGGGGGTCAGGTAGCCCTGATATCCGTGCACCGACAGCGCCACGGGATGGTCGAGCTCGTCGAGTATGGATCGGTAGTAGGCATTCTGCTCCCCGACCGTCGGTCGCATGCCATGGCCGGCGTCGAGGGCGTAGAGCTGGACGTAGTCGACGCCCGCGTCCGCCGCGCGCCTGGCCTTCGCGTACATCTCGGCGGCGGTCCGGGACTCAGGCGGGTTTGCGTGCACCGGCACCTGTCCGCGGCAGACCTCGACGCCGATGCAGTACAGCCGGCTGAGCTCCTCGGGGTGCAGCGCGTGCCCCTCACCGGCTCCGCCGCTGCCGAGATAGACCCCGACACCGGCGTCGACGAATCGCCGTAGATGCGCGCGGATCGCCGCTTCGTCGAGACTGCCGTCGGCGTGGAAGGGCGTTGCAGACATGGCGAGGATGACGGGTTCGATCCGCATCGTTTCGACCTCCGGCGAGAGTGTGGGCACAGTTTTCGCATAGTGCTAGCAGCATCTTGACGCGTGCAGGATAGCGTTCCTACAATGCGAGAGCAGGTCCTACGTTGCGATAACTCGTTCGCAATCGGGTACGCAGAAGGAGATGCTCGTGGCTGAGATCGACATCGAGCGGCTGAACCAGGTCGAGCTCGAGTTCGGCGGAGTGCGGTTCGAGACCTATTACACCCGTTATTTCGGAACGAGCACGCGGATGTTCGGACGAGTAGACGGCGAGTGGGCCGAGATGCTGCGCTTCGACGACTTCGTGGACGTCCCGCACTATCACGCGCCGGCCGACGACGACAACGCGATCATGCTGAACGTCGCCGAGACCGGCGAGCCGATGGCTTTCTTCCTCGACATCATCGAGACCAAGCTGTCGGACCGGCTGCCGGCCATCGGCTTCGGCGACGTGGTGCCGTCGATCGATCAGGACCGCGTTCGCGCCAACCTCGAACTCGTGCGTTACGCGATGAACTCCGTACTGCCCGAGGGATTCAGCCGCGTGCCGGGCCAGTGTCTGCAGGACGCCGACGAGGAGCGTGGACAGACGCGCAAGGAGAACTTCGCCAAAGCGATGGCCGACATGGCGGCGGAGAAAGCCGCCGCGCAGGCTGCCGCACAACCCGCCTGAGCCGGCCCGCCCGCCGGGCGACTTCGTCGATCAGGACAACCCCAGACCGGAGTCACCTGTCATGAGCATGTTGGACGGCAAGATCGCGATCGTCACCGGCGCTGCCCGCGGGACGGGTGAGGAGACCGCGCGCAGGTTCGTTGCCGAAGGCGCCCGCGTCGTGCTCGCCGACGTCCTCGACGCTCCCGGAGAGGCGGTTGCCGCCTCGCTCGGGGACGCCGCGGTCTACACGCACCTAGACGTCACTGCTGCGGAGGATTGGTCCGCGGCGGTCAAACTCGCGGGCGACGCATTCGGCCCGGTCACGGTTCTGGTGAACAACGCCGGCGTGCTTGTGATCCGCCCGATCGACGAGACCACGGTCGAGGATTTCGAACGGCTCGTCAGCGTCAACCTGCTCGGGACGTTCCTCGGTATCAAAGCGGTCATCGAGCCGATGGCCTCCGCCGGCGGGGGCTCGATCGTCAACGTGTCGTCGATCGACGGCCTGCGTGGCGGCAACCGGCGAAGTGCTTATTGCGCAAGCAAGTGGGGCGTTCGCGGCCTCACCAAGTCGGCCGCCTTCGATCTTGGGCAGTTCGGCATCCGGGTGAACGCGGTGTGTCCTGGCGGTGGCAGCGCCGAGATGGCCTCACCGTGGATCGGACCGAACTTTGATCACCCGGCGCACATCCAGACGGTGGCCCTCGGCCGCGACGGCGAGCTGAGCGAGTACGCGGCTGCGATCACGTACCTCGCGTCGGATGCGTCTTCGTATGTCACGGCCATCGACCTCCCCGTCGACGGTGGGGTCACCGCGGGCCAGAACCTTCGCGGCTTCATCAACGACTGATGGATCCGCGCGCGGCCCTTTGCATCGGCGCCACCGGTGGTCGGCCATGACGCAGTCGCAGACCGCCGGCCCCGGACACCGCCCACTCGGCGACGTCGTCACCTCGGCACAGCGACGAGAGGCCTACCGGGCGCAGGGGCTGTGGACCGAGGACACGCTCGCTGCCCGCGTCAACCTGCATGCCCGCACGAGTCCGACTGCCGTTGCGGTCGTGGACGAACGCGGCGCGCGGTGCCACACCTACCTCGAGTTGCAGCGCGACAGCGCCGCCGTCGCCCAGCGGCTGCGCGAGACCGGCGTGCTCCCTGGCGACGTCGTGTGCCTGCAGTTGCCCAATCGGTACGAGGCAGTCGTGTGCGCCGTAGCGATCAACTCCCTCGGCGCGGTGATCAACCCATTGCTACCGAACTACCGCGCGAAGGAGCTACTGCACGTATTTCGAACGGCCCAGCCCCGCGCGATTATCACGCCGCAAAGCTACCGCGGGTGCGACTACCCGGCGATGGTCGCCGAGGTACGCGCGCAGTCCGGAGTCGAGCCGATCCACGTCGTCGACGGCCCGGTCGACCCGATGGGCGCCGCCGTGTCCCTGGTCGAGATTCTCGGCCGCGCTGCGGCGGATCCGATGCTGCTCTCCGAAACCCCCTCGGCGGTCTCCGAACTGATCTTCACCTCGGGCACCGAGGCGACCCCCAAGGCGATCATGCACACGGAGGCGAATACGAACCTCGCGGCGCGCACCGTGTTCGTCGATCTCGGCGCGAGCGGTGCCGACGTGGTGTGGATGCCGTCGCCCGTCGGCCACTCGACCGGGTTCAACTACGGGATCCGGGTCGCGATCTACCACGGCTGCACGCTGGTCCTGCAAGACCTCTGGGACGCCGCGGAGGCCGTTCGCCTGGTGCAGCAGTTCAACTGCTCCTACACGCTGGCCGCGACGACCTTCCTGCGCGACCTCGTCGAGGAGTGTGAACGGACCGGCGCCCGATTGGATCAGCTGGCCCATTTCGGTTGCGGTGGGGCACCCGTCGCACCGGAACTCGTCGCCCGAGCGCAGCAGGTGGGCATCGGCGTGTTGCGACTCTACGGCTCGACCGAGGTGCTGTGCGCCACGTGGAACCGGCCGGGTGACCCGCTCGCCGTCCGCATGCACACCGACGGGCGGCCGTTGAGTCACACCGAGATCGAGATCCGCGGCGAGGCCGGCGATGCGGTATCTGTGGGTACCCCGGGCGAGCTCTACGTGCGCTCGGCGCAGGCCAGCGTGGGGTTCTACGGCGACGAGGCGAGGACGGCCGCGACATACTTGCCCGACGGATGGATCCGGACCGGCGATCTAGGCGTGCTCGACGCTCAAGGGCATCTCGCGATCGTGGGGCGCAAGAAGGAGATCATCATCCGCGGCGGCGTAAACATCGCCCCGCGGGAGATCGAAGACATGCTGGCCACCTTCCCGGAGATCGAGCGCGCGGTGGTCGTCGGCATGCCGGACGAGCGTCTCGGCGAGAGGGGCTGCGCGTGCGTGGTCCTGCGCCCTGGGCAGCGCCTCGAGCTGACCGAACTCGTGGGGCGGCTCACGGGCGCCGGACTGGCAACGTACAAACTGCCGGAGCGACTGGAGATCGTCGAGCGGTTGCCCATGACGGCGTCGGGAAAGGTGCAGAAGCACGAGCTCGTGCGCCGCATCCAGGACCTCGACCGCTCGAGCCAGCAAGCGGTGCTTCCGATGCACGATGACGACGCCCGGCTCGTGACCTGCGTTCGCCAGGAGATCCCAGGCCGCGCCGGGCTCGTCGGCGTGATCACCTTGAACCGTCCCGACCAGCTCAACGCGATCAGCTGGGATCTTGTCGCGGCGTTCGATGCCGCAATCACCGAACTGGCGAGCGACGAGTCGGTTCGGGCAATCGTGGTGACCGGGCGGGGCCGGGCCTTCAGCGCCGGTGGCGACCTGAAGGCCTATCAGCAGTTGCAACGGGATTCGACCAGGTTTCCGCAGTTCATCGACGATCTGCACGCGGCCTTCTCCCGACTGCGGGGGCTGCGCGTGCCGGTGATCGCGTTGATCAACGGGGTCACCGCCGCCGGCGGCTTGGAGTTGCTGCTCAGCTGCGACATCGCGCTGGCTGCGCAGACGGCGCGGATCGGCGACGCACACCTCAACTTTGGCCAGATGGGGGGCGGCGGTGTGCTCACACTGCTGCCCCGGATCATCGGTATCGCCAAAGCGGTCGAACTGGTGATGACCGGCCGGTTCCTGTCTTCTGCTGAAGCAGCCGAGTGGGGGTTGGTTTCTCGCGTCGTACCCGACGAGGAACTCTTCGACGCGGGCATGGAGTTGGTGCAGAGCATCGCTGCCAAGAGCCCACTTGCAGTCGCGAACGCCAAGCAGGTCATGAACGCCGTCTGGTCCGATGCCATGAGCGTCAGCACCGGGCTGCGCCTCGAGCGCGATCGGGATGCGCTCTATTGCCTCACCTCCGAGGACGCACCCGAAGGACTCGCAGCTTTCGCCGAGAAGCGCGAACCTGTGTTCACGGGCCGATGACGGCACCCACCGCGCACTCGCGAGCGGGACCCACGCCCGACGAGGACAGCGAGCCGTATTGGCGCGCGCTCGCCGAGCACCGATTGATCTGTCAGCTGTGCCTGACCTGCGGTGAGCAGCGCATCCCGCCGATGCCGTCGTGTCCAAATTGCGGAGGCACAGCCGCGCAATGGCAGGACTCGTCCGGGCACGGAGCGGTGTACTCGTGGATCTTCGTGCGCGTTCCGATCGGGAACCTCACAGCGGACGATGTGCCGTGCGTGATCGCAACGATCGAGCTGGCCGGTGGGGCCCGACTGGTCGGGCGCATCCTCGACATGGCAGAGGTCGACATCGATCTGGCCGTGCGCCCGCACTTCATCGATCACGGCGAGTGGACCGAACTCGCCTTCGTCGCGGCCGAAGGAGGTACGCGGTGATCGCCGGCCTTCGCAGGGCCGCGATCGTCGGCGTCGGCTACACCGAGTTCGTCGCGGCGGCGGAGTCCTCCGTTCTGGAGCTCGCGCGCGAGGCGTCCGCGGCGGCCGTGGTCGACGCGGGCCTGCGCGCGAAGGATGTCGACGGGATCGCCAGCTTCATGGTGATGCACGACTCCGTTCCGACGCAGGCCGTCGCAACGGCGCTCGCCGTGGAGGAGTTGCGCTTCTCGCTGGATCTCGATCTCGGCGGGCAGGCACCGTGTCACCTCGTCGCCCAGGCTGCCGCGGCGATCGCCACGGGTCAGGCCGAGGTCGTGGTCGTCTATCGCGCGATGAAGGGCCGATCCGGCTCGCGGGTCGGCGCCATGGAGTTCGCCGGCGGAGGCGGGCAGTACCGCTATCCGATCGGCTACAGCGCCTACCTGATGTACGTGGCCATGTTTGCCCGGCGCTTTCTGCACGAGACCGGTCAGGGCGCCGAGGACCTCGCGGCGGTAGCGATGGCTCAGCGCCGGTACGCACTGGACAACCCGCGCGCGTTCCGGCGCCGGCCGCTCAGTGCCGAGGATTACGCAGCGTCGCCGATGGTGGTCGATCCGTTTCGCGCCGCCGACTGCACCATCGAGGTGGACGGTGCGTGCGCCGTGGTCGTCACGTCTCTGGAGCGGGCCCGCGACCTGCGTCACCCGCCGGCCGTCGTGGCGGCAGGCGGGTACCGGGCCGGCCCACGGTCCGGCCTGGACATCGGCGATCACCTGCGGTGGCGGGACTACAGCCGCAACTACACCAGCTGGCTCGCGGGCGACTTGTACAAGCAGGCTGGGCTGAGCGCCGGCGACGTCCAGTTCGCCGAGATCTACGACTGCTTCAGCAGCACGGTCCTGATGGGTCTGGAAGGTCTCGGCCTGTGCGGGCGGGGCGAGTCGGGCGCCTTCGTCGCCTCCGGTGCGACGGCACGAGACGGCGCGTTACCGACCAACACCCACGGTGGCCTGCTCGCCGAGGGCTACCTGCACGGCATGAACACGGTGAACGAGGCGGTGCTGCAGGTGCAGGGTCGCGGCGGCGATCGCCAGGTGCCCCACAACGAGGTGTGTGCTGTGACGTCGGGCGCGATGATGGACGGCTCCGGGCTGATCCTCACCGTGGACCGTTAGCGTCATGCCGCAGCCGGACCCGACCGCGAAGGCACCCGTCGAGGTGCTGATCACGGCGGCGCTGCGCGAGTTGTGGGCCGAACCGGGCCTGCGCGTCGACAGCGCGATCTCGTTCGGCGACGGGCACTCCGGCTTCACGTATCTGATCGAGCTGACGAGCCGGCGCCATCGCGGTCGGTTTGTCGCGCGGCTCTCGCCGCCGGGAGCGCGCATCGCCGGACCGGCCGATATCGGCCGGCAAGGGCGCATCATGGCCGCGCTCGGTACGGAGGGCGTTGCGGTACCGGCGATCCTCGCTGCGGACAGCACCGGTCTGGCAGGTGGGCGGTCGCTGATGGTGATGGAGCACGTGGACGGCGCGCACTGGAGTCAGGCCGCCGCGTGCCACGGGCACCAGGCCGTGGCCCGAGCGGCGGTGGATTTTCTGCACCAGGTGCGCACACTGCATCCGGCGACGTTCGCGCTGACGGATTCACCGCCGAGCACGCCAGCCGCCGATGTCGATCGGTGGGCGGCGTTGCTGCCTCGGTGCCCGGACTGGTTGCGGGAGCCGGCCGCTTCCTTGCATCGCGACCTGCTCGCCAGCGCTCCGGCTGGGGAAACGATGGGACTGGTTCACGGCGACTTCCATTACGGGAACATGCTGTTCTGCGGGCAGCACATCGCGGCCGTGTTCGATTGGGAGATCGCTTCGATCGGTGACCCGCGGCTGGATCTCGGTTCGCTCGCCGTGGCCTCACTGCGCGCGCGCTATCTCCCGGAGCCCAACCCGACCGGCAGCGTCGAGGTGTCCATCGACGAGCTGTGCGATCTCTACGGGATCCGGCCGGCAGATGCGGTGTGGTTCATCGCGGCCGGCTGCCTGAAGTACGCGGCCATCCTCGGCTACAACCTCGACCTGCATCGGCGCCGAAAGCGGGTGGACCCGGTGTACGAGCAGCTGGTCGGCACGATGGCCGGCCTCGCCTACGACGGGCGGGCGCTGTTGCGCCACGGCGCGGCTGCGCTTAACTCTGACGTCGAGGGCCCGCGCAGCGGCGAACCCGCCGAATACCGCGACGGAGGTGACGACGTGTGAGCGAACTTCGAGGTGATGACCAGCTGCTGTGCGAGACCGCCCATGGGATTGCGACAGTGACGATCTCGAATCCGGCCAAGCGCAACGCGATGACAGCGCGGATGTGGAGTGCGTTGCCCGCCCTGCTCGACCAGCTGGCCGTCGACAGCGCTGTACGCGTGGTGATCCTGCAAGGAGCCGGCGGCACGTTCTGCGCCGGTGCTGACCTCGACGGCCTGTCCGAGCTGCTCAGCGGTGCGGGGCCCCGCGCGCCCGCCGAGGCTGAAGAGGCGCTGGCCTCGTTCTGCAAGCCGACCATCGCCGCGATCTCCGGCTACTGCCTCGGCGGTGGCGCACAACTCGCGGTGGCGTGTGACCTCCGCTTTGCGGCGGACGATGCCAGTTTCGGCATCAGTCCGGCCAAGCTGGGTGTCGTGTATCAGGCAGCGGCGTTGGGCCGGCTGATGGAACTCGTCGGCAAGGCTGCGGCCAAGCGGCTGATTTATTCCGCCGAGCCCATCGACGCCTCGCGAGCGTTGGGCATCGGCCTGGTCGACGAGCTCACCCCCGCACCCGAGCTCGGCGATCGGGTCCGGGGCTTCGCCGTACGGCTGGCGGGTCGCTCACAGCTCACGCTGCAAGCCACCAAGAGTCTGATGGCCAGCCTCGGCACCAAGTCGAGCAACAGCATCGAGCGGGCCTGGCAGGACGAAGCGCAGCGAAGTGGTGAGGCGGCCGAGGGCCTGTCGGCCTTCGCCGAGCGCCGGTCCCCACGGTTTCCGTGGACCGGCGCTGGCTCCCCGCACCACCGAGGCTGATAGGTCAGCGCGCCAGCGTATGGAAAGCCCGCCTGAAGTAGACGGCTGGTTCCTCCGTGCCGATGGTGACGTCGTCGACGTGGCCGATGAGGATCGTGTGATCACCGCCGTCGTGCCGGGCGTGTGTCGAGCAGTGCAGCACCACTGCTGCGTCGGTGAGGACGGGAATCCCTTGGACACCGACTTCGAAGCCGGCGTCGCCGAACTTGTCCGCACCGCGAGTGGCAAATTGCACGGCGAGGTCACGGTGGTCGGAGTGGATCACGTGAACCACCCAAGCATCCGCGTCGAGGAACGTGGGATGGCACTCCGCGCTTTTTGCCAGGCACACGAGCACGAGCGGCGGGTCAGCTGACACGGAGCAGAACGCGGTCGCCGTAAACCCGCGGGGCCGCGCATCCCGGTCCGTCGTGGTGACGATCGTGACCCCGCTAGGGAATGTAGCCATGGCTTCGCGGAAAGGAGTGGACGGCGTGACAGTGGCGGGCCGAGCGTTATTGCAGCTCACGTGCTCGACTCGATTTCGAGATCATGGTTGAGACGGTTCTGCTTGGCGCGTAGATAGGCGAGGTTGTCCCCGTTCGGGGTGATCAGAATGGGTATTCGGGACACGATCGTGAGTCCGTACCCCTGAAGACCTTGGTGCTTCGCGGGATTGTTGGTCATCAGGCTGAGCCTGGTGACGCCGAGATCGCGCAGAATCTGTGCCCCGATCCCATACTCGCGAGTGTCCACAGGGAGACCGAGCGCCAGGTTGGCATCGACTGTGTCCAAGCCGGCATCCTGCAACTGGTAAGCGCGCAGCTTGTGGCTCAATCCGATGCCGCGGCCCTCCTGCCCGCGCAAGTACACGACGACACCTCGCCCGGTCACGGCGATCTCGGTGAGTGCGCGGGACAGCTGCGCACCGCAGTCGCAGCGTCGCGAACCAAAAACGTCACCGGTCAAGCACTCTGAGTGCACGCGAACGAGGACGTCGCCGCCCGAGCCGACATCTCCCATCACCAGGGCGACATGTTCTACGTCGTCCAAGACCGACTGGTAGGTGATCGCGCTGAACTCACCGGCTGCTGTTGGCACGCGCCCCATCGCCGTGCGACGGATCAGCGATTCGGTACGGTGCCGCGACCGCACGATGTCGGCCACGGAGATGAGAACGAGGTCGTGTTCGTCGGCGAATCGGTCGAGCTGCGCACGGCTGGACATCGTGCCGTCGTCATTGGTCACCTCGGCGAGAACGCCGGCCGGCCGCAGGCCGGCCATCCGGCACAGGTCGACTGCGGCCTCCGTGTGGCCGGCCCGCTTGAGCACGCCGCCGGGGCGAGCGCGTAGCGGGAACAGGTGACCGGGGCGGGAGAAATCCGTCGCGCGCGTCGAGGGATCCGCCAGCGCGCGCGCAGTGCGTGACCGGTCTGCGGCCGAGATGCCCGTCGTCGTCCCAGCCTTCAAATCGACTGAGACCGCGAATGCGGTTCCGCGCGGATCGTCGCCGCGCTCGACCATCTGCGGAAGCGCCAGCTCGTCGAGCCGCTCGCTCGTCATTCCGACGCAGATCAGGCCGCTCGTGTGCCGGATCATGAACGCCATCGACTCGACGGTCATGAGTTCGGCGGCGATGATCAAGTCGCCTTCGTTCTCGCGGTCCTCGTCGTCGACCACCAGCACGAAGCGCCCTGCCCGAAGCTGTTCGAGTGCCTTCTCGACGCTGGCGAGTGGCCCGCGAGACGTATCACCCCGCGTGCCCGCCGCGCCGAGAGCGGACCAGTCGACCGATGCCGTCGTGTCGACACGGTTGTCCGCTTCGTCACGGACGTCGGCGCAACCGCGATACTGCGGCGGACTTGGCATTCGCATGCACCTAGTTCCGGTCTGTGGGATCGGCGGCGGCAACGGGAGCTTGTCGATCAGCATAGACGCTCGCGACGCTATCGTATAGAAGATAGGAAAAGCCGCTCAGCGACGCGCGGCCGGTGAGGTTCACACGGTGACGATGACTGCCGCGGCCTCGCCGATCCCGCCGCACAGCGTCACCAACGCACGTCCGCCGCCGCGGCGACGTAGCTCGCCGATGGCGGTCATCACCAGCCGTCCGGCCGTTGCGCCGGTGGGATGCCCCGCCGCGATCGCCCCGCCGTTTACGTTCGTCTTGGCCCGCAACTCCTCAGCCCGCATCGGGTCGCCGTCGGCCAGGATCAAGGTCGTGACGAGCGGAACGGCCGCGAACGCCTCGTTGATCTCGATGAGGTCGAGGTCGTCGAGGCTCAGGCCGGTCTTGGCCAGCGCCTGCCGTGCCGCTGTCGCCGGGATCGAGGCCACGCGGGCCGGTGCTCCGCTGACCAAGGTCCATCCCGAAAGGCGTGCCAGCAAGGGCAGTCCCCGGCGCGCTGCAGTCTGCGCCGTCGACAACACGAGTGCCGTTGCGCCCGTCGACAGGTCCGGCGCCGACCCCGCGGTGACCGTCGGGCTGCCGTGCACCGTCGGCAGCATGGCAAGGCGGTCCAGGTCGGTGTCCGGGCGGGGACACTCGTCCTCGAGCAGCCCGGCCCATCCGTGCTCGGCCTCCGGCAAGACCTTGACGAGCTCGCCGTCCAGGTGGCCGGCCACGCGGGCGGCCGCAAACCGCTGCTGGCTTCGTAGCGCCCACTCGTCCTGAGCCTGCCGACCGATCCCGTGTTCCATCGCTTCTTCGCCAGCCTGCACCGCGCGAGGCACGCCGGTGAATGGGCAGGAGACGACGAGTTGGTCGATCATCGTGATGTCGCCGAGCCTTCGTCCCCAGCGTGCATTGTGCAGGAAGTACGGGACGAGGCTGAGGTTGTCAGAGCCACCCCCGACCGCGATTCCCGATTCCCCGAGGCGTAGCGAACGACCGGCGAGGGTGAGTGCTGTGAGCGAGGAGCAACATGCCTGGTCGACCGTGTAGGAGGTGCGATCGTCAGGCACGCCGGACCACAGCGCGCTCTGCCGCGCGATCGAGCGGTCCGAACCGGGGAAATTGGTGCCGAGCACGAGCTCGTCCACGTCTTCGGGCGTCAAGCCGGCGCGACGTACTGCCTCCGTGATCGCTACGGCCGCGAGGCGGGGAACGGGCCATTCTCGCAACGACCCACCGAACTTGCCGAACGGTGTGCGCGCGTATCCGAGGACAACGACCTCCTCGTTCACGGCGCGGTCCTTCGAGCCGACGTCAGGTCGCGCGCGCGGCAGCCGAGTGGTGTTTCCACGTCGCACACGTTAGCTCCACATTGTGCGCAAAGGCAATCTTCGCCCGGACCCGTCGGATCAGACATCCCTATGTCGTCGATCCGTGCAGCCACTCGAGGATGTGAAGGCGTGCGACGGTGCCGTCTACTTGCGTTTCACGGACCTGCTGCGTGTGTCGATGCCGGCGAAGACGATCGAGAGGTACTGCTCTGCCACGGTGTCGACACTGAGCGCGCCGCCGGGGCGGAACCAGCTGACCGCGACCCAGACGGTGTCACGTAGGAAGCGGTAGGCCAGTGCGGTGTCGAGGTCGGGGCGGAAGCTGCCGTCGACCACGCCGTCGCGCAGGATCGTCTGCCAGAGCGTGCGGAACTCTTCCCACCGTTCGGTGATGTAGGCGAAGCGGGGCTGTTCCGCCAGTAGGCGGCCCTCGTTCTGGTGGATCGCGACGGCGTCGTGGCGCTGGTCGATAGCCTGGAAGGAGGCGACGACGACCGCTTGGAGGGCGTCGCGAGGCGGCAGTTGCCGGGCGACGATCTCGCGATACCGGCCGAAGAGAGCGTCGAGAAAGTCGCGCAGGATCTCATCGACGATCGATGCCTTGGAATCGAAATGGTGGTACAGGCTGCCGGACAGGATCCCTGCGGCGTCGGCGATGTCGCGCACCGTCGTCGCCTGCAGCCCTCGCTCGGCGAACAAGTGCGCGGCGATAGCCAACAGTTCGGCGCGGCGGTCGGTTGCCGGGATAGCGTTCAGGTGACCGCCATCTCGTCCGCCTCGACCACTGGCCTCGTGACCCCCGAGCCCGGCATTGCTCACACCGCCACGTTACCCGACCAAGCACTTGCTTGGCACCGGCCAGGTTCTGCGAAGATCACGCACTCTCATCCCCGGCCGGCGACGGCATCCGCTGTCGCTCGGCGGTGCACCCGTTTAGCGATCGACATGCGATGGACCTCCGATGCGCCGTCGTAGATGCGAAACGCGCGGATGTCGCCGTAGATGCGGCCGACGACTAACTCCTCGGTCGTGCCTAGGCCGCCACAAAGCTGGACGCTGCGGTCGACGATCCGGGAGGCGGCCTCGCTCACGAAGACCTTGGTCCGTGACGACGCCTCGGTCGCCCGGTCGCCCTCGGCGATCAGCCAGCTGCTGTGCCAGAGCAGCGCTCGCGCGGCGGTGATGTCGATCTCGTTGTCGGCGATCATCTGCTGCGCCATGCCGTGCTCGCTGAGGGCGTGCCCGAACAGCCGGCGCTGGACGCAGCGGGCGACGGCGATCTCGTGGGCGCGGCGGGCTGCGCCGAGCCACCGCATGCAGTGCGTGAGCCGGGCAGGGGCGAGGCGCACCTGGGCGTATCGGAAGCCGAGCCCGGGCTCGCCGAGCACAGCATCGTCGGCTACGAACGCATCGTTGAGACTGACCCGGCAGTGTCCACCCACTGTCGTGGTGTCCAGCGTTCGGGCATGGCCGGTGATTGAGAACCCGGGATTGTCGGTGTCCATCAGGAACATCGTTGCGCCGTCGCCGTCCGAGTCCTTTGCCATGACGATCGCGAAGGACGCGCCGTTCGCGCCGGTGACCAGGTGCTTCGCGCCGTTGATCGTCCAGCCGCCGCTTGCTCTGGTGGCTACGGTCTGCAGCGCTGCGGGATCCGAGCCGGCACCCGGTGCTGGCTCCGTCATCGCGAAACACGATCGGATGTCCCCGTGCACTAGGGGATGAAGGTAACGCTCCCGTTGCGCCGGCGTAGCGATCGCGTCGAGCAGGTGGATGTTTCCCTCGTCGGGTGCCGCACAGTTGAGCGCGAGCGGCCCGAGGAGGGAACGACCGGCTTCCTCGAGCAGCACGGCCGCCTCGTCGAACCGGAATCCGCCGCCGCCCAGGGCGGCGGCGGCTTGGGGAGCCCAGAGCCCGGCCGACCGAGCAGCCGCCTGGAGTTCGGTGCGGAGCGCGTCGTCGACGCCGTGCTCAAAGGCCTCCTGCTCACGGGGGATCACGACGGTGTCGATGAAGGTCTCGATGTTCGCGCGCCACCGTTCGACTTGATCGGACGGTGAGAAGTCGATGGCCATGGTGCGCTCCGTCGGTTGCGGATCGGGATGGGTCATGCGGACGTGCTGTCGGGGTTGCCGTCGCGCGAGTGCGCCGGGGGGTCACGCTCGCCAGAGCTGCGCGCCGGGCCTCGTGACGACGATGTTGGGGACGGCGGCGTTGCGGGAGAGCCGGGAGACGGCGATGGCGAGTTCGACGATGTCCTGGACCGCGATCATGTCGGCCGGGTCGAGGCGGTCACGTATCCATGCGGTCATGTCGGTGTCCACGTAACCGGGCGAGATCGCGGTCGCCGTCACGCCGTGCGCCGCCTCCTCGACGGTGATCGATTCGCACAGCGAGATGAGGGCTGCCTTCGTGGCTCCGTAGACGCTCAACCCGGACTCGCTCACCACTCCGGTGATCGACGCTAGCGCGATGATCTTTGCTCCGGTTTCCGGTGCGGAGCCCGCGGCTGCACGCAACGACGGCAGCAGGCGATGGACGAGCCTGAGCGGGGCGGCCAGGTTCACCGCCAGTTGCATCTCGAAGCGGCGAAGCGGATCGTCGGCCAAGGGCGCCGCGGCGCCGACGCCTGCTGCTATGACAAGTAGGTCGAGGCTGTCGGTGAGTTCCCCGTGAGCGCGGGCCAGCGCGTCCACGTCGCCGGGCTCGGCCATGTTCGCGGGCAGCACGGTAACCCGGCCGCGAATTCCGGACAGCTGCGTCGCGACGGCGTCGAGCGAGCTGCGGTCGCGCGCCGAGATCGTGATGTCGTACGCCTCGGCAGCAAGTCGTTCGGCGATCGCCCGGCCGATGCCGCGGGAAGCACCGGTGACGAGTGCCGTCCGGCGGCGCTTGACCTCGGTCGCAGGCACTGCGCTAATGACCATTAGCTGCAGATAACCAAAGCCTCTGAGCCATGTCAAGGGATTGTCCACACGAATACGGCGCCGATCTCGGTGAAGCAACTGAGGATTAGCGATAGGCTTCAGCTGTGCACGGGCGTGACGTCGGCTACCGGGCGGCGATCCACTCTGGCGGTGCAGAGCCGCTGCGGAGCGCGGGTGTCGGCGCGGACGCCGTGCACCGTGCGGCGCTGCGCCTGTTTGCCGAGCATGGGTACCGGGCCACCACCATGGCGGACATCGGCGCCGAGCTCGGTATCCGCGGCCCGAGTCTGTACCGCCACGTGAGCTCCAAGCAGGAACTCCTCGCGAGGATCATGATCGACACCATGACCGCCCTGGTCGCCGATCAGGCGGCAGCCCGCCGCGCCGGTGGGGGTGTCGTCCAGCAGCTGCGGCGCATCGTCGAGGCACACGTTCGTTTCCATGCGACACACCGCCAGCAGGCGATCGTCGGTAACCGCGAGATCGACAACCTCGAGCAGCCGTATCGGGACCGTGTCCTCGGGCTCAGGCGACGGTACGAGCGCAGCCTGCGCAGCGTAATCGCCGAGGGGATTCGATCAGGCACCTTTACGGCGGGGGCCGACCGGCTGGTGTCCTACGCCATTCTCGACATGGGGATGGGTGTGGCTGCCTGGTTCCGCGTTGATGGCCCGTACTCGGCCGAGGAGGTCGCGTTCGCGCACGCGGACTTCGCCCTGGCCATGCTTTCCTCACGCGAGGTGTGAGGTTCGCCTGCGTTCCTATCCTTTGTGTCCCCCCGGCATCGATGCCGGCTGACGCAGAACCATTCCTGCGGCGCCTGCTCGTCTGCCTCGAGAACCTGCGCCGGATCGCCGCTCGGTGGTGTTGCCAACGACGCACCTGGCCGTCAACCGGGGAGAGCCGCGCCGCCACCATCGGTCAGCAATAGCACCCCGGAGGGCACCGGCCCGGGACCAGTCACGACAACGCAGGGTTTTTCAGGTCGAAATAGCTAACGGATCGAGACGCAGGCCGTCCGCTCCGGACGGACTCCCGCTGAGGTGTGCTTGACGTTTGCTCTCGAACCCCGCACTATTCGGAGAACTTACTCAAACTTCACATGCGGCGGGCCCTGGGCACCGATCGCAAAGGTGGACGTCCCGGACGTCTGCTTGTTGTCCTCCTGCGATCGAAAGCGCTGTGTTGCTGATGCCTGCTTCTCGTCTGTCCTGTGCGGTTCTGGTGACCGGATCGCTGGTGGCCCTGGGTGCCGGCGCCCTGGTCGGAGCAGGTGCGGCGCAGGCCGGCCCGCTGTTCACCACGTTCCGGGGCGAGGGCACCTACGACTGGACCGTCCCGTCGGGCGTGGCCGTAGTGACGGTCGAGGCCGTCGGCGGCTCCAGCGGCAAGGGTCGCTCGACGCAAGACCTCACCGCTCCTGGACGCAGCGCCGACCTCACCGCCACCTTCCCGGTGACTCCGGGTGAGGTGCTGCACCTGCACGTCGCCGGCAACGGCGCCGACTTCACTCCGAACGGCGGCGGCCAAGGCGGGTTCAACGGCGGCGGCGCGGGCGGCGACGCCGGCGGTGGCTACGGCGGCGGTGGCGGCGGCGGCGCGACCGACATCCGGGTCGGTGGCGACACGCTGGCCGATCGGGTCGTCGTCGCCGCCGGCGGTGGCGGCGCGGATCTGTTCGATGACCACGGCGGCGACGCCGGGCTGCCTGCCGGCACAGACGGCTGCAACGGAATCCCGGCACAGCCGGGCACCGACACCGTCGGCGGCGCGGCCGGCCACGGCGACACCTGCAGCGGCAGCGCCGGCACCGACGGAGCGGTCGGCGTCGGCGGCGACGGTGCCGCGGGGTTCGGGAGCGCCACCGGCGGTGGCGGCGGCGGCGGCGGGTACTTCGGCGGCGGCGGCGGCGACAGCTTCGGTGGTGGCGCCGGCGGCTCGTCGTACACCACGCCGTCGGCGATCGGCGTGACCACCCGAGTCGCGCCACTGGGCACCACTCCGTCGGTACGGATCTCGTGGACGACGCCGACCGCCGACACGCTGACCACGTCCGAGAGCTCGACCCAGCTGCCCGCCGACGGCACGTCGACGTCCACGGTCACGGTGACTCTGCACGACGCCGCAGGCCAGCCGGTTGCCGGCGACCCGCTCACGTTCTCGACCGATGACGGAACCGTCACGCGCGCGGTCGACAACGGGGACGGGACCTACACGACCGTTTATACGGCAGGCACTGCCTCCGGCGTCGCCCACCTCAGCGTCGCCGACTCCTACAGCGCCGGCATCTCGAGCGAGCTGCCGGCGATCACCCTGACCGCACTGGCCCAAACCGTCACCTTCGATTCGACGACGCCAACCGGCGCGGGTGCCGCGGTCGGCACGATCTACCAACCCGGGGTCAGCAGCAGCTCCGGTCTGCCGGTGGCGCTGTCCGTCGGCAGCGGTAGTACCGCCAACTCCTGCTTCGTCAATTCCGGAGCAGTTTTCCTCGCCCACGCCGGTACCTGCGTGGTCGAAGCCGATCAGGCGGGCAACGACCAGTACGCCTCGGCCGACGCCGTCACGCAGACCATCACCGTCGGCGCCGCGTCCACCACGACCGCGCTGTTCGTCATCCCGACGAAGATCAGGGCTGCCGTCTCGGCGACGAACCCCAATGCCGGCACCCCGACCGGTGCGGTGACCTTCAGCGTGAACGGGCACTCCGTCGGTCAGGCACCGGTGGTCAACGGCGAGGCGACGATCACCTACACCGTCCCGCACACCACATCGGCCGCGGTGTCCGCGACGTTCGTGGGCACCAGCGACTACGCCGGCAGCACCACGTCGATCACGCGGTACAACCCGACCCTGGTCGCGCACGTCCAGAGCCGATCCGCCGTGCACCACGGTTGGTACAACAAGCCGGTGACCGTCACCTTCACATGCACGACGCACGGCGCGACGCTCATCGGCTCGTGCCCGGCCGCCGTCACCCTGACGCGGAACGCCGCGCACCAGACGCTCACGCGGACCATCACGGCGACGGACGGGGGAGCCGCCACGAGAACGGTCTCGGGAATCAACATCGACCAGATCGCACCGCACCTGCAGATCACCGGGGTTCGGGCCGGTGCCACGTACCGAGGCCACGCGCCCACCCCCCGGTGCGTCGGCACCGACTCGCTGTCCGGCCTGGCCACATGCCACCTCGCGATCACGAAGAGCCGCGGGACCGAGAAGGTGGTCGCGACCGCGACCGACCTCGCCGGCAACGTCAAGACCGTCACCGTGACGTTCCGGGTGGTCAACAGCTGATAGCCGTCACGAGGTCTTGTCGCACGGCGCCGGGTGCCCATTGGCGGAGGCAGCGTTGCGCTGGCGGAGGCAGTTTGAGACGTCAGCCCGATTGCGGTGGCTCGAGCGCTCAGCGCGAGCGTGAGAGTTTGGCGAGCTGCTCGTTCAGGGATCGTCGTTCCGCGTCGGTCTGGGCGAGTTCGAGTGCGCGCTGGTATGCGTGGCGGGCTTCGTCGTTTCGTCTGGCGCGGCGCAGGAGGTCGGCGCGGGCGGCGTGGAAGTAGCGGTAGTGGTCGAGGTCGAGGCCGTCGAGTATCGCCAGGCCGGCCTCAGGTCCCTCGGGTTCGGACGCGGCGATGGCCCGGTTGAGTTCGACGACGGGTGAACCGGTTTGGAGGGCGAGGGTGTTGTAGAGCGCGGCGATCTGTCGCCAGTCACGTGGCTGGTGCAGGTGCAGATCGGCGATGGCGGCCTGCACGATGTAAGGGCCGGCCTCGCCGCGTGCGATTGCGTGCTGGACGAGCTGTCGGCCCTCGCTGATCTGCTGTTCGTCCCACAGCGCGCGGTCCTGGTCGTCGAGCAGCACGATCTCACCGTCGCGTGTTCGGGCGTCTCGTCGTGCGTCATGCAGCAGCATGAGGGCGAGCAGGGCGAGGACCTCGCCCTCGTCGGGCATGAGCTCGGCGAGTGCGCGGCAGAGTTGGATCGCTTCGGCGGCGAGGTCGACGCGGCCGCCTCCCCAGCCTTCGTTGAACACGAGGTAGACCACGGCGAGGACCGCCGCCAGCCGGTCCGGGAGCTGATGATCGGGCGGCACGGCGAACGGGATGCCCGCGTCGCGGATCTTGTGTTTCGCCCGGGTCAGCCGCTTGCTCATCGTCTCGGTCGGGACGAGGAACGCCAGCGCGATCTCCTCGGTCGACAGGCCGCCGAGGGTGCGCAAGGTCAGCGCCACCTGGGCCTCCAGCGCGAGCGCGGGGTGGCAGCAGGTGAAGATCAGTTCCAGCCGCTCGTCCGGAAAGGTGGCTGACTCGTACACGGTTGCCTCCGATTCCACAGTGGACTCGCGCGCGAGCAGCTTCGTCTTCTCGGCCAGGACGCGTTGCCGGCGAATGTGGTCGATCGCGCGGTTCCGCGCGGTCGAGATCAGCCAGCCGACGGGGTTGTCCGGTTCCCCGTCGCGTGACCAGCGTTGGGCAGCGATCGCGAACGCCTCTTGAACCGCATCCTCGGCGAGCTCGAAGTCGCCGAGGATCCCGACGAGGGTGGCGAGCACCCGGCCCCAGTGCTCGCGAAAGACGGCGTCAAGCGCCATGGAACAACGCTTCGAGGATGGGCCGCACCTCGATCGCACCGCCGGTCCTGGTGTCCTGCAGTTCCTGGGCGATTGCGAGCGCGCCGTCGAGGTTGTCGGCCTCAACGACGATCACGCCGGCAAGGAACTCCTTGGACTCGATGAAGGGGCCGTCCGTGAGCAGCGTCCGCCCCTCGCTGGTTCGCACGGTCGTCGCCGAGCCATCGGCGTGCAGACGAGCCCATCCGGTCACAGACGGGCTGGCGAGCACCTCGGCAATCGCGCCCTCGATCGGGCCGGCGTCGGTCCGCTGGCCCCCATAGGCAAGCAATGCGTACTGCATAACCCCTCCAGTCACTCATCGGTACCAGTTCGAGTCTGTGACGAACGACGTCGTCGCCGACGGACAGCGCCGAATGAAGAACTCTACGAAGGAAGAGATCTTTGTCCGCGGCTGTCCGTGCCGGGCCGGGCCGCTCGTCACTACGACAGATCCGGCCCACGAGGGCGCCGACCTGTTGGAGGAATCGATGACGAACACGCAATCCCCGCCCATGGCGCTGGCCACTCAGCTGCGTTGGGTGCTGGTCCTGACCTCGACTGCGTACTTCATGGTGATCCTCGATACAGGGGCGTTGTTCACTGCGCTGCCGCGGATGCAGCGCGACCTGCACGCAGACCTCGCGTCCCTGCAATGGACTGTCAATTCTTACGGCATCGCGTTTGCCGCTGGGATACTCACCGCTGCAGCGCTCGGTGATCGGTTCGGCCGGCGGCGGTTGTTCAATCTGGGATTGACGCTGTTCACGCTGTCCTCGGCCGTCTGCGCGCTCGCGCCCACCGCAGCCGAGCTGGTCATGGCGCGCACCGTTCAGGGTCTTGGAGCGGCGGCGGTGCTGCCGCTGAGCCTGACGATCCTCACGACAGCGTTCCCTCCGCAGCGGCGCGGGCTGATCGTAGGCATCTACGGCGGACTCGCGGGGTTGGCCGTCGCGTCCGGTCCTGTCGTCGGAGGCGTTGTCACCGAGGGACTCAACTGGCACTGGATCTTCTGGCTCAACGTCCCGATCGGAATTCTTGCCACCACGCTCGCCGTGCGCCTACTACCCGAAAGCCACGGCGCGCCCGAGCGCCTCGACCTGCCGGGCGTCTCCCTGGTCACCGCCGGTGTCGTCAGCGTGGTCTGGGCTCTGGTGCGGGCCAACGACGTCGGTTGGTCGAGCCCGGAGATCGTGAGCACGCTGTTGGCCGGCTGCGTGCTGTTGGTGGCCTTCGTGCGGTGGGAGCACCGGATGGCCGCGCCAATGCTGCCGATGCGACTGTTCCGCAACCGGTCGTTCGCTGTCGGGAACGTGACGATGTTCCTCATGTCGGGGGCTACCTTCGCCGCCGCATTCCTGATCACCCAGCAGTTCCAGTTCGCCCGCGGGTACTCACCCGTCTCGGCCGGGCTTCGGCTGCTGCCGTTCTTCGGGACACCGATGGTCGTCTCACCGCTGGCCGGCGCGCTCTCCGACAGGATCGGACGGCGCCCGATCATGGTGAGTGGTCTCGCGCTGCAAGCACTCGGCTTCGCCTGGGTCGCCGCACGCGGGTCGCTGCACACGAGCTGGATCGAACTGGTTACAGCGCTCCTCGTGGCCGGTATCGGCGTCTCGATGGCGCTGCCCACCGTGCCCACCGCCGTCCTCAACTCCGTCGCTGAGTCCGAGATGGGCAAAGCCTCCGGGGTCAACTACATGGCCCAACGCTTCGGTGCCGTCTTCGCGATCGCTATCGCCAGCGCCGTCTTCTCCGCCCACGGCAACCTCAACAACCCGACCTCAGTGACCGCCGGGTTCCGACCCGCGATGTGGTCCTGCGTCGTGTTCGCCGCGCTCGCCGTGCTGAGCTCGGTTGCCATCACCCCACGCACGTCGCGCAACAGCGCCGACCCCACCGCGACCGACACCCTCGTCGTCGCATAACCAACCGAACGGACACAACAATGCCCGACATCCTGCACCGCATCAGCATCAACGCCCCACGCGAAAACGTCCACGACCTGGTCGCCACCACGGACGGCATCGCCCGCTGGTGGACCGGCCGACCGCTCGAGGGCGACAGCACCGTCGGCGGCCGCTTCGACGTCTACTTCGGTGAGGCTGGCACACCCGCCGCCGTCATGGAGGTGCAGTCCGACACCCCGGACGAAGTCGTCTGGCGTGTTCTCGAAGGCCCCGACGCCTGGATCGACACCTTGATCACGTTCGTGCTGCACCGATCCGGCGACGGCGGGACGACACTGCTGTTCACCCACGCCCGCTGGGCGGAGGCGAGCGAGTTCATGAGCGGCTGCAGCACCAACTGGGGCGCTTACCTCACGAGCTTGAAAACCGGCGCCGAAGGCGTCGAGTTCCATCCCTACCCCC
Organism: Pseudonocardiales bacterium; assembly: GCA_032160665.1. Classification (GTDB taxonomy): domain Bacteria; phylum Actinomycetota; class Actinomycetes; order Mycobacteriales; family Jatrophihabitantaceae; genus Jatrophihabitans. The sequence goes on from JAVHVH010000298.1 coordinate 22,453, forward strand.
AAGGCGAGATCAGCCGCTGGGCCTGAGCACAACCACAGTCAGTAACCCGATCGTCAGGTCGAACCCAATGCCTGCGCCGGATCCGGCTCGGTCTTTGAAGCTTGGTGACCGACCGGCGCGCCCCGGGGCGGGAACGAGGCGAGCCCTGTTCAGGACGTTCGACACTCTCGCTGGTGCTACCTAGCGGAAAACCAAGCCCTACGAGGTCGCCGTGGACCCGGCGATGGCTCCACGCGGGGTTCCCTCGAGCCAGCCGGACCACCAACCTGCCGGAGCAATCCAGCGGTACGCGGACGATCGCCAGAGGAGCTGCCTGAACTCATCGCCGGGTAGGTCCATGGATTGTCCGTTCGCGCCGGTGCCGTTCGTCAACACGGCGAAGGCGTGCATGGGGCACGTCGGTTCTCGAAAGGGACGATCGACATGGCGAAGTTCATCTACCTCTACCGTGGCCCGGCCACCCCGATGTCCGATTTCACGCCGGAGCAGGGCGCCGAGCGGATGGCCGCGTTCGGCGCCTGGATGGAGAAGGTCGGCGCGGCGCTGGTCGACGTCGGCAGCCCGTTCGGGACGAGCGCGTCCGTTCGCGATGACGGCACTGAAGGAATAGCCGGCGACCTGATCGGCTACACGATCGTCGAGGCCGACGATCTCGCTGCGGCGAAGGCGTTCACCGACGGTCTCCCGTTCCTGTCCAACAGTGAGGGGAAGTGCGCGGTGGAGATCTTCGAGCTGCTGCCGATGTAGCAGCAACGGTCCGCCGCACCTACGACGGAGCTGCGGCGGACCGTTGGCACTCAGCGCGCACCCGCCAGCCTGGCACTACCGACCGTGCGGCGTCGACGGTGGGGGTGCGGGCGATGACGACAAGGTCGACGAGGTCGCGTACTCGGGCGCGTTGGTTTCGGCGCGATGGATGGGCGTGGAGCACTGACACTTGAGTCGTATTTGATCCCGGCACTGGACCTATCCGTCGAAGACGAAACCCGTCGGAGGTCGCCCGCGTACGGCCGCCGTCCCGAGTTGCTCTTATCTGCCCACCGCGCCGAGGAACTCGAGCAATGCGGTGGTCACCTCGTTGGGACGCTCGACCGGGGGCAGGTGAGCGGTGTCGTGCAGAGCGATGTGTCGGGCCCCGGGAATGCCTCTCGCGAGCAGCCCCGACAGGTCCTGTATGCCGCTTACGTCGGCGCGTCCGCTGACAACCAGCGTCGGCGCCGCGATCTCGCCGAGCCGAGAGAGCAGCGGCGGCTCCGGGTCGATGTCCGTCGACTCCGGATCGCGCCACAGCCGGGTGAACACACCCCGCGTCATCTCCATCACGAACCGCCACACGTCCGGCGTGAACGCGGCTGTCGTTCGCCCGGGACCGATAACCATGTATCGCGCCTGCGCGTCGGCCATGGCCGCGATGTCCTCGTCCAGCACGACATCGGCTGTATGTGCGGCATAGCGCGCCAGCCGATCGCCTGGCACCGCGGAGAGAAGCAGCTTGCGGGTCTCGGCGCGCATCGCCTCGGGCCACTGGTAGCCCGGCACGCCGGAGCAGATCAGCACCAACCCTGCCACCCGGTCCGGCGCGAGCAAGGCCGCGTCGAGCGAGTAACCGCCCCCCATCGACGATCCCACCAGCACGGTTCGGTCGATGCCGAGCGCGTCGAGGAGGCGGAGCAGGTCGGCTCCGTGGCGGACCTGCGCCGGGGCATCGGTCGATTCGCCGAAGCCGAGCCGGTCGTGCGCGATCACGTCGTGGTCGCGCGCAAGCACCTCGAACTGAGCGCGCCACATCCGACGATCGACAAGACTCGCATGACTCAGGACGACCGCGGGACCTGCTCCTGCACGGTCGCACGCCACCCGCCCCATGCCGATGTCTACAAGATCCACCTGCGGGAGGCTACGCCCGGCGAGATCAGCCGCTGGGACTGACTTCGACCTGCGGTGGCGCTGGTATGACGTTGACCTTTGGGGAGCTCGTCATCGACTCGGGCGCGTCGCCCTGGCTGTCGTTGCGGAGTGGCTCAGGTCCGACGACCTGCTCGATGAGGCCGGTCTCGACGTCGTAAACGAGCCCGGAGACGATCAACTCAGCTGGGAGGAACGGGTTGGCTTTCAGTGCCGCGACGTCGGTCGCCACCGAGGCCCAGGGGTCGGTGGTGTGCTTGGAGTCAAGGTCGGCCTTGTCAATTCCGAAATGCTCGGCGAGCAGATCCGGGTAATCGATCAGGCGGTTGATACCGCAGTCGCTGTGGTGCAGGACGATGAGATTCCAGCCTGCGCCGGGCGGCCCGGCCGGATCTGCGGCGGCGACGAGCCGCAGCATCGCCATCGTCTGCAGGGTCGCCGGGGTGATCCGGCCTCCGATGTTGCGGATGACAACGGCGTCGCCGAGATTAAGGCCGAGCACGTCCGCGGGGTCGACCCTGGGGTCGGCGCAGCCGATGATCATCGTCTTGAGCCTCGGCATCATCGCCAGCCCGCTGTTGAACTGGTGGGCCGCGAAATGCGCGTTGCGCTCGCTGAGCGTGTCGATCGTGTCCATGTCGGCTCCCCGGTTCGTGGTCTTGATTGCTCAGTGATCGTCGGTGTTGGGTCGCGGGCTTCGTTACGGCTAAACGGCGGGCGACGTCGCGATGTCGGCGTCGACGGGAGCGGTGGGCTCGTGCGTGATCGCGTCAGCCCCCATCGCCGCGATCGATTCTGCGTGTGTCGTCTGCAGGGAGCGGCGTCCCGGTAGTGCCAGCGCGCCGAGCGCGCCCAGCCAGCAGACGCCGGCGGCGACGAGGCACGCGACGTGCAGGCCGTTCATGAAGGAGGCATTGACGTCGTGGACGAGTTGAGTGCTCAGCGACGGTGTGGCGTGAGCGGCAATGTTGAACGCCGCGCCGACGGAATCTTGGGCGGCCCTGACGGTGCCGTGCGGCAGGGCAGCGATCGAGGTGCCGGCGAGATGGCGGGCGTAGATGGAGGTGAAGATGCTGCCGATGACGGCGACGCCGAGTGTGCCGCCGGCCTCGCGGGTGGCGTCGTTGACGGCAGAACCGACACCGGCCTTGGCCGCGGGCAACACACTCAGGATCGACTCGGTGGCCGGTGCGGTAGTCAGCCCGAGGCCAGTACCCATGAGGATCATCTGCCCCGCTATTTGCAGGTAGGGCATGTGCACCGGCGCGGTGCTGATCCACGCGAACGCGGTCCCGAACATGACCAGGCCGACCACAACGATCACGCGAGTACCGATCCGTCCGGCCAGGCGCGCGCCGATGACGGATCCGAGCGCGATCGTCGCGGCGACGGGAAGGATCCGCACGCCGGTCGACACCGTGCTGTAGCCGCGGACGAACTGGAAGTACTGGGTGATCAGGAAGATGAAACCGAACAGGGCGAAGAAGGCCACGGTGACTGCACCGCTCGCGGCAGAGAAGGCCGGCGTACGGAACAGGCTCACGTCCAGCATCGGGTTCGGGCGGCGCTGCTCGAGGCCGATGAAGACCGCGACCAGCGCGACGGTGCCGACGAAGGATCCGACCGTGACGGCCGAGCCCCATCCCCGGCTCGGTGCCTCGATGATCGTGTAGACCAGCAAGCCGATGGCCGCCGACGAGGTCAACAATCCGGGAAGGTCGAGGCGGGCGGCGCTCGGGTCGCTCGATTCCGGTACGAGCCTAAAGGCCAGACCGGTGGCGACGAGCGCGACCGGAACCAGCGCCAGGAACACACTTCCCCACCAGAAGTGGGCCAGCAGCACGCCACCGGTGACTGGGCCGACCGCCACACCGAGACCGGTCACCGCGCCCCAGACCCCGATCGCCTTGGCTCGCTCGGACCGCACTGGATAGAGGTTGGTGATGATGGACAGCGTCGTCGGGTAGATCAGCGCAGCGAAGGCGCCCATGACGAAGCGCACGACGATCAGCGCCCCGGCCCCCGTGCACAAGGCGCCGATCCCGCTCGCCACCGCAAATCCGGCGAGCCCCCAGAGCAGCACCGGACGTCGACCGAAGCGGTCGCCGATCGAACCGGCCGTGAGCACGAGCGCGGCGAACGCCAGGTTGTATCCGTCGACGATCCACTGCAGGTCACGGGTTGTCGCGCCGAGCTGGCGCGCCAGATCAGGCACCGCGACGTTGACAATGGTCGTGTCCAGGTTGATCGCGAACACCGCGAGGCAGACCGTCGCGAGGATCGCCAGCCGGCGACGTGAGCTGATAACACGCATCGGGTCCGCCCTCTAGATCGATGTTGACACTGGCAACATTGACGAGAGTGCCACCGGAAGTGGACACTGTCAACATGGTTGGTGCAGCGCCGCCCCGCCCGTACCACCACGGCCGGCTTCGGGAGGCTCTTCTCGACGCCGGCGTGGCTCTCGCCCGGGAGCAGGGCCCCGAGGCAGTGGTGCTGCGGGCCGCGGCGCGCGACGCCGGCGCGTCCCACAACGCGGCGTACCGGCACTTCGCCGACCGCGACGAGCTGCTTCGCGCCGTGTGCGAACGATGCATGAGCAAGCTGGCGACGTTGATGGAGCAGCGGATCGCTGCCGCGCCTGCCGACCCCGATCCAATCGAATCCGCGTGGGCTCGCCTCGGCGCACTCGGCCGCGCGTACGTGGAGTTCGCGACGACCGAACCCGGGTGGTTCCGCACCGCGTTCGCCGTCCCGAGAGGCACCCACTCGTTCGCTCCCGGCGAGGGTGTCGGGGCCAGCGGGCAGGGTCCCTACGACCTGCTCGCCGCCCGCCTTGACGAACTCGTCAAGGTCGGCGCGATGGCGCCGGAAAGCCGTCCGGGTGCCGAGTACGCAGCGTGGTCCGCCGTGCATGGGCTGGCCACATTGGTCAACGACGGGCCGCTGCGCGACCTGCCGGCCACCGAGCGCGAGCGCGCGCTCCGGAGCGTCCTTGATGTCGTCCGTCACGGATTGCGAGCGCGACCCTGATCCGTACATCGGCGGCCGAGGGTCGCGCCCGGTTCAGCGCCGAATCCACCGAGTCAGCCCGCGCACAGCGGACCCATGTGATCTCCACTGCGATCGATAGACGGTGTCGGGTCGGTCGTCACCTCGACCGGAACGGGACCGCACCTCATTCTTGCGGACCGAACTGCCTGTCGGTGCAGTGACTGCCGATCGCCAGACATGGCAGGCATTCAGCAGGAGTCGTCAGGCGCGCTCAGGAGGAGGTGTTCTCGGCGCGGGAAGTTCGGGGTAGCGGTCGCTGACGAGGTCGGCCAGTGCCTTGGCGGCGGCGGAGAGCGGTTGGGTATTCGCGGTGATCATCGAGACAACGAAGTCTGGAGCCGGGTTTACTCGCCGAAGGAGCAGCCCCTTCCTGCTCGTGATCGTGGAGGGACTGAGGAACGCAAACCCGAAGCCGGCGGCGACCAGGTCCGTCACGTTGCGTATGTCGGCGACCTCGACCGCGATCTCCCGTTCCAGGCCGCCGTGCAGAAACAGCCGATCGGCGGCGACACGGGTACCCCAGCCGGGTGGCATCTCCACGAAGCGCTTGCCATCGAGTTCATGAAGCTCGACGACTCGGCGTTTGCCCAGGGGATCGCCGGGCGGGCACGCGAGCAGCATCTGCTCCGAGGCGAGCGTCCGCACAGCCAGCCCCCTCGGATACCCGTCGGGCAGGGCCGCAAAGGCGAGATCGAGGCGGCCTTCGGCAACCTCGTTCGCCAGCTGCGACGAGCCGCCCTGGGCGGCCTGGGGGATCAAGCGGACCTCGGGCCAGTTGCGATGGAAGTCAGTGAGCAACCCGGCCAGATCGATCAAGGACAGCGAGTGCATGATCCCGATCCGGATTGTGCCGCGCAATCCGCCTTGGACCGCGGCAACCGCGTCGCGCGCAGCGTCCGCCGCAGCCAGGGTGCGCCGGGCCGCGGGCGCCAGTGCGTGCCCGGCATCGGTTAGCTCGACGCGGTGGGTATTGCGATCAAACAGCGGCGTCCCAAGCTCCCGTTCCAGCGAGCGGATCGACACTGAGACGGCGGACTGGACGAGGTGGAGGCGTGCCGCCGCCCGCGTGAAGCTGCCCTCCTCGGCGACGGCCAGAAATTGTTCCAGGTGCCGCAGCTCCACGTCATGCCCCAAATGAATGGCCGTTATCGAAGGTTTTCGTTGGACAGCATAACCCGTCAAGGGGCACCGTTAGAGATCTGTCCCCCCACGATCAGGAGAACGCCCGTCATGACGTCTGCAGTGTCGGTCACGAATGTCGGTACTGGTCGGCGTGGGCAACCCGTCGTGGCCGGTTCGGGGCGGCATCACTCGTTCGGGTTCTGGGTCGCGGCG
>JAVHVH010000213.1:0-49820 GCA_032160665.1 Pseudonocardiales bacterium
ACCGCGCGAACTGGAGTCTGAGTCACGAACCGAGAGCCTGGCGCCCGATCGCTATCGTCGAGGTTCGTCCGCCGCTTACGACGGGCTTATACGGATGCCGCGATCCTCGATCACGACACCAGGACCAAGGAGCACTCGAGTTGCGCGTCCTCCTCGCTGACGACGAGCGGTTGCTCGCCGACACCGTTGCCGACGGCCTGCGCAAGCTCGCCATGGCCGTGGACGTCTGCTACGACGGCGAGGCCGCGATGGAACGCCTCGGCGTGAACCGTTACGACGTCGCCGTGCTCGATCGGGACATGCCCCGCGCCACCGGGGACCAGGTCTGCCGCTGGATGGTCGACGCCGAGCTCGGCACCCGGATCCTCATCCTGACTGCAGCGAGCGGCATCCGCGACCGGGTGGACGGGCTCGGTCTCGGCGCCGACGACTACCTCACCAAGCCGTTCGCCTTCGCCGAGCTCGCTGCCCGCATCCAGGCGCTCGCCCGCCGTCCCCCGACCGGCTCCGCGCCGGTGCTCGACCGGTTCGGGGTCGTGCTCGACATCCCGCGCCACCGCGCGTTCCGGGACGGCCGGTTGCTCGAGCTGACGCCGAAGGAGTTCGCGGTGCTGTCGGTACTCATGCACGGCGCCGGCGAGGTCGTCAGTTCGGAAGAGCTGCTGGAGAAGGCGTGGGACGAGCACGCCGACCCGTTCACCAACGCAGTGCGGGTCGCGGTGATGACGCTGCGCCGCAAGCTCGGTGACCCGCCGATCGTGCACACCGTGCCGCGCGTCGGCTACCGGTTCGGCGAGTGACATGCAGCTGACCGCTCGCCGCCGAATCGTCGTCGCCATCCTGATCAGCTGGCCGCTCGGCTACTTCTACCTGGACTGGGCGACCTACGTCGGGATCGAGCTTGTCCGGTACTACCGCAGCGGCTACACCACGTGCGACGGTTCGTGGCGCAGCTACTTCAACTCCTGCGACGCGCCCAGCTACAGCCCCACCATCGCGTGGGTCGAGCTCATCGCGGCCACCGCGGTCGTCGTGGCCCTGGGCCTGCTGGTCGCCCGGTGGGCGATCCGCCCGGTGCGCGAGATCAGCGACGTGGTGAACCGGTTCGGACCCACGAGCCTCGGCCTGCGGCTGCGGGCCGAGGGACCGCACGACGAGACCCGCCGGCTGTCCGACTCGATCGACGCGATGCTCGACCGGCTCGCCGAGGGCTACGAGGCGCAACGCCGGTTTGCGTCAAACGCCTCGCACGAACTGCGGACTCCGCTCGCGACCCAGCGGGCGCTCATCGAGGTCAGCCTGAGCTCCGCGCTCACGCCCGACCAGCTGGACCTGCTGTCTCGGCAGCTGCTGGCGACGAACGAGCGCAACGAGAAACTCGTCGACGGGCTGCTGACGCTGGCCGAGACCGAGCGGGGGCTGATGGCGAACACGCCGCTTCGGTGGGATCGCATCGTCTCCGACGTCGTGGATACCCTGCGCCCGATGGCGAAGGAGCGCGACCTCGAGTTGAGCGCGGTGCTGGCGCCGGCAACTGTCGTGGGCGAGCTGCCACTTCTCGACCGGCTGGCGAGCAACCTGATCCACAACGCGATCAAGTACAACCAACCCGGCGGGTCGGTGATCGTCAACGTCACGCCGAACGGCGTGCTCACGGTCGCGAACACCGGCCCGGTCATTCCGCCCGAGCACGTGGCCGGGCTGTTCGAGCCGTTCCGGCGGATGACCGGCGAGCGGCTGGATCACGGTGGTGGCGTCGGGCTGGGCCTCACGATCGCCCGATCGATTGTTGCCGCGCACGGCGGCGCGATCGACGCGCGGGCCGATCCGAACGGCGGTCTCGTCGTCGACGTCCGGCTCCCTGGCGGTTAGCTGCCGCGTCGGCGGGGTACGTCCGCAGCATGCCGCAGAACGCCGAACCCGCGGACGAACTGCCCGCGGCGACAGTCACCGTCTACCCGGACGGGCCCTTGGTGCTGCGCGGGGACTTCGAGATCTGCGACGTCGACGGCTCGGCCGCCGTCGAGACCGGACCCACCGTGGCCCTGTGCCGCTGTGGACGGTCGGCGGTCAAGCCGTTCTGCGACGGGAGCCACCGGTCCCCGCGCGTTCTCGACGCAGGCGCGCGACCGGCGTCGCGGCGCGCTTGATCCGGCGCCCGCCATACGGTGTTCCACCGGCGAGGGCCCGCCGTCCGAGCGCCACCCACGCACACGCAGCCCGTTCGGCCAGCCAGAGGGGGACGAACAGCAGGACGGCCGGCGGGAAGTGTGCCCCACCGCCGGCGCGTCGTCGACCGATCTCGGCGAGCCCGAGACCGGCCGCCAGCAGGCCGCACAGCACCGCCTGGCGTCGTAGGCCGAGAACGCCGACGGGCAGCAGGCTCAGCTCGACGGCCAGCCGCAGGGGTTGAGCCTGGCTGTCGTAGGCCTGCCGCACCCGCTGACCGAGAAAGTGCGCGGGCTCGGGTGGCAGCCGGCGCACGAACAGATCCCGGGCGACCAGGGCCCGGCCGCCGTCGGCGACGACGCTGCGGATCAGCTCCAGGTTCTCGAACAGGACGTCGCCGTCGTAGCCCAATTCGCGCATCGGGCCGGTCAGGCGCAGCCCGAGCGTTCCGGGGAAATCGCCGGAGGGCAACGCGCGGTTGATCACGAGGCGGGCGGAGTCCCACCACGCTGGCCACGACATCGGCCGGTAGTAGTTCTGCGGGCTCACGACGTCGGCCTCATCGAGCAGTCGCTCGAGCCGGTCGAGCTCGGCCGGCTCGTAGCGCACGTCATCGTCGGCCACGACGACCTTTTCGGAGCACAAGGCGAAGCCGGTGAGCACCCCGGCGACCTTGCCGTTGGCGCAGCCGAAACCCCGGTCGGGTCTGACGTGCGTGACACCCGCGAACACCTCGGCGTTACGGGCGAAGATGGCCGGGTCCGACCCGTCCACCACGATCACCGGCATCCGGCGGCCGATGCACTGCACATAGGCGGCGAGGTCGGTGAGGTCGGTGCCCGCGCCGGCCTTGAGCGGCAGCAGGTAGTCCATGGCCGCTTACGACACGTCGGCGACCGCGGCGATGAGGACCGCGTCCTCGCGCAGCGAGGTCAGCCGGCCCTGCCAGCGCCCCAGGAGGTGCTCGGCCCACCGCTTGTCCACGTACAGGGCGGCCGCGGCCCCGAACAGCACGTCCTCGGTCAGGTCGGGCTCGTCCTCGACGAAGCCACCGCACAGGTCGTGGACGGCAAGTTGCTCGTGCAGCGCGTCCGCGGTCACGTGTTCGTCGTAGAACCGGCGCGTGGCGTCATCGCCGCCGAGCCGGCGTAGGCCCAGGCTGTAGCGACGGTTGGGCGTCGACGAGGTCATCTCGAATGCGGCGAGGTGCCCGACCAGCGCGCCGCGCAGGTCGCGGCGCAGGCCGAACAGGGACATCAGGTTGCTGACCGCGAGCGTCACCGCGGGGACCGCGTCGACGTAATGGCCGTAACCGTCGTCGAGCCCGAGCCCGCGCAGGGTGCGGCGGAACAGCTCGGAGTGCATCCGCGCCAGGTTGCCGTTGCCGTACTCGTCGGCCTGGATCTCGATCAGTGCCGCCTTGGCCCGCCCGGCCAGCCGAGGGATCCCCCAGCTGTGCGGGTCGGCCTCCTTGAGGTGATAGACGGAGCGGTGCACCGCGAATTCGACGAACTGCTCGAGGCTGGCCTTGCGCTGGACGAAGCGGGCGAGCTGCGGTCCGTCGTCGGCCGCGACGAGCTGACGCAACCGCTCCGGTATCGACGCGTCGGCGGCAGGGACGGCGACCTCGCGCCGCAGCCAGTCGTAGTACGAGGACTCGAGGTGACGGCGCAGCGCGATGAGCTCGGGCTGCCATTCCCAGCTGGCGGCCACGTCACCGAAGCCGCGGTAGTGCAGCTCGAAGCAGATCCACAGGGCGAGCTGCAGATCCTCGTCGGTCACCGGATCAACGCTGCTCGGCGGCGGGTCGGGCAAGGCACCCGGGTCGTGGCCGCGCAGCGCGGCGATCAGTCCGCTGGTCAGCGGACCCCGCGGGCCGGGCAGCAGCATCGATGCCTCCGAGAGAGCGAACTCAACGTTCCATGCCCGGATCTCACCCGCCGCAAACCGGCCCCGTGTCGCGGGCGCGGCAACCCGGCGCTAGGGCCCCGCCGGACCAACGAAGCCGACCTGCCGCCAGGCTTCGTAGGCGGCCACGGCGGCGCAGTTGGCCAGGTTGAGCGAGCGCCGTCCCGGCAACATCGGGATCCGGACCCGGTCTGTCACGTGCGGATCGTGCAGCACCGAGGCGGCCAGGCCGGTGGGCTCCGGACCGAACATGAGGACGTCGCCGGCCCGGTAGGAGACATCGGCGTAGGACGTCGTGCCGGCCGCCGTGAACGCGTAGACGGCCGCGGGAAGTACGGCGTTCCACATGTGGTCGAGGTCCGGGTGCACGGTGACGGTCGCCAGGTCGTGGTAGTCCAGCCCGGCGCGTCGCAACTGCGCGTCGGTCATGGTGAACCCCAAGGGTTCGACGAGATGCAGGTGCGCGCCGGTGGCCGCGACCAGACGGATCGCATTACCGCTGTTCTGCGGGATGCGCGGCTCGACAAACACGATGTGAAACACAGTTCAGGGTAGGGCCACGCCGTGCGAGAGTCGGAGGATGGTCGACGCCCTCTTCAGTGACCGCTACCTCGCCTCGCTCTACGACCGGCTCTCGGTCGACCGCGGCGACGAACGCTTCTATGTGGACCTCGTGATGTCCGGGCACGCGGTGCTCGACGTCGGCTGCGGCACCGGCGCGCTGCTGCACCGGGCCCGCGAGGCCGGTCACACCGGGCGGCTATGCGGTCTGGACCCTGCCATCGGCATGCTCGAGCAAGCCCGCCGGCATCCGGGGATCGAGTGGGTGCTGGGCACGCTGCCCGAGGCCGACTTCGAGGCGGAGTTCGACCTGGTCCTGATGACGGGGCACGCGTTCCAGGTACTCACCGGCGACGAAGACGTGCGCACCTTCCTGGCCGCGGCCCATCGCGCCCTGACCGACGGCGGCCACCTGGCCTTCGAAACCCGCAACCCCCTTGTTTGCGGCTGGGAGGCCTGGACACCGGACGACGTCACCGAGATCGTCGACGACGAGGGCGCGCAGGTGCGAGTGTGGCACGAGGTCGAGGCCGTCGACGGCGAACTCGTCACCTTCACCGAGTCGTTCGACAGCCCGGCCTGGGACGGGCCGCGGGTCAGTCGCAGCACCCTACGGTTCCGGCCCGCCGGAGCCGTCGACGCATTTCTCGGCGCGGCCGGGTTCGCCGTCGTCGAGCGCTACGGCGACTGGGATCGCAGCCTGATGACGCCGAGCAGCCGGGAGATCATCACGGTCGCCCGGCGCGCACGCTCAGCCTGACCTCGGCTCCGCGCCGGCCACCTCGCGCTCGGCCTGCTCCACGACCGCGGGCGAAGGAGCGTCGGCGTAGTAGTCGTCCGGCTCGGTCCCGTCCACACCCTCGGGAGCCCGCACGGCTCGCAGCACCATGGTCAGCACGACCGCGACCAGGATGTTGATCAGCAGCGCCGTCGCCGCGATGTAGACCTTGGTGTTGGTGAACGGGAACATGCCCAGCGAGGACCCGAAGTGCCGAGTGCCGTTCGTCGTGGTTACCGGCGTGCCGTCGGCACCGAGCTTGGTGACCACCACGGGAACCTGCTGGATGTAGGACTCGATCGTCCCGTACGCCATGCCGGCCGCCCATCCGGCCAGCAGCGCCCACCGGTGGAACCACCGGGTGTACAGGCCGGCCACGACCGCGACGATCGTCTGCAAGATCCACACCCCGCCGAGGAGTTGCATGTTGAGCGCGTTCTGCCGGTCGAGACCGAGAACGAACAGCAGCGCTCCGAACTTGACGACGAGCGAGACGATCTTGGACACCTGCGCCTCGTGCTTCGGGGTGGCGTCGCGCTTGATGAACTCGCGGTAGACGTTGCGGGTGAACAGGTTTGCCGCAGCAATCGACATGATCGCGGCCGGTACCAGCGCTCCGATCGCAATGGCGGCGAAGGCCACTCCGGCGAACCAGGAGGGGAACACGGCCTGGAAGAAATGCGGCACCGCCAGTTGCGCGTTGGCGACGCCGTCCTGCCCGAACACGTTCATCCGGCCCTGATTCACCTCGTAGATCGCGGCAAAGCCGAGCAGCGCCAGCAGGGCCAGCATGAGCGAGTAGGCCGGCAGGATCGCCGTGTTGCGGCGGATGACGTTGCGGCGGCGGCTGGACAGCACAGCGGTGATCGAGTGCGGGTACATGAACAGGGCGAGGGCCGAGCCGAAGGCCAGCGTGGTGTAGGCCCAGTACGTCGGTTCGCTGGTCAGGAAGGTGCCGGGCGGCATCCCGGTCGTCTTGTCCGGCGTCGTCATCTTCTCCTTGGCCGCGTTGAACATGCCGCCGTAGCCGATCTTCACGCCGACGTAGATGATCGCGACGATGATGACGATGTAGATCAGAGTGTCTTTCACGAAGGCGATGAGCGCCGGCGCTCGGAGCCCGGACGAGTAGGTGTACGCCGCGAGCACCGCGAACGCGATGATCAACGGCAGGTCGCGGACGAAGGTGTTGCCGGACCCGCCCAGGCCCATCGTGTCGAGCACGGCCTGGATGCCCACGAGCTGCAGGGCGATGTAGGGCATCGTCGCGAGGATTCCGGTCAGCGCAACCGCCAGGGCGAGTCCCCGGCTGTCGTAGCGGCCGCGGATGAAGTCGGCGGGCGTGACATAGCCGCGCCGCTGCGAGACGCTCCACAGCCGCGGCAGGAACACGAAGACGATCGGGTACGCGACGATCGTGTACGGGACCGCGAAGAACCCGCTGACCGCTCCGGTCGCGAACATCGCAGCGGGCACCGCGACGAACGTGTACGCCGTGTACAGGTCGCCGCCGAGCAGGAACCACGTGACCACCGTGCCGAAGCCGCGCCCACCGAGACCCCATTCGTCGAGGCTGTGCATCGACTCGCCGCGCCGCCACCGCGCCGCGATGAAGCCGCCGAACGTCACCAGCAGAAAGAAGATCAGGACGACCGTCAGTTCGACGGCGTTGACGCCACCGTCCGCGGCGAGCGCGGGGCTCACCGCTCGCCCCGCGCGCGCTTGATCACCAAGTACGCCGAATAGGTGAGGATGGGCGTGAGCAGGACCCACATCAGCTGGTACCAGTAGAAGAACGGGATCCCCCACAGCCGCGGGGTCTCGCGGGAGTAGATCGGGACGGCGGCCAGCGCCGCACACGGGATGATCAGGAGCACCGCGACGACGGCGATCGTCCGCGTGCTGAGACGTACTGACCTGGTTGACGGATCGGGCATCGCGGGCTCCTTCCGCGGACCTGTCGGTCCGGCTCGGCGCAGGTGTCACGCGTCACATCAGTAACGATCTGCCCCGATTGGGGCGCTCTCTACCGTCCCCGACCCCGGCGACGCGGGGTTGCGCGCGGGTGGCAGGCTCAAGTCGATGTCCGCCCTCACCGAAACGCTGGCCGCCCGCACGTCGCTCAGCGACGCCCAGGTCGATCACATCGCGCGGCTGGTCGGTGAGTGGCAGCTGCTGTCCGACCTCGCCTTCGCCGACCTGCTGCTCTGGGTGCCAGTGGCCGTACCGGCGGCGGAGGCCGGCAGCGTGCCCGCGTTCCTGTGCGTGGCGCAGTGCCGGCCCACGACCGGGCCGACCGCCTATCAGTCCGACCAGGTGGGGGTGCTGCTGCGCGGCGCCCGGGCGGCGCCGCTTCGCACGGCGTACTCCGAGGCTCGGATCTACCGTGAAGTCGACCCGGACTGGGACGGCGACCTGCCCATCCGGCGCGAGGCGATCCCGGTGCGTTACGAGAGCGAGGTCGTCGCAGTGATCGGCCGGGACGCGAACTTGGCGAGCGTCCGGACTCCGAGCCAGCTCGAACTCGTCTACCTGCAAAGTGCCGCCGACCTCGCGGGCATGGTGGCCGACGGGACCTTCCCGGCCCCGGACTCGCGGCAGGAGGAAGGGTCGGGACCCCGCGTCGGCGACGGCCTGGTCCGGCTCGAGCCCGACGGCACGATCATCTACGCCAGCCCGAACGCGCTCTCGGCGTTCAACCGGCTCGGCGTCACCGGCAACGTCCTGTCCGAGCCGGTGGACGCGCTGACCGGCACGGTGGCCGACGATCCGTTCGACGCCAGCGACCTCGCCTCGGCCGTGGCCGAGGCGATCGACGGCGGCCACCCGGCGAGCGTCGAGATCGAGGGCGGCGGGGCGATCATCCTGTTCCGAGCCCTGCCGCTCCGGCCGCGCGGCGAGACCCTCGGCGCGTTGCTCCTCATGCAGGACGTCACCGAGCTCCGCCGGCGGGACCGGCAGATCATGAGCAAGGACGCGACGATCCGCGAGATCCATCACCGGGTCAAGAACAACCTGCAGACCGTCGCGGCCCTGCTCCGGCTACAGGCCCGGCGGGTGTCCGTGCCGGGCGCCAAGGCGGCGCTCGAGGAGTCGATGCGCCGGGTGCAGTCCATCGCGCTGGTGCACGAGACGCTCTCGGTGTCGATGGACGAGTCGGTCGACTTCGACGACGTTGTCGACCGCCTGCTGATGATGCTGAGCGACGTCATGGGGTCGGCGACGCGAGTCAGCGTGCGGCGCGAGGGCAGCTTCGGCGAGATTCCGGCCGAGGCCGCCACCGCTCTGGTGCTGGTGCTGACCGAACTGGTCCAGAACGCGATCGAACACGCCTTCCCGGACGAGCGGCAGGGGGCCGTGACGGTGCGGGCGCTGCGGCGGCGCGGGGACCTGTCGGTGACGATCGTCGACGACGGGGTGGGCCTGCCGGATGACTTCACGACCGAGCGGGGCGACCGGCTGGGACTGCAGATCGTGCGGACGCTGGTCTCGGCCGAGCTCAACGGGACGGTCGAGTTCCGTGACCATGACGGGACGGGGGGCGCGGCCGCCGTCGTGGTGATGCCGTTGGGACGACGGGCACGGGTGGGCGGTTGAGCCGGCGGAGGGTCCCCGTCAGGCGAGACGGGCCCGGGCGCGGGCATTGCGGCGCTTGAGCGCCCGGCGTTCGTCCTCGGACAGCCCGCCCCAGACACCGGCGTCCTGACCGGACTCGAGGGCCCAGGTCAGGCATTCCTGGATGACCGGGCACCGTCGGCAGACCGCCTTCGCCTGCTCGATCTGCAGCAGCGCCGGTCCGGTGTTTCCGATCGGGAAGAACAGTTCCGGATCCTCGTCACGGCAAATCGCGCGGTGCCGCCAGTCCATCGGTAGATCTCTCCTCGCTCGGCTACGGGGGGAGTGCTCTCACCCCGCGCTTGTGAATCCTTTCACGAGCTAGCGTCCTATTCAAGGCGTCCGCGCCTTGTGCAAGGCACATCACCGGCTCGCGACTTCTGTATCCCCGGGCCCAAACTTCTCCCGCGGCGACCGCCGACGCCGTGGCGCCGGTGGATTCGACCTCCGGCGACGCTACGCGCCCGCAGCGACTCGGTCGAGTGGAGGCGGCGAAGAACTTGCGGAGAATTCAGGCGAAATTGCCAGGTGCACCCACCACCCGGATCGCATTCGCGACCGAGCGGAACGTCACCTTCTCCCGGAAATCAAGGGCGTCGCCGTCCACCTGGAAGGGCAGCGGCTCGTCGGCGATCAGGGTGATGTGTTCCAGGTCATGGACCAGGTGGGCGCCCCGACGCCCGATGTGGGGGTTGCCGCCGGAGAGCCGGGCCATGCTGATCAACATGCCGGCCGTGCCCATCCGGCGGCGCGCGTACACCGCCAGGCCGGTTTCGAGGGTGACGTCGGGGGTGGGGTGCAGCGGCCGGTTGCCGACATAGGTCCACGGGTCGACGTTGGCGACGATGGCGAAGTAGACGTCGTCGTAGCGAGTTCCGTCCGGGAGCTCGACGTGCAGCATCCGGTGCCGCCGGTCCGAGGCGAAGAACTCGCGCACGCCCACGCGGGCGTACAGCGTGTGGGTCGACCGCTTGCCCTGCCGCCGCTTGCGCTCGACCCCGTGGACGATGGCCGCGTCGAAGCCGAGCCCGGCCGCAAAGCAGAACCAGCGGTCGTCGGCCACACCCAGACTGACCGGTCGCCGGGCGTTGTTGCGCATGCCCTCGAGGAGCTGACCGGTCGCCTCGATCGGGTCGTTGGACAGGCCGAGGGCGCGGGCGAAGACGTTCGTGGAACCGGCTGGCACCACGCCAAGGGCCGGAACGTCGGCGTGCACGCCGTCGGTCAGCAGGCCGTTGATGACCTCGTTGACCGTGCCGTCGCCACCCAGGGCAACCACGATGTCGGTGCCGTTACGCATGGCCCGGCAGGCGAGTGCGGCGGCGTGGCCCCGGTTCGCTGTCTCGACGACCTCGAGATCGGCTTCGCTGCCGATCGAATGGGCCAGGACGTCGCGCTCTCGCGGGGTCGTCGCGGTTGCGCGCGGGTTGGCCACCACGAGCACTCGCACGCCGCGCAGCCTACGTGCTCGCTGAGCGTTTCGCCGCTCCGCCCCGTCGTTAGGCTGGGCGGGTGACCACGACGGACCTGCGGCCCCCGCGTCCGTTGATCGTGGCCTGCGTGATCATCGCGCTGGAATCCCTCGGGCTGCTCGTAGCCGCCGCGATCCTCCTGATCAAGACGGCAACCGGCAGTCCGGACAGTCTCGGGCGCGCACTGCTCGATGCCGCGTTCGCGTTGGCCGGTGCCCTCGTGCTCGGGTTCGGCGCCCGCGGCCTGCTCCACCTGCGCCCGGCGGCGCGATCGCCCGTCCTGCTCCTGCAGCTGCTGGCCGTGCCGGTGGCGTATGTACTCGTCTTCCAGGCCGACCGGGTCGCCTACGGGGGTCCCATCCTCATCGCCGCGCTGGCCGTGGCCTACCTGCTGTTCACGCCGCCGGCCCGGGAAGCGCTCGACCGCGAACCGCCCGGCTGAGCCTGGCGCGGCCGGCTGGACCGCTCAGCTCTTGCGCCGGCGCGGCTCGACCTCGGGCTCGGGCGCGCCGAGGCTCTCGCGCAGCCGCTTGAGCCCTCGCGCGACCAGCCGCGAGACCTGCATCTGCGACACCCCAACGATGGCCGCGATCTCGGTCTGCGTCTTGTTCGCGATGAAGCGCAGCAGCAGGATCTCGCGTTCGGCCTCGGGCAACTTGGCGATCACCTCGCGCAGCATCGCGCGCTGCTCGACCTGCTCGAAGCCCTCGTCGAGGACGCCGAGCATCGGGTGCTCGGGCACGCTCTCGCCGGGAGCGGCCAGGACGTCCAGCGGCACGCCCGAGTAGGCCCGCGCGGCATCGAGCGCCTCGACCACGGCTTCCTCGTCGACCTCGATGCGCGCGGAGAGCTCGGACACCGTGGGGGCACGGCCGAGTTCCTGGCTGAGGTCGGCGCGCGCCGCGTTGAGCGTGGTTTGCAGCTCCTGCGCGCGGCGGGGCACATGGATCAACCAGCCGGTGTCGCGGAAGTGCCGCTTGATCTCGCCGAGGATCGTCGGCGTTGCGTACGTCGAGAATTCGAGCTGCCGCGAGGGGTCGAACCGGTCGATCGCCTTGATGAGGCCGATCGCACCCACCTGGACGAGGTCGTTCATCGGCTCGTTGCGACCAGAGAAGCGCCGCGCCAGATACACGACCAGGGGCATGTGCAGCTCGACCAGTTGGTCGCGTAACGTCCGGCGCCGCGGGCTGTCCTCCGGCAGGTTGTGCAGCTCCGCGAGCAGATCCCCGGCCTGGGCGCGTTCGTCGCGTCCAGGCCGCTGCCCCGCTGTCACGTGGTCGCTGCCTCACGGGTCTTGGTGACTCGGATCGTCAGCCGGTCGCCGTCCTTGTGGACGTCCACCGACGTTGCCAGGGCGCCGAGAACCGTCCAGGCGAACCCGCTGCGGTCGGGCTCGGCATCATGGTTGGTCACGACCGTCGTGTCCACGGCGAGGCGGCCCTCGAAGAGCTCGAACCGCGCATCCAGGGTCGAGTTGCCGACGGCGTGCGGAAGCAGCAGGGCACATGCCTCGTCCACCGCCAGGCGCAGATCCTCGATGTCATCGATGGTCAGGTCGCATCGGGCCGCGAGGCTCGCGGCGGTCAGGCGCAGCGTCGACACGTACACGACGTCGGCAGGGATGCGGACCTCGACGGCGTCGCCGTCCGGCCGGGGCAGCTCGGTGTTGGTCATGATCTCCTCGGTGGGTGGGCTCTACGCAGCGGGGTTGGGGATGTTCCAGCGGACGATCAGTGGCGTGCCGTACTGGGCGCCGAGGACCGATGTCGCCGCCGTCCCGAGCAGCAGCCTGGCCCCGGCGGTCACCGGCAGCCCGATCCAACGGGCGGCGAGCACGCGACTGAAATGGCCGTGCCCGACGAGCACCACGGGGCCGTCGGCCAGCCGCGACGTGGCGCGGGCCAGCACCCGATCGGCACGGGCGCCGACCTGCGAGGCGGTCTCGCCGCCGGGCACGCCCGAGTCCCAGATCGTCCAGTCCGGGATGCTCTTGCGGATCTCGGCGGTGGTTCGTCCCTCAAAGGCGCCGTAGTCCCACTCGACCAGGTCGTCGTCGATCTCGTCGACGTGCAGTCCGGCGAGTCCCGCGGTGTCCCGCGCGCGCCGCCGCGGACTACAGAGCACGAGGGTCGGCTTGAGCTCGGCCACCACGCTGCGGAGCGCCTTGGCCTGCCGCTCGCCGGCGTCGGTCAACGCGACGTCGGTGTGGCTCGTGTGTTGCCCCGATGCACTCCACTCCGTCTCGCCGTGACGCAGCAGCCACAGTGCGGCCGAATCGGGCAGCTCGGGCGCGACGAAGGCCGACCCGGGATCCGGGCCGGCCTCGCCGCTGGTCATCGCAAACCGTCCGCTCAGGCGGCCTGCTTCGTCTCCCAGAAGATCTTGTCGATCTTGGCGATGAGGTCGAGCAGCTCCTGGCCCTTGGCCGGGTCGACCTCGCCCTTGCCGCCGGATGCTCCCGCGGCCTTGGTGGCCTTGTTGAACAGGTCGTGCAGGTCGGGGTATTTCTCGAAGTGCGGTGGCTTGAAGTAGTCGGTCCAGAGCACCCACAGGTGGTGCTTGACGAGGTCGGCTCGCTGCTCCTTGATCAGCAGGGCGCGGGTACGGAAAACCGGATCCTCGTTCCCCTGGTACTTCTCCATGATCGCCTTGACCGACTCGGCCTCGATGCGGGCCTGAGCGGGGTCGTACACGCCGCACGGCAGGTCACAGTGGGCAAAGGCGACGGTCGATGGACGGAACAAGCGCATATCGTTGACCTCCTGGCACGGGTTGGGACGTCAAGGGATGAACCCCGTTTGCGACCCTACTCCCGGATCGATGCCCATCTGGAGGGGGCAGTTATCACATGCGAGCCCCTCTGTTCCCGTGGCAGCGGGTCGACGTGTCGGGTCCGTCGATGGTGCCGACGCTGCGTCATGGCGACGTTCTGATCGTCCGGTACGGGGCGCCGGTACGAGCCGGCGACATTGTGCTCGCACGATTTCGGACGATGCCCGCGCGGCTCGTCGTCAAGCGTGCGGTCCGCCGGCAGGACGACGGCTGGTGGCTGGGATCGGACAACGTGTTCGCCGGAGGGGACAGCGAAAACCACGGCGTGGCGGACGTACTCGCCAAGGTGGTTGTTCGGGTGCGACCCGGACGGCCGGGACGCGTGCGGTGAAACGGCATCGAGGACGCGGTCTCGCAACCGCGCCCTCGATGCCGTCGACGAATTCCGCGCTAGAAGGCGGTCGTCCCGTTCGGAGTGCCGAGCCCGGTCGGACCGTCCCAGCCCGAGCCGGCGGTGCACCAGAGCGCTGGCGAGCACGAGCCGTTGGAGCCGCTGGTGACATCGTTCAGTCCCGAGGTGGCGTTCCAGGCAACCGATGCCGGGTAGCCCGCGGTGTTCCCGCTCATCGCGTAGACGCTCGCGATGATCGGCGACGAGGCGCTGGTACCGCCGTAGACCTGCCAGCCGGCGCGGCCCTGGTAGCGCGTGGAGTCGTAGATGGAAACTCCGGTTTGCGGGTCGGCGACCGCCGAGACGTCGGCGTTCGCCTTCTTGCCGCACTGGGTGAGGTTGGTCTTCTGGACCGTTGTCGCGTTGATCGTTCCGCAGCCACTGCCCGCACCGCTCCACGCCGACTCGGTCCAGCCCCGTGGCGTGCTCGACTTCTTGAGGCTGGTGCCGCCGACCGCAACGACACTGTTGAAGCTGGCCGGCGACTCCATGCCGTAGCCGGCGTCACCCGTGGACGCGGTGACCGCGATGCCGGGATGGTTGTACGCGGAGCTGGTCGCGCTGTCGCTGCCCCCGTAACTGTTGCTGATCGCAACGACACCGGGGATGCCGGCGGCGTAGTTCACGGCGGCGCCCAGATTGGCGAAGGAGTTGGAGCTGGCTTCGACGAGCAGGATGTGGCAGCCCGGGCAGGTGGCCGAGACCATGTCGAGGTCGAGGGTGATCTCGGTGGCCCAGCCGGCGTCGGCCCTCGGCGGAGTGCTCCCGCCCGTCTGGTTCACCTTGCGGAAGCAGCCGTTGCCGGTCGTGCAGGCGGGCAGTCCGAACTTCGAGCGGTAGACGCCGAGATCCGCCTCGGCGGTCGGGTCGTCGTACGCGTCGATGATCGCGACCGTGGCGGTGCTGTTCGCGGTGGTGAGGTTGTAGGCCGAGCGGATGTCGGCCGGGTTGAGCCCGCTCGGGCCGGACGTCGCGAGGGGCTTTCCGGTGCCGTCGACCACGACCTTGGCCTGACAGGCGGCGTAGCCGGCGGGCGCGGTGGCGCACACCCGGACCGAATGCCGGGCCGACGCCTGGTGCGGTGGCGTGGCATTTGCCGTCGCCGCCGTAACGGCGCCGACCAGCAGGATGCTGCCGGCAAGCGCCGTGAGAATCGTTCGGTTCATCTGACCTCCATCGGGGCGCCCGGGCGAGCGGTTCTGGCCGGGCAGTGCCGTAAGAGTTCCTGCTTGAAATCACTTTGTCGATACATGAGTGCAAACTGGACACGTCGGCGTGGCGCGGAGATCAGGTGGGCTGCGTCGCACTAGTCCCTGCTCGGTCGTGAACGGCTGGACGCGCATGCCAGACTCGGTGGGCGGGCGAACCCCGGCTGGCTGACTATCTGCGCCGTAACCTGGGCAGGACGAGACGATCCGATCTGGAGCTGGGTACGTGGGGTTCGATGCGGACAGCGCGGTGTTCCGCGTGCACGAGGGCGGCAAGCTCACGGTGCGCAGCACGCTGCCTCTGACCGATCGCGAATCACTCTCGCTCGCCTACACGCCGGGCGTGGCCGAGGTCTGTTCGGCCATCGCGGCCGACGAATCGCTGGCGCGCACCTACACCTGGCGCTCCCGGCTCGTAGCCGTGGTGAGCGACGGCACCGCGGTGCTCGGTCTCGGCAACATCGGGGCAGCCGCGGCTCTGCCGGTCATGGAGGGCAAGGCGGCACTGTTCAGCGAGTTCGCCGGCCTCAACGCCGTCCCGATCGTCCTCGACACCACCGACGCCGACGAGATCGTCGAGACCGTGCAGCGCATCGCCCCGTCCTTCGGCGGTATCAACCTGGAGGACATCTCGGCGCCCCGATGTTTCGACATCGAGGCGCGATTGCGGGATCGGTTGTCCATCCCGGTCTTCCACGACGATCAGCACGGCACGGCGGTTGTCGTCCTCGCCGCGTTGCGCAACGCCGCGGCTGTCACCGGCCGCACGCTCGGTCAGCTCCGGGTGGTCGTGTCCGGCGCCGGCGCTGCTGGTGTCGCGTGCACGAAGATCCTGCTCGCCGCCGGCATCGGCGACATCGCCGTCGCCGACTCCAAGGGCATCGTGCACCGCGGGCGGCGCGACCTGACAGCTGTAAAGTCCGAGCTTGCCGCGATCACGAATCGCAGCGGCCTGACCGGCCCGCTCATCGACGCGCTCGACGGTGCCGACGTCTTCCTGGGCGTCAGTGCCGGCTTCGTCGGCGAGGACGCGGTGTGCAAGATGGCACCGTCCGCGATCATCTTCGCGCTGGCCAATCCGAACCCCGAGGTCGATCCCGTGGTCGCGCACCGCCACGCAGCCGTCGTCGCCACCGGCCGCAGCGACTACCCGAATCAGATCAACAACGTGCTGGCGTTCCCCGGCATCTTCGCGGGCGCGTTCGACGCCGGTGCCCGGTCGATCACCGAGAGCATGAAGCTCGCCGCCGCGACCGCGCTCAGCGATGTGGTGGCCGACTCCTTGGCTCCGGATCAGATCGTGCCCAGTCCGTTCGATCCTCGGGTAGCGCCGGCCGTCGCCGCGGCCGTGGCCCGCCAGGCCGTGCTCGACGGAGTGACGCTGCAGCCCGTGGTCGCTGGTCAGCTGCCCGCGAAGTAGCGCTGCCGATTCGGCACGAGGGTGGCCGTCGTCCGACCTCGAACCGTTCTCATGCCACGACGAGTTGCCGCCCGGTGAGCCCGCGTCCGCCAGCGGCGCCGTCGAGCTGGGCCCACACCGCGGCCAGGCGACGCACGGCTTCCTCGAGACGCTCGGCGGGCAGGGCGAACGGCAGGCGCAGGAAGCGTTCGAGGGTGCCGTCGACCCCGAAGCGTGAGCCGGGCACGACAACGACGCCGGCCTGCGCGGCGAGCATCGTCAGCGGCGTCGAGAGCGGGTCTGGCAACTGCGCCCACAGCGAGAGGCCGCCCTGCGGCACGGTCACCTGCCAGTGCGGAAGCTCGCGGGCCAGCGCGGTGATGAGGGCGTCGCGCTGCGGGCGCAATTGGACGACGCGGTCGGCCGCGATCTGATCGAGGCGGTCGAACAGCGCCGCCGCCACGACCTGATCGAGGACCGGCCCGCCCATGTCGATGGACGTCCGCAGCGCAGCCAACCGGTGAACCAGGTCGGTCGAGGCGCGCAGCCAGCCGATGCGCAGCCCGCCCCAGACCGGCTTGGACAGCGACCCGACGGTGATCACCGACGGGTCGGCGGCCGCGGTGGCCCGGGTGCCCGCGCGGTCGATGAAGCCGAGGTCGACGAAGGACTCGTCCACGACGACGGTCGTCCCGGTCTGCCGAGCAACTCGCAGGACGTCGCGGCGGTCGGCCTCCGGCACGAACGCGCCGGTCGGGTTGTGGAAGTCGGGCGTGAGATAGGCCAGCCGCGCCGATGTCTGGCGCAGCGTTGCCTGCAACTGGCCGACCTGCCAGCCGCCCGCGACAGCCATCGGTACGGGGACGACGCGTCCGCCGTTGGCGCGGATGGCATCCAACGCGCCGGGATAGGTGGGGAGTTCGGTGATCACCCGGTCGCCCGGACCGATCACGAGGCGCAGCAGCAGGTCGAGCCCGTGCAGCGAGCCGTTCGTCACCAGGATCTGATCGGGGCTGGTCGGGACGCCGCGGGCGGTGAAGCGGGCGGCCACGGCTTCGCGCAGGAGGGGCAGTCCGGCCGGCTCGTAGCCATCGGCGAGCAGGTACGGGGTCAGTCGGTCCGCGGCCTCGGCGACGGCCTGGGGGATGAGGTTCGGCGGAGCCGGCAGCGCGGCGCAGGACAGGTCGATGAGGTCGGCCTCGTCGGTGCCGCGCGTGCTCCACCGCGAGAGCGAGGGGCGGGGACGGGATCCGCTGGGGACGGTGACGAAGCTGCCGGATCCGGTCCGACTGGCCAGGAAGCCGTCCCCGCGCAGGCTGTCGTAGGCGGCGGTCACGGTCGCCCGGCTGATCCGAAGGGCGGCCGCGAGCTCGCGCTCGGATGGCAGCCGAGTCTCAGTAGCGATCCGGCCGTCGAGGACGAGCGTGGTGACCGCGTGGGCGAGCGCCGAGTAGACCGGGCCGGGCATCGACCGGAGGTCGGGGAGCAGGTCGGCGAGCGCCCGACCCCCGATTCTCGACAACGGAGCCATGCGTCGATCGTCCCACCCAAATGGACTGGTTGGCCAGACCGAATACGACCGATTGGCTCGTTTCTCGGTTGGTTGCGGACGGCATGATGGGGGAATGGCCCGCCGACTGCTGCCGCGCCGCCTACTACAGCTCTACATTGGCTTGCTGCTCTACGGGCTGGCCGGGGCGCTTCAGGTCCGCTCGAACCTGGGCCTCGATCCCTGGGACGTCTTCCATCAGGGCCTGGCGATCCACGCCGGCCTCGCCATCGGCACCGTCTCGATCATCGTCGGCGCGGCCGTCCTGGTGCTCTGGATCCCGCTGCGTCAGCTGCCCGGGTTGGGCACGGTGAGCAACGTGGTCCTGATCGGCGCATCGCTGAACGCGTCGCTGGACGTACTGCCCGAGTCGGTGCCGTTGGGCTGGCGAATCGCCGAGATGATCGTCGGCGTCGGGCTGTGCGGCGTGGCGACCGGCATGTACATCGGCGCGAAGTTCGGACCCGGGCCGCGAGACGGGCTGATGACCGGGCTCGCCCGCCGCACCGGACGCTCGATCCGGCTGGTCCGCACGGGCCTCGAGGTCACCGTGCTCGTGGCCGGCTGGCTGCTCGGGGGGACGGTCGGCATCGGGACCGTCCTGTTCGCGCTCGCGATCGGTCCGCTCGCCCAGCTGTTCCTGCCGATCTTCGACGTGACGGGCCGCGGCCCGGTCCCCGAGGTCGACGTGCTGGATGCGCCGGCCGCGATCTGAGCGGATCTTCCTGCGCGTGGGGTGCACTGGGTGCGCTCCTTCTTCCGGACCTTCCTACCTTCCTGACCTTCCTGACCTTCCTGACCTTCCTGCTCCTTCCTGCTCCTTCCTGACCTTCCTGCTCCTTCCTGACCTTCCTGCTCTTTCCTGACCTTCCTGCTCCTGGTGCGTCATGAGGCTCGTCGTGCAGGAAGATCAGCTGTTCGTCGCGGGCTGGGGTTGATGTTCCTGCGCCTGGGGTGCACCGAGGCCCGTGGTGCAGGAAGATCGGCTGTTCGTCGCGGGCTGGGGTTGATGTTCCTGCTCCTGGTGCGTGGTGAGGCTGGTGGTGCAGGAAGATCGGCTGTTCGTCGCGGGCTGGGGTTGACCTTCCTGCTCCTTCCTGACCTTCGTGCGCGTGGTGCGTGCTGAGGCTGGGGGTGCAGGAAGATCGGCTGTTCGTCGCGGGCTGGGTTGATGTTCCTGCGCGTGGTGCGTGCTGAGGCTGGTGGTGCAGGAAGATCAGCTGTTCGTCGCGGGCTGGGGTTGATGTTCCTGCGCCTGGTGCGTGCCGAGGCTGGTGGTGCAGGAAGATCAGCCGGCGGCGCCCTAGCCCTCGTCGTCGTCCTCGCGGGCCAGCCAGGTGGCCAGCCGGTCGACCGCCGTCTCGAACTCCGGATGCGCGTCGACGAAAGCCTGCAGCTGAGCGCCGAGCCACTCCACGCTGACCTGCTCCTCGCCCCGACGCTGGACAAGCTCCTCAATCCCGCGATCGGTGAAGTACACGGCTCAGACCTCCCGCTCGGGGGGCAGGTCGGCCGGGTAGCGCACCCCGAGCTGACGCCGCGCCTCGTCCAGGACCTCCAGGATGGCCACGGTCTCGTCGAGCGGAACGTGCGGGCTCTCGAGCTCACCGGCCCGCAGACACCGTGCGACTTCGGCGATCTGGGCGCGGTAGCCGTTTCCAGGAGCCGGCGGCGCCTCAATGACCTGCTCGCCCGCGCCCGTGTGGACGACGAGTCGAGCGGGCCGGTGGATCCGCGGCTCGATGCTGATCCAGCCCTCCGTCCCGGTGATCATCGCCCCGAACGGGCTTGCACCGGCGGCGCTCGAGTAGATCTGCGCGACGGGCCCGGCGCGGTAGCCCCATTGCAGGACCACGGTGAGGTCGGTGCCGGTGGGTGCCAGTGAGCCCATCGCCTGGATGACGTCCGGACGTCCCAGCAGGAGCCAGGTGACCGTCACCGGGTACACCCCGAGATCCAGCAGCGCGCCGCCCCCGGCGGCCAAGTCGAACAGCCGGTGCGACACGCTGTACGGGAACTTCTTCGACAGGTCCGCGCGTACTCCGAGGACGTCGCCGATCTCGCCGCCACGGGTCAGCGAGACCGCTTGCTGGATGAGCGGGTTGAGCCGCGTCCACATGGCCTCCATGCAGAACAGCCCCTGGGCGCGGGCCTCGGCCACGACCTCGCGCGCCTGCGCGGCGTTGAGCGTGAACGCCTTCTCGACGAGCACCGGCTTCCCGGCACGGAGTGCCAGCAGCGCGTGGTCGCGGTGCTGCGCGTGCGTCGTCGCCACGTACACGACGTCCACGTCCGGGTCAGCCACGATGTCGGCGTAGGACCCGTACGACCGCGCGTAGCCGTGTTGGGCCGCGAAGGCGGCGGCCCGGGCGCCGTCGCGCGCCCCGATGGCATGCAGGACGTTGCCCGGCGTGGCCGCGATGTCGGCGCCCACGGTGGCCGCGATGCCGCCGGCTCCAAGGACACCCCAGCGGATCGGATCGCCCGTCGATTCGCGCTCCGGTGCGCTGGTCATGCGAACGCGGTGGCGACGACCTCGCGCTGCTGGGCCTCGTGCACCTCGTGCGAGCCCACGGCGGGCGAAGCCGACGCCTTGCGTGATGCCCGCAGCAGCGCGCGACCGTCGAGGTGCTCGGGCAGGTTGAGCGCCATGAACGGCCATGCGCCCTGGTTGGCCGGCTCCTCCTGCACCCACACGACCTCGGCGTTCGGGAAGCGCGCGAGCTCAGCGCGGATCTCATCGGCCGGCAGCGGGTACAGCTGCTCGACCCGCACGATCGCCACATCGTGGCGGCCCGAGGACTCCCGCTCGGCCGCGAGGTCGTAGTAGATCTTGCCGGCGCACAGCAGCACGCGCTGCACGCCCGCCGCGTCGGCCTTCTGGTCCGCGAGCACCGGCTGGAACTTGCCGCTGGTGAAGTCGTCGACGTCGCTCACCGCGGACTTCAGACGCAGCAGGGACTTCGGCGTGAATGCGATGAGCGGACGGCGTACCGACGACAGCCCCTGGCGACGCAGCAAATGGAAGTAGTTGGCCGGCGACGAGCACATCGCAATCGTCATGTTGTTCTCGGCGGCCATCTGCAGGAAGCGCTCCGGACGTCCCGACGAGTGGTCGGGTCCCTGGCCCTCATAGCCGTGCGGCAGCAGCAGGGTGACGGCCGAGCGCTGGCCCCACTTGGCTTCACCCGAGGAGATGAACTCGTCGATGATCGTCTGCGCGCCGTCGGCGAAGTCGCCGAACTGCGCCTCCCAACACACCAGGGCGTCCTCGCGCGCCACCGAGTAGCCGTACTCGAAGCCCATCGCGGCGAACTCGGACAGCAACGAGTCGTAGGCGAAGAACGGCGCCTGGTCGTCGGACAGCACGCGCAGGGGCGTGTATTCCGTGCCGTTGTTGCGGTCGATCAGCGTGACGTGCCGCTGGGTGAACGTGCCCCGGCGCGAGTCCTGGCCGGAGAGCCGGACCGCGCGACCGTCCATCACGAGCGATCCGAACGCGAACAATTCGGCCGTCGCCCAGTCGACGGCGCCCGAACTCGCCATCGCCACCCGCCGATCGATCTGCGGCTTGAGACGGGGGTGGACGGTGAAGCCCTCGGGTGGGTTGGCGTAGGCCTCGGCGATGCGCTTGACGGTGTCGAGCGGCACGGCCGTCGGGATCTCCTGCGACGGCGTCGAGTGCTGGATCTGCGGCTCCGGCGCGGCCTTGCCGGTGGCATTGCGGGTCTCGACGAAGACCTTCTCGAGCTGGGCCTGGAAGTCCTTCAGCGCGGCCTCGGCGTCCTCGAGCGTGATGTCGCCGCGCCCGACCAGAGCTTCGGTGTAGAGCTTCCGGACACTGCGCTTGGCGTCGATGATGTCGTACATCTGCGGCTGCGTGAACGACGGGTTGTCGGCCTCGTTGTGGCCCCGCCGGCGGTAGCAGACCATGTCGATGACGACGTCCTTGCGGAATTCGCGTCGGTAGCGAACCGCGAGCTCGGCCACCCGCACACAGGCCTCAGGGTCGTCGCCGTTCACATGGAAGATCGGGGCGGCGATCATCCGGGCGACGTCGGTGGAGTACAGCGACGAGCGCGACGAGGACGGTGACGTCGTGAAGCCGACCTCGTTGTTCACGATGACGTGGACGGTGCCGCCGGTGCGGTACCCGCGCAGCTGCGAGAGGTTGAGCGTCTCGGCCACCACACCCTGTCCGGCGAACGCGGCGTCGCCGTGCATCATCACCGGCAGGACGGTGTAGCCGTCCTCACCCTTGTTGAGCAGGTCCTGCTTGGCCCGCACGATGCCCTCGAGCACCGGATCGACGGCTTCGAGGTGGGACGGGTTCGCGGTGAGGGACACCGCGATCTCCTTCCCGTTGGCCGAATGGAACGTGCCGTCCGCCCCGAGGTGGTACTTGACGTCGCCCGAGCCCTGCGCGGTGCCCGGGTCGATGTTGCCCTCGAACTCGTTGAAGATCTTCGAGTACGGCTTGCCGACGATGTTGGCCAGCATGTTGAGCCGACCTCGGTGCGGCATGCCGACGACGACCTCGTCAAGATTCTGCTCGGCGGCTTCGGCCAGGACGGCGTCCATCAACGCGATGACCGTCTCGGCGCCTTCGAGGCTGAACCGCTTCTGGCCGACGTACTTCGTCTGCAGGAAGGTCTCGAAGGCCTCGGCGACGTTGAGCCGGCCCAGGATGTGCAGCTGCTCGTCGCGGCCGGGCTGGGCGTGCTTGACCTCGATGCGTTGTTGCAGCCAGCGTCGCTGATCGGGGTCGGTGATGTGCATGTACTCGACGCCGACGCGGCGGCAGTATGCATCGCGCAGCACGCCGAGGATGTCGCGCAACTTCATCAGCTTCTCGCCGGAGAACCCGTCGACCGGGAACGCGCGATCGAGGTCCCAGAGGGTGAGCCCGTGTCGAGCGATGTCGAGGTCCGGGTGGCTGCGGACGGTGTACTCGAGCGGGTCGGTGTCGGCCATGAGATGGCCGTTCGTGCGGTAGGCGTTGATCAGCTCGATGACGCGGGCGTCCTTGCCGATCTGCCCTTCGTGCGTGAAGTCGCGGTCGACCAGCCAGCGCACCGGCTCGTAGGGGATCTTGAGCGCAGCGAAGATCTCGTCGTAGAACTCGTCGGCGAGGAGCAGCTCGTGGATCTCGCGCAGGAACTCGCCGGACTGCGCGCCCTGGATGATCCGGTGGTCGTACGTGGAGGTCAGCGTCATGATCTTGCTGATCGCGCGGTCGACGAGCTGGTCGGGGTTCATCCCGCTGAACTCGGCGGGGTACTCCATGGCCCCCACGCCGACGATCGTGCCCTGGCCCTCCATCAGCCGCGGCACAGAATGGTTCGTCCCGATGGTGCCGGGGTTGGTGAGGCTGATTGTCGTGCCGGCGAAGTCCTCGGTGGTGAGCTTGCCGCTGCGTGCCCGGCGGATGATGTCCTCGTACGCGTTCCAGAACCCGGCGAAGTCGAGCGTCTCGGCCTTCTTGATCGACGCGACCACGAGCGAGCGCGAATCGTTCTTGCCGACGAGGTCGATGGCGATGCCGAAGTTGACGTGCTCGGGCGTGACGACCTGCGGCTTGCCGTCAGCGGACGCGAAGAAGTTGTTCATCTCGGGATGGACGCGGAGCGCCTTGACCACGGCGTATCCGATGAGGTGGGTGAAGCTGACCTTGCCGCCGCGGGCCCGGCGCAGGTGGTTGTTGATCACTACCCGGTTGTCGAACAAGAGCTTGGCGGGGACGGCGCGCACGCTGGTCGCAGTCGGGACGTGCAGCGAGGACTCCATGTTGGCCACGACCCGCGCGGCAGCTCCGCGCAGTGGGGTGGCCGCCGGAGCGGTCGCGACGGCCGCCGGCTCGGTGCCGTCGCCCCGCGCGCCGTCGGCTGCCTTCGACTGGGCCGGCTTGGGCTCGGTCGTCGTACCCCCGGCCGCCGTGGGCTGCTTGTCGGCCGGGGGACGGCCCTGATCGGTGGGCGCCGGCGCGGCTGCCTTCGGTTCCGGCGCGGGGCCGTCCGGGGCGGGACGTTCGGTGTCCTCGGCCTCGTCGTCAGCGCGGCGTCGACCATTGGCGGCCGTCGCTCCGCCCGGGCGGTAGTCGGCGAAGAAGTCGTGCCAGGCGGCGTCGACGCTGCTGGGATCGGCGAGATAGCGCTCGTACATGTCCTCGACGAGCCACTCGTTCGCGCCGAAATCGCTCATCGTCGAGGGGGTTTCGGTACCTGTCGGCTGCTCCGTCGTCGCCACTGTCGTCCGGCCATCCTCGAGTCGTTTTCGCCCAGTATGCAAGGCCGAGACTACGCGTCGCGGTCGGCCGAGGCAGTTCAGCGGGCCTGGTTGTGGGCCATCAGACGGCGCTGCTACCTAGGCCCGCGCTCAGGCTCAGGTGATATCGCGGTTCATCGAGAACGCCGCTCCCGCGATCGCCGGGATGAAGGCCCAGAGCAGCAGGACGATCACCCCGCCGCCCGTCGAGAGCAGGTGCACCCCGTTGGTGACCTCGGTGCTGCCGGTCGTGTGCAGGATCGCCTGGATCCCGCCGTTGGGCGTGTACGGCCACACCTCTCGGACCTTCGGAATGGCCAGCACGATGTTCTCGAGGATGAGGAGGAAGACGATGCCGACGACGACGGCCACGATCTGGTTCCGCATGAGGGCGCCGAAGCCGAGACCGATGATGCCGAACAGTGCTACAACGCCGAAGACGCCGATGATGGCGTGCTGGACGTTGCCGTCGCCGAAGTCGACGTTGATGCCTTTGGACGAGAGCCAGGGCACCGCGACCGCGAGTTGTACCGCGACCGCCACGAGCGCGTAGAGCATGCCGAGGACCGCGTAGGTGATCATCTTCGCCGTCACGATGGCCCACCGCGAGGGCGTCTGTAGGACTGTCGGGGTGAACGTCTGGTAGCGGAACTCGGTCGTCACGCCGAGGACGCCCAGGACGAAGACAACGATGAAGGCCGTGCTGGAGGACGCGAACAGGTCGGGCACGTCCGACGCTTGTCGCACGCCGTCGCGCGGCGCGACGCCCCCCACCACGAGCAGCGCGCTGACCGCGACGGTGGCCAGCAGCATCCAGAACCAGACCTGGGTCGTGCGGACCTTCAGGAACTCCGCGCGGATGAGCCGGATCACGCGGCACCTCGTCCCGGTACCTGCGCCGGAGGCTGACCGGGCGGTGCCTGCCCGCCCTGGGTGAGCGCGAAGAACAGGTCTTCGAGGTCGAAGCGCTGCGGACTCAGCTCGTGCAGTTCGACGCCGGCCTGGAACGCCAGGTGCCCGACCTGCTGGCTGGTAAGCCCCTTCACCCGCAGTGTGGCGCCGTCCACCTGTTCGACCTCGGCCCGCTGCTGGGCCAGTGCGGTTCGGAGCGGGTCGGGGCTCGGGGTCCGGACGAGGACGCTGTCGGTGCCCGCGGTCAACTCGGCGATCGAGCCGGACCGCACGAGCTGACCGTGGTTGAGGATGACCACGCGGTCAGCGATCTCCTGCACCTCGTTGAGCTGGTGGCTCGACACGAGCACGGTCCGGCCCTCGTCGGCGAGATGGCGCAGCAGACCGCGCAGCCAACGGATCCCGTCCGGGTCGAGACCGTTGGCCGGCTCGTCCAGGACGAGCACGCGCGGGTCGCCGAGCAGCGCCGCCGCCAGGCCCAGGCGCTGGCGCATGCCCAGCGAGTAGCCCCGGACCTTGCGCTTCTTCGCGTCGGCCAGGCCCACCAGGTCGAGCATCTGGTCGGCCCGCTGCTGCGGGAAGCCGGCCACCGTGCACATGATCCGCAGGTGGTTGCGGGCCGATCGGGCCGGATGGAAACTCGACGACTCGAGCGCGGCGCCTACGATCTGCGACGGGTTGTGCAGCTGCCGATACAACTTCCCGCCGATCGTCGCCTGACCGCCGGTGGGCCGCACCAGGCCGAGCACCATGCGCAGCGTCGTCGTCTTGCCGGCGCCGTTCGGCCCGAGGAACCCGGTGACCGACCCCGGTTCGACGGTGAAGCTGAGCCGATCGACCGCCCGGACCTTGCCGCTGAACACCTTCGTCAGGTCGTCGACGACGATGCGGCCGTCCGTGACCGGTGCGGTCACGCGAACTCCGGGATGACGGCCTCGGCGAACAGGTCCATGCTCGAGCGGTCGTAGGCGGCGTCGGCGAAGTTCGCAATCGCATACGTCAGACCCAGCTGCTCGATCTCGCGCAACCGCTCGACGATCCGCTCGGGCGTGCCGACCAGCGGGCCGTTGGTGAACATGTGCTTGTACCGCTCCAGCTCGTCGGCGGGCACCAACGGCGCGTAGTGATCGGTGATCCACGCGAGCTTGTCCTGCACGTCCTTCTCCGTCGCGCCGATCACGACGTTGTAGTTGCCCGAGCGGGTGATCTCGTCGAAATCCCGGCCGACATCCCGGCAATGCTGCGCAAGGATCTCAGACTTGTGCTGGAACACGTCGGGTGTGCTGTCGAAGTTCGTGTACTGCGCGTATTGCGCCGCGATGCGCAGCGTCTTCTTCTCGCCGCCGCCGGCGATCCAGAGCGGGATGCCGCCGTCCTGCAGCGGCAGCGGGCGGCAGATCGCGCCGTCGACCTGGTAGTGCTCGCCGTCCAGGGTCGCGACGCCTTCCGTCCACGACTGGCGCATGATCTGCACGCCCTCGTCGAGCATGCGCAGCCGGTCGCCCGCGCCGGGGAAGCCGTAGCCGTAGGCCTTCCATTCGTGCTCGTACCAACCACCGCCGATGCCCATTTCGACGCGGCCGCCGGAGATGACGTCGCAGGTGGCGGCGACCTTTGCGAGATAAGCCGGGTTGCGGTAGCCCATACAGGTGCACATCTGGCCCAGCCGGACCCGCGTGGTTGTCGCGGCGAAGGCAGCCATGAGCGACCACGCCTCGTGGGTGGCCTCGTCGGTCGGCACCGGGACTGTGTGGAAATGGTCGTAGACCCAGATCGATTCCCACGGGCCTGCCTCCGCGGCCCGGGCGAGACCGAGCATGGTCGGCCACTGGTCGGCGGGGTCGATGCCGGCAAGATCCAATCGCCAGCCCTGAGGGACGAAGACTCCGAAGCGCATGACGCCACCCTAGGGGGCGTGTCCAAGATCGTCCCGATTTTCCGCCTACCGTGTTCCTGTGCGGATGGATGCCGACGCGGCGCGGGCTCGGTTCGCCGTGACTCCGGTCGCCCGGCTGGCGACTGCGTCAGCCGACGCCCGCCCGCACGTGGTGCCGATCGTCTTCGCGCTCGCCGTGGACGTCGTCTACACCGCCGTGGACGGCAAGCCCAAGACCACCACGGCGCTGCGGCGCCTGGCCAACGTCGAGGCAAACCCGCAGGTAGCCGTGCTCGTCGACCACTACCAGGACGATTGGACGCGGCTCTGGTGGGCCCGCGCGGATGGCAACGCCCGCATCCTCGCCACGGACGAGGCGGAGGCGGCGGACGCGCTCGCCCTGCTCACCGAGCGGTACCCCGTCTACGCGACACAGCGCCCGCCCGGCCCGGTGATCGCTATCGACGTCACGCGCTGGTCCGGCTGGGCCGCTGCACCGGATCGCTGACCGCGGCGACGACGGAATCCAATTCCTATATCGGGTTGGCGATCGGCAGGTGGCCGCGATACTCGCCCCCCGCCCCGTCGCCCGCAGGACCGCACCGGGCACGACGCCGGGGATGCGGGTCCGGCCCATGAACAGCAAGCGCAGCCCGCCCGTCTCGTCGAAGATCTGCACCTCCAGAGACCGGCCGGCCGACGCCCCGAGCTGGACGAGTTTCACCCGGCCCACGACCGTCACCTCGTCGCGCCAGGTCACCGATCCGATCGCAGTGGTCCCCGCCATGCGGGCCACGTGCCCACCGCCGCCGTTCGAGCTGCTTCGTGGGGCAGCGAGAGCCGGCTCGCCGGCCCGGCAAGATGGGAACCGTGATGACGACGCGGCCCGAATTGACCGGCGACTTCGGCATGGTGGCTTCCACCCACTGGATCGCGTCGGCGGTCGGGATGTCGATGCTCGAGCGCGGCGGCAATGCCTTCGACGCTGCCGTGGCCGCCGGATTCACCCTGCAGGTCGTCGAACCGCACCTCAACGGCCCAGGCGGGGAGGTGCCGATGCTCGTCCGCCGGGCCGGCGAGCCCGACATCCAGGTGATCGCGGGCCAGGGCCCGGCGCCGGCCAGCGCGACCGCCGAGCTGTTTCGCGACCTCGGCCTGGACCTCGTCCCGGGCACCGGCCATCTCGCGGCATGCGTCCCCGGCGCATTCGATGCCTGGCTGACGCTGCTCGACCAGTTCGGCACGATGAGCCTGCTGGACGTCCTCGAACCGGCGATCGGCTACGCCCGCCGCGGCTACCCGGTGCTTCCCGCCACCGCCCGCACGATCGCCACGGTCGCGGACCTGTTCACCGACCACTGGCCCTCGTCGGCCGCGGTCTACCTACCCAACGGCGCAGTCCCGAGACCGGGCACCCGGCTTACCAACCCCGTCCTCGCGGACACCTATGAACGCGTCGCCAAGACCGCGCCGGGCACGTCGCGCGACGAGGGCATCACCGCCGCCCGGGACGCCTTCTACCGCGGCTTCGTCGCCGAGGCGATCGAGGGCTTCGTCCGGACGCCGGTCATGGACACCTCCGGGACGCCGCACGCGGGCGTGCTCACCGCCGACGACCTGGCCGGTTGGCACACCCGGATCGAGGCGCCGGCGACCTACGACTTCGGCCGCTACCGGCTGGCGAAGACGCAAGCCTGGGGCCAGGGCCCGGTCCTGCTCCAGCAGCTTGCCCTGCTCGCTGGCTTCGACCTGGACGACACCGGTCCTCGTGACCCGCAGCTCGTCCACACCGTCGTCGAATGCGCGAAGCTCGCCTTCGCCGATCGCGAGGCGTTCTACGGGGACGTCGCCGACGTGCCGATCGAGGCGCTGCTGTCGCCGGCGTACAACGACGAGCGCCGCCGCCTTATCGGGGCGGACGCGAGCGCCGACCTGCGACCAGGCGAGCCGGACGGCCGTGTCCCGCGCCTTGCGGACCTCGACGGTTCGGGGGCTCTCGGCGCCGGCGTGGGCGAGCCGACTCTGCTCGTCGAGCCGGCCGTCGACTCGGGAGGCGCCACTCGCGGCGACACCTGCCACATCGACGTGGTCGACCGCTTCGGGAACATGATCTCCGCGACGCCCAGCGGCGGCTGGCTGCAAAGTTCGCCGGTGATTCCGTCCCTGGGCTTCGGGCTCGGCACCCGCGCCCAGATGTTCTTCCTGCAGCCGGGCCTGCCCAACTCGATCGCACCGGGCAAGCGACCACGGACCACGCTCTCGCCGTCGCTCGCGCTGCGCGACGGCGAGCCCTACCTTGCGTTCGGGACTCCGGGCGGCGACCAACAGGACCAATGGCAACTGCCGTTCTTCCTGTTCCACACGGTCTTCGGGCTGAACCTGCAGGAGGCGATCGACGCCGCCACCTGGCACACGACGCATTTCCCGTCGTCCTTCTATCCGCGCGAGCGGGTCCCGCGGCAGGTCCTTGTCGAACAGCGGCTGGGCTCGGCCGCGATCGCCGACCTGCGCCGGCGCGGACACGACGTCGTCGAGGTGGACGGGTGGTCGCTCGGGCGGCTGAGCGCGGTCAGCCGATCTTCGGACGGCTTCCTGCGCGCCGGGGCGAACCCGCGCGGCGCCCAGGGATACGCCGTCGGCCGCTGATTCGCGCGTCTCCGAGGTGCAGGGGATCATCTGATGACACGATGATCCGATGACGGGGAAGGTTGAGGAGACTGCGTGGAGCGGCTGACTGCGGAGGACTACTTCCGAGAGGCGCTCGCCGTCCTCGGCGACTACGGCAGCGAGGCGATGACGATCGCCGTACTCTGCGATCGCCTGGACGTCACCAAGGGCTCGTTCTACCACCACTTCGGCAGCGTCCCGGCCTTCGTGGACCAGCTGCTCGCCTATTGGGAGGCCGAGCACAGCGAACGGCTCATCGCGATCTCGAGGGCGCAGCCCGATCCCAGCCTGCGGATCACCACGCTCACCGAACTCGGCGTCGGGCTGCCGCACGCGTCCGAGGCGGCGATCCGCGCTTGGGGCCGCAGCAACCCGAGCGTGGCCGACGTGACGGCCCGCGTGGACAAGCGCCGCGAGCGGCACCTCGTCGATGCGATCTCGGCCTTGGGCATCGACCGGACGAGGGCCCGCCTGCTCGCCCGCATCGCGCTCAACCTGCTCGTCGGGGTGCAGCAGCGCGAGCACCCGGTCGATCTCAAGCGACTGCGGCAGATGTTCGAGGAACTCAACAAGCTGATCTTCGTCGAAGCCGATCCCGAGCTGCTCGAGCGGTTGCTCGCGGTCAGCGGTGGCATCTGAGCGTCGGCCCGGCCGCTGAGGTTTCAGCCGCTGCCGTACTCGCTGTCCACGGTCGCGACGCGGACCCGGTAGCAGCGGTACCACTGATCCCGGCCGAGCCGCTGGGCGAGCCGGTGCTCGGCGATCGCCTTCCACGCCTTCGCGTCAGCTGGGCCGGTCCAGTACGAGACCGTGATGCCGAGCCCGTGCCGAGCGGTCTCGATCCCGAGATAACCGGGCTGCTCGGCGGCGAGCCGCTCCATGGCCGTCGCCGTCTCCGCGTAACCCGATTCGTCGAACGGCGTGCGGACCGAGGTGAAGATGACCGCGATGTACGGCGGTGATGGTGTCGACGCCACAGCCAGTTCCACCGCCCCGGCGGCGTGCGTCACTCGTAGGTAGTAGCCGTCGGGGTCGGCGAGCCGGACGTCGCGCAGACCCCACGGCCGATTTTTTGGCGGCGCAGCGATCGCGGCGCCCACGCCCAGCGCATGCTCGTACAGCGCGTCGACCGCGGCCGGCCCGCCGTCAATCTCGAGGACGAGTTCGACCCCCGCCTTGGGGCCGGCGTGCACCGCGTCCTGGGTGAAGCCGTGCTCGCCCTCTGTCGGCAGGTCCGAGATGGCTGCGCAGCCGAGCACGATGCCGTCACGGTGCAGGCTGCGGTACCCGGCATCGGAGCGATCGAGCGTGAAGCCGAGGACGTCGACGTAGAAGCGCGCGCTCGCGTCCAGATCGGCGACGAATAGTTCGGCTCGCAGAGGCATCGGCACATCATTGCCGACCGCCAGCGCCACTGCAGCTTGGCGCTATGCGACCGCTGACGCCTGCGGGTGTTCGGCGGCGGAAGCCGGGTCGCCGCCCGGGGTCGTGCTTCGATCGCTGAGCTGGGCCAGCGTGGTCGTGCGCTGCGATCGTCCGCGTCCGATGAAGCTAACCGCCCAGTGCAACACCGTGGTCACCCGGTTCTTGAACCCGACCAGGTACAGCACGTGGATCACCAGCCAGAGCATCCAGGCGATGAATCCGCCGAAACGCAACGGTCCGACGTTGGCGACGGCCTTGAACCGCGAGATGGTGGCCATGCTGCCCTTGTCGAAGTACCTGAACGGGCCCTTGGCCGCCTTGCCGCGCAGCCGCCGGTCGATCTGGTCGGCCGCGTACTTCCCCTGCTGCATAGCGACCTGGGCGACGCCAGGCAGATTGTCGAGGGTCATCATGTCGCCGATGACGAAGACCTCAGGGTGACCGGGCAGCGTGCAGTCGGGCCGGACCTTGATCCGGCCGCTTCGGTCGCGCTCGGCTCCGGACTGCTCGGCCAGTGACTCGGTGAGCGAGGACGCTTGCACGCCGGCGGCCCACACCACTGTGCGCGTCGGGATCCGCGTGCGGACGCCGCTCTTGTCCTCGACGGTCAGGCCACCCTCCTCGACCATGACGACCTTCTCGTCCAGCCACACCTCGACGCCGAGCTTCTTGAGCTGTTTCGCCGCGCCGGCCGACAGTTTGGTGCCGAACGCACCGAGCACCGTGTCGAGAGCGTCGACGAGGACGATGCGGGTGCGCCGCGTATCGATGGAGCGGAAGTCCTTCACTAGCGTGCGGCGGGCCAGTTCGGAGATCTGGCCGGCCATCTCGACGCCTGTGGCGCCCGCGCCGACGACGGCGAAGGTCAACCATTCCTCGCGCTGCTTCTCGTCCTGCTCGAGCTCGGCGAACTCGTAGGCCGACAAGATGCGGCCGCGCAGCTCGAGGGCGTCATCGACCGACTTGAGCCCGGGCGCGCTGCGTCGGAAGTCGTCGTTGCCGAAGTAGGACGTCGTCGCGCCGGCGGCGACGATGATCGAGTCGTAAGACGTGCGCGTGATCTTGCCGCCCGCGCTCGATTCGACGACGCGGGTGGCCAGATCGATGCCGGTGACATCACCCAGCAGGACCTGCACGTACTTGCGCCGGCGCATGATCTCGCGGGTGGCCGGTGCAATCTCGCCCTCGGACAGGATCCCGGTGGCGACTTGGTACAGCAGCGGCTGGAACAGATGGTGGGTTGTCTTGCTGATCAGAGTGACGTCGACGTTGGCGCGCTTGAGACGCTTTGCTGCGAACAGCCCGCCGAACCCCGAGCCGATCACCACCACGTGGTGTCGGTGGGACATGGTGTCGGTCATAACAGGCACCTACCCGAACGTTGCCGTGTCGATGACGAAGCGGTAGCGCACGTTACTAGTTACAACGCGGTCGTAGGCCTCATCGATGTCAGCACCGCCGATGATTTCGACCTCAGCACCGATGCCCTGCTCGGCGCAAAAGTCCAGCATCTCCTGGGTCTCACGAATGCCGCCGATAAGCGAGCCGGCCCAACTACGTCGCATCGGGATCAACGCGAAGGCAGGCACCATCAGCGGCTTCGGCGGCGCTCCGACATTGACCAGCGTCCCGTCCAGACGCAACAGGGACAGGTACTGCTGCATCGGGAGCGTGGCGGAGACGGTGTTGACGATCAGGTCGAACGTGCCCTTCAGGTCATCGAAGGTCTGGTCGTCGCTCGTAGCGTAGTAATGGTCGGCGCCGAACTTCAGACCGTCGTCCTGCTTGGACAGCGACTGGGACAGGACGGTGACCTCGGCGCCCAGCGCATGTGCGATCTTGACGCCGACGTGCCCGAGGCCGCCGAGTCCGACAATGGCCACCTTCTTGCCCGGCCCAGCGTCCCAGTGCCGCAACGGCGAGTAGAGCGTGATGCCCGCGCACAACAGGGGTGCGGCGACGTCTAGCCCGACGCCCTCTGGGATGTGCAGCGCGAAGTCCTCGTCGACGACGATGTGCGTGCTGTAGCCGCCGTCAGTCGGCCGACCGTCCACGCCGACACCGGCGTAGGTCGGGGTGTTGCCCTTGAGGCAGTACTGCTCCTCACCGGCTTTGCAGTTGTCGCACTCGCGACAGGAATCAACCATGCACCCGACGCCGGCGCGGTCGCCGACGGAGAACTTGAGGACGTCGGAGCCGACTTCTTCCACGGTGCCGGCGATTTCGTGTCCGGGCACCAGCGGGAAGGTGACCTTGCCCCACTCCTCGCGAGCGGTATGGATGTCGGAGTGACAGATGCCGGCGTACGCGATCTTGATCAGGATGTCCTTAGGACCCAGGTCGCGTCGCTCGATCGTGGTTTTCTCGAACGGGGCATTGGCGGCGAGGGTCGCGTAAGCGGTGACGGAACGCATCGTTCAACCGTAGTACGCGCTCAGTCGCGCGCTCCGGCCAGCCGATCGAGAAACGCCGCTTGCGCGGGGACGAGCTTGGCGCGGGCCACCTCCAGCGGGACCCACTCAGCGCGGTCGATCTCAGGGAAGGACTGCAGCCGGCCCGACAGTGGTGGCCATTCCATCTCGAAGAGGTTGCTCACTGCGGTCGCCGCGTCGAAATCAGCCTCGACGGCCCAGGCGGACACGACCTTGCCGTTGCGCTGCCGGACGTCACCCAGCGGTCGGTACTCGACGCCCTCGGGCGCCGGCCCGCCGAGTTCCTCGGTGAACTCACGCCGGGCCGCGGCCAGCGGATCCTCGTCCGGCCGGTACTCGCCCTTCGGGATCGACCAGGCGCCGTCGTCCTTGTGCGCCCACAGCGGACCGCCCATGTGCACGAGCAGTACCTCGAGGGTGTCGATGCCCTGGCGGTACAGCAGCAGCCCGGCGCTGGGTGACGGTGGCACGGCTCCCAGCCAAGCACGCGTTCGGTCGACTTCGCGCCCGGGTAGGCCAAGGTCATGACGAAATTCGGTTACACCTTGATGTGCGAACAGTCCGGCCCCCGTGAACTCGTGCGCGACGCCGTGCGCGCCGAGCGGGCCGGCTTCGATTTCGAGGTGATCAGCGATCACTACTTCCCGTGGCTGGACAGTCAGGGGCACGCGCCCAACGCCTGGGTGACGCTCGGCGCCGTGGCCCATGCGACCGAACGCGTCGAGCTGATGTCCTATGTCACCTGCCCGATCATGCGCTATCACCCGGCCGTCGTCGCCCAGCAGGCGGCGACCGTCAACCTCCTCAGCGAGGGGCGGTTCACGCTGGGACTCGGCGCCGGCGAGAATCTCAACGAGCATGTCGTGGGCCGAGGCTGGCCCCCCGTGAACGTGCGGCACGAGATGTTCGACGAGGCGCTGCAGATCATCAAGGAATTGTTCGGGGGAGGTTACGTCAATTTCTCCGGGCGCCACTTTCGGGCGGACTCCGCCAAACTGTGGGACGTGGGTGCGCAGCCACCCAAGATCGGCGTGGCCGTGTCCGGAGCGCAGTCGGTCGCTCTCGCGGCCGAGCACGGCGACGTGTTGATCGCGGTCCAGCCGGACGCCGAGCTCGGCGCGCAGTTCGACCGAGCGGGCGGTACTGGGAAGCCGCGCGTCGGCCAGGTTCCGATTAGCTGGGACCCGTCACGGGACGCCGCGATCGAGCGCGCACACGATCAGTTCCGGTGGTTCGGCGGCGGTTGGAAGGTTAACGCCGAGCTGCCCAGCACGGCCGGCTTCGCCGCGGCCAGCCAGTTCGTGACGCTCGACGACGTCGCCGACTCGATTCCCTGCGGTCCGGCTGTCGAGCAACACGTCGCCGCCGTGGCCGAGTTCGTGACGGCCGGGTTCACCGACATCGCGGTCGTCCAGATCGGTGGCGACACTCAGCCCGCGTTCCTGGAGTGGGCCGAGCGCGAGTTCGTACCCGCCCTGCGCGACCTTTGATCTTGACACGAGAGCGCCTTTCGCCAAGGGACCTGGTCTAGGCGAAACTGTCCGCAGGCTCGGGCGCCCGGCCCGCCGGTTGCGTAGGCGTCGGCGTGCTCGCCTTGACCGGTTTCCAGGTGCGCTTCACCGCCTTGTTCGGCCGCACGTCGAACTCGTCGCGGGAGCGCGGGCCGAGTTGGGCGATGGCCACGGGCTCGGTGCCTTCGACGGAATAGGTGACGCTGCCCTCGGTGATGTCGACGTGCAGGCGCTGGCCGGTGATGCGCACGCCGAACCGCAGGCGGGTCCAGCCCGGTGGCAGCTGGGGACGAAAGCACATCCGGTCGCCGACATCGCGCAGTCCGCCGAAGCCCGCGACCACGGCCAGCCAGCCCCCGGCGAGCGATGCGATATGCAGACCGTCGCCGGAGTTGTGCTCGAGGTCGCGCAAGTCCATCTGCACGGCTTCGCCCAGGTAGTCGGCGGCGAGCGCGAGATGGCCGACCTCGGCGGCGATGACCGCTTGCGTGCACGCCGACAGCGACGAGTCCCGAACCGTCAGCGGCTCGTAGTACGCAAAGTTGCGGGCCTTCTCTTCCTGCGTGAACGCATCACTGGCCCAATGCATCGCGAGCACGAGGTCGGCCTGCTTGACCACCTGCTTGCGGTAGAGGGTGAAGTAGGGCGCGTGGAGCAGTAATGGGTACTCGTCGTCACGCGCGGACCGCTCGAAGTCCCACTTCGCCCGAACGGTGAATCCACGGTCCTGCTCGTGGACGCCGAGATCAGCGTTGTAGGGCAACGCGATCCGATTCGCGCGCTCGGACCACTGCTCGATCTCGGCCGGATCGACGTCCAGAGCACTCGCTGCGTCGGGCCAGCGCCGCGCGGCCGCGGCCGCCGCGGCGAGGTTCTGCCCCGCCAGCAGGTTCGTGTAGCTGTTGTCGTCGATCACGGCCGTGTACTCGTCGGGACCGGTGACGCCATCGATGTGGAACCGACCGTCCGTACCGTCGTAGCCCACCGCATTCCACAGCCGGGCAGTCTCGACGAGTAAGGGCAGAGCGCAGTCGCGCTCGAAGTCGTCGTCGTGCGTCCAGCGGACGTGGCGTGCCGCGGCAGCGGCGATGTCGGCGTTGACGTGCAGGGCCGCGGTGCCCGCCGGCCAGTACGCGGAGCACTCCTGGCCGCGGATCGTGCGCCAGGGGAAGGCGGCGCCCTGCAGACGCAGGGTGCGCGCCCGCTCCTTCGCCAGATCCATCGTCGACACCCGCCAGCGCAGCGCGTCCGCCGCCGCGGTCGGCGCTGTCGCCGTCAGCAACGGCAGGACGAACATCTCGGTGTCCCAGAACGCGTGGCCGTCGTACCCCGGACCCGTCAGCCCCTTCGCCGGGATCGCCCGCTGCTCGGCCCGCACGCCCGCCTGGTAC
This sequence comes from Pseudonocardiales bacterium, assembly GCA_032160665.1. Taxonomy (GTDB): domain Bacteria; phylum Actinomycetota; class Actinomycetes; order Mycobacteriales; family Jatrophihabitantaceae; genus Jatrophihabitans. The sequence goes on from JAVHVH010000213.1 coordinate 36,364, forward strand.
GCGTGGAACATTCCGAAGCGAACCGCCTGCTGGATCGCGGGTGCGCCCTCGATCTCGACGTCGGCGCCGGCCCAGAAGTCCTCGAAATGGTGCGCCTGCTCGGCCCGCACCGCGTCCCACCCCGCCTGCGATGCGCTGAGCAGGCCGGCGTCGACCTGATCTCCAAGCGCCGGAGCGGAACGTTGGCTGGACCAGCCGTAGGCGAGGAACTTGGTCAGGTCCAGGTGCTGGCCCCGGTTGAGCGCGGTGGAGACCGTCTGCCGGGCCCACTCCTCCTGGGCGATCAGTTCCGACACGTACTCGGTCTCCGCTTCGATGACGTGCTCCATGCCGGCCGCCATGCGCAGGTCACTGGAGCGGGTGCGATGGATGAGCATCGCGCGCCGGTTGGTGACGTCGTGCAGGACGGGCTCCAGCGGATTCTCGATCTCTGCTGCGACGCGGGGGTCCTTGGACTGCCGTGGGATGGGTTCATTCGCGACCATCTCGGACTGGACGACGACCCGCAGCGGCTCGTCGACGGGTTCCACGCGATAGCGGATTGCCACCAGCGACCGACGCGCGACCGACACCATCCGCGTGCTGTGCACCCGCACCCGGGTGCCCGCCGGTGAGCGCCACTCGACGTGCCGGATGAGCAGGCCGCGGCGCAGATCCAGGATCCGCTCATGGTGGAGGAGGTCGCCGTAACGCAGATCGAAGGGCTCGTCGTTGACGAGGAGTCGGATGATCTTGCCATTGGTGACGTTCAGGACCGTCTGGCCGGACTCGGGGTAGCCGAACCCGGATTCGGCGTACGGCAGCCGGCGGCTCTCGTACAAGGAGTTGAGGTACGTGCCGGGCAGGCCGTTGGGATCGCCCTCGTCGAGGTTGCCGCGCAATCCGATGTGGCCGTTGGACAGCGCAAAGATCGACTCGCTCTGCGCGAGCGTGTGCTCGTCGAGGCCGATCTCGCGAACATGCCAGGGGTCGATCGGAAACCGGGGATTACTTATCACAGCAGGTCGGCCAGGTCGTCGATCACGGTGTCCGCACCGTGTTTGTCGAGCGCCCGGGCGTGCGCCTGGTCGAGGCGATTGACGCCGACGACGAAGCCGAATCCGCCGCGGCGTCCTGCCTCGACCCCGGACGTGGCGTCCTCGAACACGGCGCAGTTCGCGGGCTGGGCGCCGGCCAGCCTGGCGCCGGCCAGAAAGGAGTCCGGTGCCGGCTTGCCGGCCAGTCCCTGCTCCTCAATCGTGTTGCCGTCCACGTATTGCGTGATCAGCCGGTCAAGTCCCGTTGCGTGCAGGACCTCGCCGGTGTTTGCGCTCGAGGACACGACGACGCGCGGAATGTGGTTCCGGGCCGCGGCTTCGACGTAGAGCCACGAGCCGCGATAGACCTCCACGCCGTCGGACCGGATCCGGCGAAGCAGGTCGACGTTCTTGCGCGTGGCAATGCCGTGCACGGTCTCCGCGTCCGCGGAATCGTCCGGGCTGCCCTCGTCGATCTTCAGGTCACGAGAGGTGAGGAAGTCGCGCACGCCGTCCAGGCGCGGCTTGCCGTCAACGTATTCGTTGTAGTCGTCCTCGGTGAAGGGGCTCTGACCGTGCTCGGCGAGGACGGTGTCGAAGACGGACTTCCACGCTGCCCGGTGCACTGCCGCGGTGTCGGTCAGCACGCCGTCGAGATCGAACAAGCAGGCGCGGATGGAGTCAGGGAGTCCCAGCACAAGCACATCGTGCCCTCTCGTCGGTTGAGTCAACCGAGGGGGGCTGGGCTTGTGTTCAGCCGGTCGACTGCAGGATGCACTGCTCGCTGTCGGCGGACGGGGCGGGCTCGGGGAACTGCGAGATCATCAGTTCGCCTTCGAGGTTCAACACCTGCACGATGCGGGTGACTCTCGCGGATAGGCCAGTCAGGACGAGCATCCCGTGCTGGGCGAGAAACGCCTCATGGGCGTCGAGGACGGCGCTCAGTCCGATCGAGTCGATGAAGGTGACATCGGACAGGTTCAGCCGACCGTAGCGGCGCCCGGCCGCGAGTTCGTTCTGAAGACAGGCCCCCAGAATCGGCGCACTGACAAGATCCAGCTCGCCACCTACCCTGACGGCAGTCTGCAGCGCGTGACGACCGATGACTGCGACGGTGAGGCCGTGTCCGGTCCAGATACGTGGCTCATCGGCAAAAGGGCTGTTCACGGCGCGGCTCCGTCCAGCACAAGTGCGGCCTCTTCTTGACCGTACGAACCGTTATACGCCTGCGCAGTCATACCCGCGTGAGATGTGGTCCGACGCTGGTTACAGAACGTCAAGGGTGCCGGTCTCGGCCACGTCTTTCGCAACCTCGGCCAACTTGCGATGACGACCCTGGCTCGCAATCCGGAGCAGGTCGAAGGCCTGCTCGCGCGTGACTCGATGCAGCGCCATGAGGATTCCGATCGCGACGCCGATGTCGCGATTGCTTGCGAGGGCGCGCTCGAGGTTGACGATCCGTTCGAGGCGGCGCGCGCTTGTGATCGCGAGCGCGCCGTAGGTGACAAAGGCCAGACCGATCAGTGCGGACTCGGTGTCGAACGCCTTCGGCTGCGTCGAGTACAGGTTCAACGCCGCGATGAACTCGTCGTCCTCGAAGAACATCCGGAAGGACAGCATGCTGAACACGCCAGTCTCCTCGGCGGCGCGGCGCCCGAACTCCGGCCACCTGTCGTCGGAGGCCAGATCATCGGCCCGGAAGACCGAGGCGGTGAGCGCCGCGGAGACGCAGGGTCCCGTGCCGAGTTCGTACTGGATCGCATCCACGCGGCGGGTGAGATCACTCGTCGCCGCGAGGGTCTCGAACCCGGCGTCGCGGGCCCGAGTGACGCCGGCTGCCTCGGCCCCGGGAATCACCTTGAGGCTGCGGGCGGTGACCGCTTCGAGCGCCGCGTCGGGCGCACCGACGGCAGCGATCTCGGGCCCGAGCTCGTCGAAGACGTCCACGAGGCGATGCACCGCGAGATCGTCGGTCATCTCTGATGTCCTGCACCGATCACGGCCGAAACGTACCTCAGTACTGTCCGTGAGCAAGACCGCGCTCGGCCGCGGTGAGGTACGGGCGGGCGCCTGGGTAAGTAGCGGCCATGACAAAGGGTGTAGACGACCGCTTCGGCGTCCTGTTCGACGTCGACGGAACCCTGGTGGACACCACCTTCCTGCACGCCGTGTGTTGGGCCGAAGCCCTCCGGCAGAGCGGCCATCGCGTGCCTATGGCCGCGGTCCATCACGCGATCGGGATGGGGTCGGACGAACTGCTCGACCATCTCCTCGGAGCGGACCGCAGCGGCGACGACGACGACGAGATGGACGCGGCGCACCTCGCTCTCTACAAACAGCACTGGGGGCGCCTCACCCCGCTGCCCGGGGCCACCGACCTCCTGCGCGCGTGCGCGCGGCGCGGGCTGGCGGTCGTGCTGGCGTCGTCGGCCTCGCAAGCGGAGCTCGAAGCACTGCGATCGGCGCTCGACGCCGATGACGCGATCGACGGGGCGACGAGTTCGAGTGACGCTGACGCCGGTAAGCCGGCGCCGGACATCCTGGCCGCCGCGCTGGACGAATCGGGGCTGGCCGCACATCGCGCGGTGTTCGTCGGGGACGCGGTGTGGGACGGCAAGGCGGCGCAGCAGGCCGGCGTGCCGTTTGTCGGGCTGACGTGCGGCGGCACCCCGGAAGCCGAGCTGCGTTCATCCGGGGCGATCGAGGTGTGGCGCGATCCCGCCGAACTCGTCGCCCACATCGACCAGAGCGTCCTCGCCACCCTGTTGACTGAGCCCGCGCGACCGGCCTAACGTGCCGTTAAGCCCGGTTTGAGGCTCGCTCGTGCCGGGGTAGGCAGTTAGTGGCCGAACAGCGTGCCTGTCGAGCAGCTGCTGGAGTGGGAAGCCGATGACCGCATCGCGGACCGGGCCAGACTCGGCCGAGTCGAGTTCACTTCCGGACGTTCGATGTGTGGCGACCTTGGGCGTGCCGTCGCCGCGGAAGGGCCGCTGCCAACTCTTTATCGGCCACGAACCGCCGCACGCGGTCATGTACAGCCGGGGGGATCAGCGGATCGTGCGCACCTGGCTGCGTCGCGACGTCACCAGTGCCGAGGATGACTGTGCCGAGATCGCTCGGCTGCCCTGGATGTTCGGATACCCGGTCCCGGCCTGGATCGAGGAACAGGCGGAGCGGCTGGCCGCGAGCGGCACCCGGGTTGGCCGAGTTTGACTCGCTCGCACCCGGGGTAGCACGAGCGCATGAGTAGCGATCTCCCGACCCGCTGAACGGCGTCGCCGGTGGGTGGGCGCACGGTCGGCGTCGAAGAGGAGTTCCTGCTCCTGCGCCGTACCGGAGCCGAGCTCGCGGCCCGCGGCGACGAGGTGGTCGGGGCCGCGAACGATGCCGATGAAGGTGCGCAGTTCGAACACGAGCTCAAGCAGGCTCAGGCCGAACTCGCGTCTTCGCCGACCGAATCGCTCAGCTCGCTGGCCGCTGATCTGAGCACGCTGCGCGGTGAGCTTGCGCAGGCGTGCGCCGCGCAGGGCGTGCGCCTGGTGCCGTCGGGCACCAGCCCTGTGCTCGGGACCGCGCAAACGACCGTCTCGCACCGCTACCGCGAGATGACCGAGCGGTACGGCCTCGTGGCCCGCCAGCAGATCACCTGCGGCATGCACATCCACGTGTCGGTCGAATCCGAGGCGGAAGGCATCCACGTCCTGAACGGTGTCGGGGTGTGGCTGCCGGTGCTGGCCGCGCTGAGCAGCAACTCACCCTTCTACGCCAGCCAGGACACCGGCTACGCGAGCTACCGGAGCATCCTCTGGGGTCAGTGGCCGTCAGCTGGGCCGACGGCGCCGTTCGACGACATGGCCGACTACGAACGCCTGCGCGATGATCTCATCGCGACCGGTGCCGCGCGCGACCTCGGGATGATGTACTTCGACGCCCGGCTGTCCGCGACCTATCCGACGGTGGAGATCCGCATCTGCGACGTGTGCCCGCATGTTGAGGACGCCGTCGCGATCGCCGGCGTGGCCAGGGCCCTCGTCCACCGCGCCACCGGCAGCAAGCCGACCCCGGTGCGCGCCGAACTACGTCGCGCCGCGGCCTGGCGGGCCCATCGGTGGGGGATGACGGGCGGGCTCGTCGACCTCGCGACGAGCGACGGCCGCCCGGAGGTCGTGCCGGCGTGGGACCTCGTGGACCGGTTGCTGGAGTGGATCGCCCCGGCGCTGGACGCGGCGGGCGACACCGCGGCCGTGGAGGGCGGCCTGGCGGCCATTCGACGCCGCGGCACCGGCGCCACGCTCCAACGTTCGGCATATGCCGAGTCCGGAGACTTCGCGGCCGTGGTCCAGGCCCTTGCCGTCGACCCGCACTGCCCCTAAGCCAGCTAGGTGAAGGACAGCGTTCCGGTCTCGGCGACGTCACTGGCGATGTCGGCGAGCTTGCGATGCAGCCGCTGGCTCGCGACGCGCAACAGGTCGAAGGCCTGCTCGCGAGTCACCTTGTGCAACGCCATCAGCACGCCGATCGCCACGCCGATGTCGCGGTTGGTTTCCAGCGCCCGCTCGAGATTCATGATCCGGTCCTTGTGGCGGGAGTTGGTGACCGTCAGCGCGCCGAACATGGAGACCGCGAGGCCCGCGATCAGCGCCTCATCGGTGAACGCGTGAGGCTCCTTCGAGTACATGTTCAGGGCCGCGATGTAGTCGTCGTCCTCGAAAAACAGCCGGAAGGACAGCATGCTCATGACGCCGGTCTCGACGACCGCGCGACGTCCGAACTCCGGCCACCGCTTGTCGGCGCTCAGATCGCCGGCGCGGTAGACCGTCCGCTCGATTGCTGCGTCGACGCACGGTCCGTTGCAGAGTTCGTATTGGATCGCGTCGACGGCCCGCGCTACGTCGTTCGTCTCGGCGACGGTCTCGAAGTCGCCGTCGCGGGCCCTTGTGACGCCGGCAACCTGTGCGCCCTCGACGACATCGAGGCAGTGGCTCGTGAGCAGTCGAAGCGCGTCATCTGAGGACTTCGTCTCGGTGATCTTGGGTCCGAGGACGGCGAGCACGTCGAGGATGCGACGCACGGTCTGATCGTCGGTCATTGTCCGGTTCCGTCCGGGGTGCGCGTGGTTCTGACAGGCACCGTTTTGCCCATTCACGACGCTACCCCAGCGGGCGGAATCGACCGCTGGGTGAAACATCCCGGTTTGCGGGCAGACCGAGCCGGCGTGCCGCCTCGTCAGGGCGTCGTCGTGGTGGTGCTCGACGTCGAGGTCGGTGTCGAGGTCGTCGCCGTGGTGGCGGGGCCGGTGAGGGAGGGCGACGCGGACGTACTCGGAGTGGCTGAACTCGGTGTGCCGGAGGTTGATCGCCCGGCGGATGAAGACCGATCGGTTGGGGGAGCGGACGGGCTCGGCGAGGTGACCGCCGGCGTGCTCGGCCGTGGGATGGGTTCGGAGGGGGTGGTTCGGACGGTGGACCTGGGCCGGACGAGGAAGTACACCACCAGGACAGCTACGAACACGACCGAGAGGACGAGCGTCGATGGGCGGGCCGTGACGTGCGCCGACCACCATCGACGCATCAGCTGCTGCCGGTCGGTTCGTCGATGTCGACCGAAGGAGCCACCATGATTCCTGCCCGACGTAGCCGCTGGGTGATCCGGGCCCGCAACGCCCGCCCGACCTCGAACTGCTTGCCGGGCAAGGTGCGCGCGACTACCCGGACGTTGAATTGATCCACGGCGAGGCTCTCCACGCCCATGACGCTCGGCGCGTCCAGCATCAGGCGGTGCAGCTGCTCGTCCTCGAACGCCTCGCTGCACACCGCTCGTAGGATGTCGCTGACGTCGCTGACGTCGACGGTCACCGGGACCGGGACGTCGATGACCGCCCGCGCCCAGTCCCGGGACAGGTTCGTGACCTGCACGATCTGACCGTTGGGTGTGGTGATGACCTCGCCGTCGAGCGACCGGATCCGAGTGATGCGCAACGTGATCTCCTCGACGGTGCCGGTTGTGGCCGTCGCGCCGGGCGCGGCCAGCCGCACCACGTCGCCGAAGCCGTATTGCCGCTCGGCGACGATGAAGAACCCGGAAAGGATGTCCTGGACGATGCGTTGGGCGCCGAATCCGAGCGCCACGCCGGCCACGGTCGCCGGCGCCACGAACCCGGTCAGCGGAAGGCCGAACAGGTGGACCACCGCGACGGCCGCGATGCAATAGATCAGGACGAGGATCGCCCATGTGACGACCTGGATGACGGCGTGCCGGTGCTTGTTCGCCTCCGAGCGGACGAGGGCATCGGCCTGGTCCGCGCGCTGGTCGATCTTGGTCGAGAGCCGTTCGCTGAACCAGGTGGCGGCGCGGGTGATCAGGATCGATCCGGTAACCACCAGGATCACGAGGAGCAGATTGCTGCGCGCCCATTCGCTGACGTCGGTCAGCGGTGCCTGGGCACTCGGCGAGGACACTGAGTGCTGCGCTACTGCGCGCCGATGATGCGGCGCACGGTTTCGTCGTCTACCTCGCAGCCGCTCGCGCACTCGTACCCGGCGACGTCGCAATGCGATACGGAGCCGCTCGGGTGCCGATCGACGCGAACCGTGGCTTCAGCGCCGCAGACGGGGCAGCGCAGGGTGGTGGTGGTGGTCTCGTCGGACACGTTGCTAGTCACACTGCCTGATCTACCCGCATTCCACCGCACCGCAACCAGGTTTGCCGATACCCGGCGGCGGGTAGCGGTTAGGCAGGGCTGGTGAAAGGAGCGCGTGATGCCCCAGCAGGCGTGGAACAAGAAGCGGGAGCGTCAATACGAGGACATCAAGACGAGCTTGAAGAGTCGCGGCCGTTCCGAGGACGTCGCCGAGGAGATCGCCGCCCGGACGGTGAACAAGGAGCGGGCACGATCGGGTGAGGCCAAGCAGGCGAGCCGCACGTCCACGAACGACATCTCCTCCAGCCGGCGCGGCGGACTGCGATCGCATTCGGGATCGGCCGGGCGGACGAAGGCCCAGCTGTACGAAGAGGCGAAACGCAAGAACATCGAAGGCCGGTCGACGATGAACAAGGCCGAGCTCGAGAAGGCCGTCGGCCGCGGGTGACCGCCGTCAACTGACGCGGGCGGCCGCCTGGGCCAGCGCCGTGCCGACAGTGTCGTCGTCGACCTGGCCGAAGTCCGCGTAGTGGACGGCGACGGCGCCGAAGTCCTCTGGCGCGTGAACGCACTCGACCTCGTCGACGAGTTGCCCGATGCCGGCCAATTCCTGCGCTGGTCCGACGGGGAGTCCGACCACAAGGCGGCCCACCGCGGCATCGCGCATGACCTCGATGGCCGCACGCAGGGTCGCCCCGGTCGCCAGGCCGTCGTCGACGAGAATCACGGTGCGGCCCGCCACGGCGGGGGTTGACTGGCTCCACTGTTCGGCCCGGTGCCGGGCCAGCTCCAGCTCACGCGCCCGAACCGCGTCGAAGTCGCGGTCACTGACCCCGAACCGTCGCGTGACGTGCTCGTTGCGGACGCACCGCGTTCGCGCCCCCCATACCGCGAGCGCACCCATGGCGAGTTCCGCGCGCCCGGGGGCACCCAGCTTGCGAACCACGACAACGTCGAGCGGCGCACCCAACCGCACCGCGACCTCAGCGGCGACGACGACGCCGCCGCGCGGCAGGCCGAGCACGACGACATCCGGTCGGTGGGCGAACCGCGTCAGCGCGGCCGCCAGGGCGCGGCCGGCGTCATGGCGGTCGGCGAACCGGAACCGGGCCATACGCGCCATTATCCGCCCGGAGGCGGCGCCCGAGTCGAGATCGTGACGTCTTCGGCTGGGCAATCGCCGCCCGCGGTGGAAACATTGGCGCATGCAAGCGTCCCCAGAAGCGGGGCTCGGCCGGGCCGGGTTCTCGGTGCCGAATGGGTTCGAATCGCTGCAGTTGCAGCGGCTCGCCCAGGTGACCGGCGAGCTCGGGGCAACGCAGGACATGGCGGGCTTCATCGACGTCGCCGTCACTCACATCGCGGCCGCAGTCGGGGCCGCCACCGCGACCCTGCTGATCCGCGAGGGCGACCAACTGGTGATGGCCGGCGGACACGGTCTGCAGCCTGGCACCGACCTGAGGTGGGCGACGTTCGGCGTCAATGACCTGAATCCGGCCAGCGAGGCGGCGCGTACCGGGCGACCGGTGCTGCTCGGCAGCCCCGCCGAAGTTGCCGAGCGTTACCCGGTGCTCGCCAGCTGGATGCCAGCGGGTCGCTCGTTGCTGACCTTGCCGCTCGGGCGCGGGGCGTGGCCGGCCGGATCGATCGGTCTGACCTTCGAGGACGGCTGGCTGCCAGAGGCAGCGGAGTTGGACTTCCTCCTCACCTTCGCCGACGCGTGCGGTCAGGCCGTCCGGCGCATCCAGGCCTCCGAGCGCGCCAGCGAGGCGGCCCAGAAACTGACGTTCCTGGCCATGGCGTCCGCCGAACTCGCCGGCAGCCTCGACTACCGCACGACGCTGCGCCGGGTCGCGCAGTTGACCGTGCCCACGCTGGCGGACTGGTGTGCGGTGCAGATCGTCGAGGACGGGCAGTTGCAAACGCTCGCGGTGGCGCATGCCGACCCCGACAAGGTCGCCTGGGCGTGGGAATTGGAGCGCAGATATCCGCCGCTGCAGGACGCGCCGACGGGGGCGCCGAACGTGTTGCGCACCGGCGTCAGCGAGCTGTACGAGACGATCACCGACGAGATGATCGAGGCGGGCGCGCGCGACGAGGACCATCTTCGGCTGTCTCGGGAGCTGAACCTCCGCTCTGCGATGATCGTTCCGTTGAGCACGCGGGGGCGGACGCTCGGCGTGATCATGCTGATCCGCGCGGAGTCCGACCATTCCTACCAGCCAGCCGATCTCTCGGTGGCCGAGGATCTCGGCCGCCGCGCCGCGATGTCGATCGACAACGCCCGATTGCACAGCCAGACCGAGGGCATTGCCCTGCAACTGCAGCGCGCCGTGCTGCCCGCTGAGCTGGACCACCTGCCCGGTTGGCAGATCGCGACCCATTACGGGCCAGCCGGTCCGGCCGACGTCGGCGGCGACTTCTACGACGCGATCGAGGACGGCGACGGCGGGCTGAGCGTGTTCATCGGCGACGTCATGGGGCGCGGGATCGGCGCGGCGGCGGCCATGGCGCAGATGCGTGCTGCGGTGCGGGCGTACGTCTGTATCGACCCCGACCCGCAGACGGTGGTCGGCCGGCTCGACCGGATGATCGCGCGGCTGGGGCTCACCGAGTTGGCGACCTTGCTGTACGCGCACATCGACCCGGCGCTCGGCCAGGTCCACGTCGTCAGCGCCGGGCACCTACCCCCGGTCATCGTGTCCGCCGTCGGCGAGGCGCGTTGGCTCGACGTCCCCGCCCAGCGTCCGCTCGGCGTCGAGTGCGTCGGGCGCCCCGCGACGACCGCCGTGTTGGCGCGCGGAGACACGTTGCTGCTCTACACCGATGGACTGGTCGAGCGGCGCGAGGAGCCGCTGGACGATGGCCTGGAACGCCTAGCGAAGCGGGCCGGCGTGCTCGCAGGTGCCAACCTTGCCGGCGGTCTCTCCGCCCTGATCGAGGCCATCGACCAGGCGCCGGGCGCCGACGACGTCACCGCGCTGGCCGTGCGTTACGTGGGCTGAGGTCGCCGCACGAGGTTCGCCCACACCTCGTTGCCGCCCCAGGCGGCATCGGTGAGGCCCCACTCGGACGCGAGCGCCGCAACCAGCGCCAGGGCGCGGCCGGACGCATCGGTCCGGCTCGCTCGTCGCAGGACGGGACACCCCGGCGCCTGATCGGCGACGCGGATCTCGAGCCGCTTGATGGAGTCCACGACGAAGGCGCGAGCCCGCCTCGGCGTTGCCGGTGCGCAGTCGAACAATCGTTGGTGATGCCGCTGCATCGCGGCCTCCCCGCCACCTCATCTGACCCACTCGGCGCACATGTGCCAAAGTTTGCTCGTGACCGAGTTCTCGATCGACACCGCACGCGAGGCGGAAACCGCAGTTGTGGCCGTGGCCGGCGACCTCGACCTGGGTTCGGTCACCGCGCTGCGGCACGAGTCGAACGCGGCGCTGGCCGACCCCGAGGTGGCGAAGCTCGTCCTCGACTTTTCCCAACTGACCTTCCTCGACTCGACCGGCCTGGGCTGCTTGGTGGAGATCCGCCAACTGGCAGTCACGAGCGGCAAGTCGTTCGCATTGCGTTCGGTGCAGCCGACAACTGCGCGGGTGCTGGAACTCGGCGGGTTGGACGGATTCTTCGACGTCACGCCCGAAATAGACGATTGACCCGCATTACGACAAATGCTTCGAGACCTTCATGTACGGGTACACGCTTGTGTATGAGGATGTGGCGGCGGAGCGAGAACTTTCCCTGTGCGGAGAACTCCCCGGCCGAAGGTCGCAAGTTCTGCACCCGGAGCCTGGCCGAGGTGCTCGATGAATGCGACGGGGCCAGCCGGGTGATCGCCGATGCCGAGATGATCGTCAGCGAATTGCTCACCAACGCCGTCAAGGCCAACTGCAGCTCGACCGAGGTCATGCTCAGTACCTACGACCACGCCTTGCGTATCGAGGTCCACGACGACGCCCTAGGGACGCCTGAGCTGCGTCATCCGGACATCACGGAAGCGAGCGGGCGCGGGCTGCTGATCGTCTCGGCGTTGTCGAGAGACTGGGGCGTCGAGGCGTCAGGCGGCGGCAAGAGCGTGTGGGCGGAGCTCGCGCTGAGCTGAGTTCGGCAGCAATATGGGGCCGGTTGTCGGTATCAGCGCAGTTCAGCCCCGGCGGGCGCGCCCAACGCGGCATGTGCGGATGCCTGTCGCGACAGGTCTAGGACCTCGTGATCCACAGAGACTCGTGGCTATCCGGGCAGCCACGAGTCTCTGTGGATCACGGGCGACTACGCGGAGACTCGTCGGTCATCGGCAGACTCGGTTGACGAAACCGTTGATCATCTCGCTCAGAGCAGCGTCGCACGCCTGCAGAGAGCGAGATGATCAAGATCGTTGACGACTTTACGGGCATAGCCAGGAGCGTGCGTCCGGACATCAATACGGCACCTCACCTTGCTGCCGAGCTCACCCTGATCTGGGGCCGCCCGGGCGGGGCGCGTTACCGCAGGAGTTCGGCCGTGATGCGCAAGTCGTTCACCAGCCCGTCGTAGTACTCCGCGCGGTCCTCGCCCGGAGCGCGCAGAACGGCGGACGGATGAATGGTCGCCAGCGCGGCGTCGATCGGTGTCTCGTCGGTGGCAAAGTCGCCCGAAGCGGGCGGCCAGTCCATGGCTTCGCCCCGATGGCGGGTCAGCCGGAACCCCGGCCCGAACAGGGATCCGGCGGCCGTGGCGCCCAGGGCGACCACGACGACCGGTCGGACCGCATGCAGTTCCGCGGACAGCCACGGCCGGCACGCGGTGGACTGAGCGGCCGTGGGCTTGTCGTGGATGCGCCGCTTGCCGCCCCGCGACTCCTTCCACCGGAAATGCTTGACCGCATTGGTCACGTAGGTAGGCACGTCGTCGAGGCCGGCGTCGGCGAGCGCACGGCTCAGCAGCTTGCCCGCCGGACCCACGAACGGCTCGCCCTCGACGTCCTCGACGTCGCCGGGTTGCTCGCCGACCAGCATCAACCGGGCGCCGGACGGTCCACGGCCGAACACGGTCTGCGTGGCCCGTTCGTGCAGGTCACAGCCCTGACAGCCGCCGGCGGCCTGACGAAGCGCCCGCAGGCCGGATGCGTGGGGAAGGAACGACTCGGCTCCGGGGTACTTTCCGCTCGACACACCACTGGATTGCCCGGTTCCCGGTTGGGGTAATCCCGTGTCATGGCCGACAAGCTGACGCGCTATCGCGGCAAGCGGGACTTCGACCGCACCCGCGAGCCTCGCGGACGCGGCCCCAGGGGAACCAGGTCCGACCCGCACTTCGTCATCCAGCACCACCTGGCCACCGCCGACCACTACGACTTCCGGCTCGAGATCGATGGCGTGCTGGTCTCGTGGGCGGTGCCGAAGGGTCCGTCGACCGATCCGCGCGAACGCCGACTGGCCAAACGTACCGAGGACCACCCACTGGGCTACGAGGACTTCGAAGGTGTGATCGCCAAGGGGCAGTACGGCGGCGGCACGGTGCAGGTGTGGGACCGGGGCACGTTCCACAACGTCAGCAAGGACGGCGACCGCGAGCTGTCCGCCACGGCTGGCCTCGAGCGTGGTCACCTGTCCTTCCGACTCGCGGGCGAGAAGCTGTCCGGCGGTTACAGCATGATCCGCACGCGCGGCGAGGACCTGTGGCTGCTGATCAAGAAGCAGGATGCCGGCGCCGATGCTCGTCGCCGTCCGACCCGCACCCAGCCGGAGTCCGTCCTCACCGGGCGCACGTTGGAACAGATCGCGGCGGACGGCTAACCGTGCCCGCGACGATCCCAGAGAGGCATT
>JAVHVH010000013.1:0-16979 GCA_032160665.1 Pseudonocardiales bacterium
GGCTACGCACGGATCTTCGGCTTCGAGTGGCCGTCGACGTTCTACGCCATCGACATCGTCGCCTGGGACGTGTTCTTCGGGCTGGCGCTCCTGTTCGCCGTACCAGCCTTTACTCATGGCGGTACCGCAACCCGTGTTCGACGCGGCCTAATCACAAGTGGGGCACTGTGCCTCATCGGGCTGATCGGGCCATTCGCCAACGCCCTCGGATGGCGCACCATCGGCATCCTCGGCTACACCGTAGTCTTCGGTCTCACCTGCCTTCCGCTGATCCGATGGTTCAAGATCGACACGTCGGGCGACGCGCCCACCCGGATTAATTGAGCACCCGCCGGCACGCGCTGTCATCGGCTACGAGCGCGCTGTCCGCGGCATGTCCGTGTCTCGCGGAATGCCTACTTCTGTCGCCGACGGCTTACGCGCACTGCCGCTAACGCTCCGCAGAGCGCACAACGACCCCGGCGGGGGCCGATGACAGCGAGGTCAGCTCGCCGAAGATGGGCATTGATCATTCAGTCAGAGGCCTGGGTTCTGATGGCCCACCAGGCGTGCCCAGGTCACCTTCGGAGTGGCAGAGACTCCGCCGGCTGCCAAGGCAGCGCCGAGGCGGGACTGCATGAAGGCCGCTTGGGCCTCCTGCGACTCCCAAACCTCGATCACATAGGCGCTGCCGCCTTCTTCCACGCCGGCTAGGTGAGAGATGAGCCCCGCTGGCCAGTCCCCGGCGCCGGTCTTCGGGTCCAGGCCGAGTTGGGCATTCACCTTTGCGTAGTCCGTCTCGTCGAGCCCATCAAACTCGAGCATGAGCAGCTCGGCCATGCGCCCTCCATCGTCGCCACGGGCGGGCACGATGCCGCGTCCTAGGTCGAGTGTGAGCACCGGAGCCGAGACCCGCCAGAGGCTCTTTCCGCCCATTCGGCGCAGTGCACTCAGATCGGCAGATCCGGTCGGACCTGGTCGGGGGCATGGTCGTGCGCTTTGCGCCGACGTCGGCCCCGCGGCCCATGACCGTGTCCCACGCGGCGACCAAGTCCCAGGCGACCTTCTCGTCCGCGCCGAGATTGACGCGGGTGCCCTCGACGGCAATCGCGCCGAGGCCTAGGAGCCGTCAGCGCACGCCCACTCGGTCCGCGTGATCGCGACGCCCGACGTGATCGCGGCCGGGTATCGGATCAAGCTTCGTGAACACCGGACGCCTTTCGCGCACCGTGCGTTCGCACGCACATCGGCTTGGGTCGCGCGTGATGAGTGATCAAGTCGCCCGGAGCAGGGCTGGCGACCTGCAGGGAGCGAGATGATCAAGATCGTCGGCTGGCGCACTGAACGCCGGGCAGGCGCGAGGATCATACGAAGCGATCCAGCCGAACCCAATGATCCAGCCCGATGGGCTCGGTCATTGGGTTCCCTCCTGGGGATCGAGAAAATCGTCGGCCGTCACGGCCGCGAAGGCCAGCGCCGCGGCGGCGAGCAGAGCCAGGACGCCGAATATGTGCGCGATCCCACTGTCGATGAGTGTGAGCAACACGAATCCGGCGAGCAGGCAGACGGCGGCCAGCCGGGCGGGATTCACGGCCGCTCCCGGCGAGGCGGGCCTGCCGGTCGGTGGCGGCAAAGCCTGCTGCGTGTCAGGGTCGAATCCGCCGGAGAGCACGAGGCGGAACAGCAGGCCGAGCGACGGCGCGAGGATCAGGCCGCCGGCCACGACGGCCACGACCACCGCGATCATGGTCGGGCGTCCCGCCGCGGCCTGGTGCAACGTGAGCCCGGGCAGCACGGTCGGACGCTGCGCGGCGGCCCAGCCGGCGAGTAGCGCGGCGACGGCGAGCGCAGCGCTGAGCCGGGCCAGCTGGAACCGCGATCCCCACACGAGGACGAGCGTGCCGATCCCGGCGCCAACGGAGACGATGACGGCGGCCAAGCCGTAGCCGGACGTGAGCCCCTGATAGACGTGGCGGGCGTCGTGACCAATCACAACCAGCCCGGCGACCGCGACGGCGCCGGTGATGACGCCGGTCGCGAGCGCGCGCGTCCGGAACGCCTGTTGCAACGCCAATTCGCCGATCCGCGCAGCGTCGGCGGCCAGGTACACCGCGGCGAGGAACGCGCCCACCGTCACAGCCAAACATCCGGTCAGGATCGAGGTCGGGTTGATCCAGCTGGTGACCAGGTCTCCGGCGGCGTTGCCGACCGGCACCCGCCCCGAGGCGATCGCGCCGACCGAGGCGCCGAGCATGAAGGGTGTGAGGATGGAGGAGATCGCGAACGTCGTGTCGATGACGCGGCGTTCCCGCGGCACGTCAGTCGCCGACTGCAGCGCGTACGCCAGGCCACGGAACACGATGCCCAACGCGGCAACCGAGATCGGAATCGTCAACGTGGACGCCAGCGAACCGAACGCCACCGGGAAGGCGGTCCACGTGACCGTGAGCACGAAGATCAACCAGACGTGGTTGGCCTCCCACACCGGCGCTATCGCGTGATGGGCATGATCACGGATCGCTCGGCCGTGCTGCCCGGGACCCGACAGCAGCTGCCACAACCCGGCGCCGAAGTCCGCACCGCCCAACACCGTGTAGAGCACCAGCCCGGCCAGCGCGAACAGCAGCACGATAGTTTCCAGCAATGTTCAGCCCGCCGACGTGACATCCACCGGCGATAATGCCGGCAACGGCTTGACCGCCAGACGCCGCAGCGTCCAAGCGACGGCGGCGACGAGGACGAGGTAGGTCAGCGCCAGCACGGCATAGCTGATCGGGATGCCGGACGCTGCGGTGACGGCCTGATCGGTGCGCATCACCCGGTAGACGACCCAGGGTTGGCGCCCCACCTCGGTCGTCACCCACCCAGCGATCAGCGCGACGACCGACGCGGGTCCGGCCAGCACCAACGCCCGATAGAACCAACGCGTGCCCGGCAGCCGACCGCGTCGCCACCGCACGATGAGGAAGACCGCCGACAGCAACGCCAGCAACGTGCCGATGCCCACCATTAGCTGGAACGCAACCCGTACGACGTTGACCGGCGGCACGTCGTTGGCCGGGAACGCGTTCAGGCCGGTGACGGTGGCGTTCGGGTTGTGGAAGGCGAGCAGCGACAGCAGGCGCGGGATCTCGATGCCGTACTCGACATGGCCGTTGGTGTACCAGCCGAATAGGTGGATCGGCGCGCCGCGCGTCGTCGCACCCAACCCTTCAAGCGCGGCCAGCTTGATCGGCTGCTGGCTCGCCACGTCACGCGCGGCCCAGTCGCCGACCAGCACCTGCAACGGGGCGGCGACCGCGGCGGCCGTCAACGGCACCGCGAGCGCGATCCGCTCGTAGCGCCCCCACCTGCCGCGCAGCCGTCCGATCGCATAGGCGCCGGCGACGAGGAAACCAGTGACCATGTATCCGGCCAGATACATGTGCACGAGCTCGTGCCAGAAGTACGTGTTGCCGAAGAGAGCGCGCACCGGATCCACGTCGGTGACCCGGCCGTTCACGAGCCGGAACCCCTGCGGGTGGTTCATCCATCCGTTGACGGCGATCACCATGAGCGAACCGAGGATGCCCGCGGCCGCGATCGGCAGGCCGGCGAAGAAGTGCGCTCGGGGCGACAACCGGTCCCAGCCGTACACGTAGATGCCGATGAAGATCGCCTCGAGGAAGAACGAGAACCCCTCGACGGCGAAGCCGAGCCCGAAGACGCTGCCGAACGTGGAGGTGAAGTTCGGCCACAGCAGCCCCATCTCGAAGCTGAGGATCGTGCCGGTGACCACGCCGGCCGCGAACAGCGTCACCAGCACCTTGGTCCAACGCCGCGCGAGGGTCCGGTACAGCTCGTCACCGGTGCGCAAGTAGCGCCATTCGATGAACAGCACCATCGCCGGGAAAGCGATCCCGAAGCAGACCAACGGAATGTGCACCATGAACGACAACGCCTGCATCTGGCGCGCCTGCAACAGATAGCTCTGTTGCACGGCTGCCAGACCTGGTGCCACTGCCAGGCTCAGCATCGCTCACCTCAAGGGTGCCGGTTCTGCGGACGTCGACCAGGATCGGGGCAATCATCGCAAAGCCCGCCTGTGTGCCGACCGGCGCCCGGAGCGTCGCCCGTCATATCGCTGAGCTGGCCGCCCCCGACCTTCGCCGTTGTTGATCAACGCGGAGCTGTGGCCGCCGGCGCAGCCATTTTCCCCCGTTGATCAAGGTGCGCATGTGATCGTCGACGGTCTGCATCTCGCGTAGCTGCACGCGTTCGGGTGTCGCCGGTCGAGCTCGGCATTCACGAACGCAGTGACGCCGACGTCATTGACGACGAGTTGCCGATGAGACCGGACGTGCTCACGTCGCCGAGCCACGAGTCGACGATCTTGACCTGGCCATGTCGCAGTCGCGGAACTTCGCGCCGGGGAGGTCGGCATCCGTGAAGCTTGCGGCCCCGGAACGCCTCGGTGTGTTCGTATTCGGCTGCCACCATGCCATCGTCGCGTACCGGTACTGCGATGCCCGCGGGCCACTCATCCGGTAGGAATGGCCGGTGCCCTCCAACGATCGTGCCGGCCTGGAGCTGTGGCTGCGTACCAACGGCGCGCCGTGGCTGGTGGCCCGCGACGGCATGTGGCGTCAGCTGATCTCGGACCTGAGCGGCCTGGTGGCCATTGTCGGTTTCGCACTGCGCTGGTTCGCCAGCGCCCTGCTCCGCAGCCGCAGCGCCGTGTTCAGCGTGCTGCCGCTGCTCTTGATCGCCGTGGTTCTCTCGTTCTTCAGCACCGAGACGTGGCAAACGATCGGCAGCCTGCATGGGCTGCCGATCGTGCTCATCCTGGCGCTGTTCGTCGCGCTGGCGTCGGCGTTCGTAGCCAGCCAGGCCAAGCCCGATCTCGGCGCGCTGGCCGACTTTGCCGATGCGGACGTGGTCCGCGCCGCGCTGCCGGAGACGGTGCACGTGTCCGGCCCGCTGACGGACGGTTACTGGCAGGCTCCACCGCTCAAGCGGGCCGAGCGGCTCAACCTGCTACTCGTGTCGGTCCTCGCCCAGGTGATCGCCGCAGCGGTGATCGGACTCGCAGTTGCGGCGTTCTTCGTGCTGCTCGGGCTGCTCAGCGTCAGCGTGCCGGTGACCGAGAGCTGGATCGGGCATTCCGCCAGCGTGTGGGTGCGGTTCACGCTCGCCGGTCACCAGTACGCGCTGACCAGCCAGCTGCTGCGGGTGAGCACGTTCCTCGGCACGTTCGCCGGCTTCTACTTCATCGTCTCCTCGACGACCGATCAGCGGATGCGGCAGAGCGCGTCGGCCGACCACAACGTGCACCTGCGCACCATGCTCGCCGTGCGGTCGGTGTACCGCGGCCTGATCTCGAACACGCCACCCGACGCGGGTCGAGCTGAACCGTAGCCGCCCCACGGCCAGGCCCCTGGGATCGGTGACGCTGCGCCGCGGCCTAGGCGGCCGGAAGAGACCGCTGTTGGCTCCGCCCGGCTCCAGCGATCCACCGATGGAGCGCGTACGCCGGGTGGAACCTCGTGCGACGCACGTCGGGACGACGACCGGTCGTGAGTGTTTTCGAGCCCGCTCGAGCGGCCCGCGCGAGGCGCGCTTGTTGGGCGTCGGCGAGCATCGCCCGGTGGTGGTCGGCGGCGATGTGGCTGGCAATGATGGGGTGCATGACTACTCCTGATAGTTGGTGTCCTGTTCCCGCTGGCAGAGGCGGACGCCGCGGCCACTGATACACGCAGCGGAGATGGGTCGCACCTGGGGAGCAGGCAAACCGGGCGTTATCGGCCCGCTTCGACCTTGCGCCCTCGGCCTCTACCCGACCGCCAGGGACTCGGGTTCGCCGGCAACGAAGTCGCAACGAAGCCGGGCTGAACGTGACTCGCCGCCGGCGTGCACTCAGGATGGAGAACATGCCCGGTACCCGGTTGCGGATCGTGGCGTCGGCGGTCGTATCGGTAGGCGCCCTCGCGTCTGGATGTTCGTCGTCCGGGACAGCGCAAAGGACACCGTCGACGGCGTCGCCGTCAGCCGATACGCAGACGATCGCGGTGCAGAAATACGTCGATGCAGTGAACAAGCTCTGCGACGAGCTGCTGCCGAAGATCGTCGCGGTGACCAAGGGCGGCAGCTTCGATATCCCGCTCAAGGAGTTCTTCGCCCAGCTGCCGGCGCACGCAAAGCTTCGCGCCGATTTCGATCAGCAACTGGCCCGCGTGCCGGTCCCGGCGGAGGCGGAAGACGAGGCGCGCATCCTGGGCGCGTACATCCGGTTCGCGAACGAGCTGGACGCCAAGCGGCTCCGGGCCGCGAAGCAGGGACAGGCCAGCTATCACCGGGAAATCCGTGCGGAGAAGAAGTACGCCGCGACCGATCCCACGATCACGGCCCGCAATGGCGCCGGCTTCAACGAATCCTGTAACGCGAGGTAGCGCGACTACGAAGCCGGCGTGCCCAGCCGGATCGTGAAGCTCGTCGCGCCGGGTTCGCTGCGCACGTCGATCGAGCCGCCGTGGCTGCGGACGATCGCGTCGACGATCGCCAGTCCCAACCCGCTGCTTCCGGTGGTCGGTGAGCGGGTCTTGTCGACCCGGACGAACCGCTCGAAGATGTCGGGCAGGACGTCAGCGGGGATGCCCGGGCCGTCATCGCTGACGGCAATCACGACACCGCCACCGTCGAGCGGACGAGCCGACGCGAGCACCGTGGTCCCGGCCGGTGTGTGCGTCCGCGCATTGACGAGCAGATTCGCGAGCACCTGGTGCAACGCATGCTCGTCACCGACGACCACGACCGGATCGGGCGGCAGGTCGAGTTGCCAATGATGGTCGGGTCCGGCGACCTGGGCGTCGCTCACCGAGTCGAGGACGATGCGGGTCACGTCTACGTCTTCGCGCGCAAGCGGGCGACCGGTGTCGAGCCGCGCGAGCAGCACTAGGTCGCTGACGAGGCGGCCCATCCGGTCGGACTCCGCACCAATGCGCCGAAGCGCCCGGTCTACGTCTGGCGGTAGCGAGTCGTTCGTGCGCTGAGCGAGCTCGGCGTGACTGCGGATCACCGCGACCGGCGTGCGGAGCTCGTGACTCGCATCAGCGATGAACCGGCGCAGCCGATCCTCACTTGCCTGCCGCTGGTGCAGCGAGGACTCGACGTGTTCGAGCATGTGGTTGAACGCGCCGGACAGCGTTCCCACTTCCGTGTTCGGGTCGGCTTCGGGTGCGCGCTCGGCCAGGGAGACGGTGCCACTCGACAGCGGCAGGTCAGCGACCCGCGAAGCCGTCTCGGCGACCCGGTTCAGCGGCCGAAGTGCCAATCGGACGAACGCCGCGCCGCCGACGCCGACAACCACGAGGGCCAGGCCGAACACGACCGCTTCGATGCCGACGAGCCGTGCGATCGCGTCGGTCACGGTATTCAGCGGCAGGCCGGTGATAAGCAGGTCCCCGTCGTCACCTTCGCTGACGAGGACGCGGTAGTCGCCGAGATCGGGTAGATCAACCGAGCGAGGTCGGCTGGACGCGGAGAGCCGGGACAGCACCGCGCGCGCCTCTGAGCCGGGTGCTGTCGCCCGGTCGTCGCCGTCATGCCCCACCACAGCGGCGGCGGTGACCGTCCCGTTCAACACCCGGGCCCCCAGCGTGCCGGACGCCTGCCCAGTGACCGAGTCAAACTGCCGCGAGTTGTCGATGTCGTGGTCGTTCGGGTGCTCAAGCGAGACCGAGAACCGGTTGCCGGCCGCCGCCAGCTGCTGGTCCAGCCGTTGCAGCAGGAACTTGTGCAGGCCGTACGTCGTCACCGCGGACACCAGGAGAAACGCAAGCGCAAGCAGCGCAATCAACAACGCGACAAGCTGCGTGCGCAGCTTTGGCGTGCGCAATCGTCGCCGTCGGACCGCGATCATGTCGTCGGCTTCAGCACGTATCCGACGCTGCGGACGGTGTGGATCATCGGCTCGCGTTCGCGGTCGATCTTCTTGCGCAAGTAGCTGATGTAGAGCTCCACGACGTGGGCGCGGCCACCGAAGTCGTAGCTCCAGACCCGGTCGAGGATCTGCGCCTTCGAGAGCACCCGGCGCGGGTTGAGCATGAGGTAGCGCAATAGCTCGAACTCGGTGGCCGTCAGCTCGATCGGCTCGCCGCCGCGTGACACCTCACGTGCGTCTTCGTCCAGGCTCAGATCGCCGACGACGATGGCCGCGTCTGCGTTCGACGCCGTCAGCCCGGTCCGACGGACGAGCCCGCGTAGCCGCGCGAGCACCTCCTCCATGCTGAACGGCTTGGTGACGTAGTCGTCGCCACCCGCCGTGATGCCCGCGATCCGATCCTCGACGGCGTCGCGCGCGGTGAGGAACAGGACGCAGACGCTCGGATTGATCGCGCGAAGGCTGCGCAAGACGTCGAAACCGCTCGCGTCCGGCAGGTTCACGTCGAGGATCACCGCGTCGGGCTGGAAGCTCTGACCGACCTGTACGGCCGACGCGCCGTCCTGGGCACTGCGGACGTCCCACCCCTCGTGGCCGAGCACGCTGGTCAGCACGTCGACCAGATCGGGTTCGTCATCGACGACGAGGGCGCGTAACGCCGAGCCGTCCCCGCGACGCAGGGCATTACCGCGCTGGTTCACCGTCCCAGCATGCGGTGCGGACGCTGGCAGATCGCTCTGTGTTCGCTCTGCACCATCTCTGAATCTGCTGTGGACCTGCCTCGGAGCCCGATCGCACAGGAAATCGAGAAGTTCGACCGCAATTCTCGACTGTGTGCCGACGAGGGAGAGGGCCGTGACCACGCCGGCGACAGTTCGTGCCCCTCAGCTGTCGCTGTCGCCCGACCGGGCCGTCTCCCTCGTCGTGCTCATTGGGATCGGGGTCGGCGCGCTGGCGGTCATCGGCCTGTGGTGGCAGGACACCCAGTTCATCTACGGAATGGGCGACTGGCTGACCAACGCCGGTCGCCTCACCGGCTTGCTCGCCGGCTACGCAGTGGTCGTGTTGCTCGGCCTCATGGCTCGGGTGCCGCTACTCGAACACCGGGTCGGGACAGATCGGCTCGCGCGCTGGCATGCCATGGGCGGTCGCTACACGGTCTGCCTCGCGGTGGCCCACACCCTGCTGATCATCTGGGGTTACGCGGTCACCGCGCACACCGACGTCGTGAGCCAGACCGGCACGCTTTTGACGAGTTACCCGGACGTGCTGATGGCGACGGTCGCGCTGGGGCTGCTGATCGGCGTGGGCATCACGTCGGCGCGGGCGGCGCGCCGGCGCCTGTCGTACGAGACGTGGCACTTCATCCACCTCTACACCTACCTCG
Source organism: Pseudonocardiales bacterium (assembly GCA_032160665.1). Classification (GTDB taxonomy): domain Bacteria; phylum Actinomycetota; class Actinomycetes; order Mycobacteriales; family Jatrophihabitantaceae; genus Jatrophihabitans. Next base: position 9,285 of record JAVHVH010000013.1, read on the forward strand.
CGATCGCGTTGGCGTTCAGCCACCAGTTCGCCAACGGCGCCGACTTCTTCTTCGACGTCAGGGCCCGGGTCTTGTGGTCGGTGATGTACATCGCGGTCGGCGCTGCGCTCATCTGGTACCGGCTCATCGTCCCTATCGCCGGCGGCTACCGGCGCCGGCTTGAGGTGCTCGACATCCGGCGGGAAAAGCGCGACATCGTGTCGATCTACGTCACCGGTCAACACGTGGACGAGCTGCGGGCCGAGGCCGGTCAGTTCTTCCGCTGGCGGTTCCTGACGCGGGACCTGTGGTGGGCCGCCAACCCGTACTCGCTGTCAGCCGTACCCGGCTCGAACATGCTCCGGATCACCGTCAAGGTCGCCGGCCGGCACAGCGCCGCGCTCCTGCGCCTACGGCCCGGAACGGCGGTGCTCGCCGAAGGCCCGTACGGATCGTTCACCGCGATGCGGCGTCGTCGGCGCAACGTCCTGCTCATCGGGGCGGGTGTGGGCATCACGCCGATGCGCGCCCTGTTCGAATCGCTGCCCGGCGACCCGGGCGACATCACCCTGGTCTACCGGGCCACTGCCGTCGAGGACTTCGTGCTGCGCCGCGAGATCGACGAGATCGCCGCGGCTCGTGGTTCGCGAGTGCACTACGTCGCCGGGTCGCGGCGGGCCGGACGCGCGGATCCGTTGTCCGCCGAACGGCTCCGCCAACTGATCCCGAACCTCGCCCACCACGACGTGTTCATCTGCGGCCCGGAACCGCTCGCGGCATCACTGCGCGCCGGGCTGCGTCGGGTCGGCGTACCGGCCGGCAACATCCACTACGAATCCTTCGCCTTCTAGGACCACCACATGAAACGTGTCCTCTTCGCAGTACTCGGTACGGCACTCGGCCTGGTCGCCCTGCTGAGCTTCAAGACGCAAGGCAAGCCGCTCGCCACTCCGCCCGGCGGATTGCCGAGCGCGGCAGTATCCGCCCCAGCGTCTACCGGCGGGCAGTCCTCGACGAGCACCGCTACCTCCGCACCACCCAACCCGTCGACGAGCTCGGCAAGTCCGACGACGAAGAAGTACGTTGGATCGGCAGTGCAGACTCGCTACGGCATCGTCCAGGTACAGGTCGTCGCGTCGAGTAGCCACATCGCGTCCGTCTCGTTCGTTCAGTTGACCGCCTTCGACGGTCGTTCGCAGGAGATCAACTCGGCGGCGGCGCCGATCCTGCTCCAGGAGACGATCGACGCGCAGAGCGCACACATCGACACCGTCTCCGGGGCTACGTACACGACCGATGGATACGAGCAGTCCTTGCAGAGCGCGCTCGACCAGGCTGGCATCAAATGAGGACGGCGAGCCCGACCGGGCTGCGGCGTGTCGAACACTGCATGGGCACCGTGTTCTCGATTGATGTGCGCACCCCCGACGCGGACCCGGCCGCGATCGACGAAGTCGTCACGTGGTTGCACTGGGTCGACCGGACGTTCTCGACCTACCGCGAGACAAGTGAGATCAGCCGGCTCGACCGGAACGCGATCAGTCTCGACGACTGCTCCCCCGATGTTGTCGAAGTGCTTCGGCGCTGCGCGGAGCTGGCCGACGACACCGAGGGGTACTTCGATTGCCATAACGACGGCCGCCTGGACCCGTCCGGTTATGTGAAGGGCTGGGCGATCGAGCGGGCAAGCGATCTGCTGACGACCGCCGGCGCCGGGGACCACTGCGTCAACGGCGGCGGGGACGTGCAGTGTGCCGGCGCGCCGGCACCGGATCGCAGCTGGCATGTCGGCATCGCGCACCCGCTGCGACCCGCAACCACGATCGCCACCGTCGAGGGACGCGACCTGGCGGTGGCCACCTCGGGCACAGCCGAACGGGGCCGGCACATCGTCGACCCGCACACCGGCGAGCGGCCGGATCGGTTCGCCAGCATCACCGTCGTGGGCCGGCGCATCGCCGGCGTCGACGCCTACGCCACCGCGGCCTTCGCGATGGGCGAGCGCGCCCCGGCCTGGCTCACGGCGCGGGGGCTCAGCGCGCTGTTGGTTCGGCCGGACGGTAGCGTGCTGCGCACGCCGAGCGCCGGCGTCGTCAACAGTGGTAGCTGAATCGGCCGACCGCATGCAGCGACTGCGGCGACAGGACCTCGAGCGTCGCGACCGCGTCGAAATCGCCCTGCCCAGCGAACGTCCAGGCCAGGTGCACGCTCGCCGAGTGGTCGCCGGGGAGCATGTCCTGCGATAGCTGGCTCGTCGGCTGTCCATCGTTACGCCGCCATTGGTAATGGATGGTGCCCCGACGGCCGTTGGTGGCAATGACGCCGACGACGTCGATCGTCGTCGCGCATCCGGCTACGGACGGTTCGGCGTGCACCGATGCCGACTCGACGCCCAAACCGCCGAGGCGGTGCCACCACCACAGCGCGACGCCGGTGATGACCGCGATCGTCAGCAGGGCACTCACCATGCGGCGACGTGCACGTTGTCGGGCTGGGCGCACGGCGCCGACCCGCGCTTGCTCAGCGGGTGACGTACTGATCGATGGCACACCCGGGCCGAATCGGATCAGCTCTCCGGCGGGGCGATCCTCGGCGCGGCTCGCGGTCGTGCCGCGGCGGCCAAGCCTGGTTCGGCCTGAGTCTTGCGCGGCCGGCGCCGGCCCCAGTACCGCGGGCTCGGCCAGCGCCGCCACGGCCGCCGCGAGCGACTCGGTCTCGGCGATCTCGGCGCAGCGAGCGAGAAGCGTCCCGCCGCCGGCCGTGGCCAACGCTCGGCCGAGCTGCACCCATTGCCGGACGTCGTCGGCCGGGTCGACCGCGATTGCCGTCAACGCGGCCCGCAGACCCACCTCGATCAATCGGGGACGAGCGTCGGGGCCGGCCACGACCGTGGACGACGAGAGCGCGCCGTGCGTCATTCCGGCGGCGTGCAGTGCGAGCAGCGACTCGCCGACGTCGTGGAGTAGAGCCGCGGCGTCGGGTCCGGGTGCCAGGTCGGCGAGCGTGGGCGTCGCGGGCCCGCTGGCGATGAGCCAGATGTCGTCGCCGGTCGACGCCGGCCGCTGGATCAGGTCCGCTATGGGCAGGACGCCGTCGAGGTCGGCGGACCGCAACGCCTTGACGCAGGCGAGAAGTCGATCAAGTGCGCCGGGTACGGCGAGCAGTTCGGGGTCGATCCGCAGCGCGCCCACCCGAGTCCCGTCGCGGGCGGTGGCGCTGTGCCACTCGCCGCAACTGCCTGCGCGGCCGTCCGCGTCGATCAGCACGTCGCGTCGGGAATCGTCGACGCGGTCTGGGTGCCGTTCGCGGCCGCCGGCACGGTCACCGCTTGCAGCACCCAGTACGCGGTACACGCGCTGAAGGGATGGGTCTCGGTGATGGTGTAGGTCCGCGCGCCCGACAGAGCGTGCACAGTTGAGCCGGACAGGCTCTGCGGCTGGTCGACCGTCTTGCTCTCGTAGTAGCGCAAGGTGAGTGACACCGGGGCGGTGGTCGCCGTGTTCACCGTGACGGTCGCCTTCGCGGTCATTCCGAAGTCCCACGCGAAGTACACGATCGTGACCTTGATGGTCTGCCGGGGCGGAGGGGGCGGCGGCGGGGGTGGCACGGGCGTGAAGGTCGACCGCGTCGGGCCCGGCGTGCGGGACGCCGGCGTTCTCGTGGTCGGTGTCGTGGTCGGCGAGACCCGGGGTGCGGGGGTGCTGCGTCCGACACTGCGCGACCGGGTCGTCGTCGGGCGGGCGCTGGGGCGAGCCCTCCGGCTGGCGCTCGGCGTGCTTGCCGGCGTACTCGTGGCCCGGGCGGTCGGCGTGGTGGTGACAGCCGGTCGGGCTTCGGCCCGCGGCGTGTTGTTCGGTTCCCGGGCAGCGGCGCCGATCCCGATGATCAGGATGGCGGCGGCGATGGCCCCCACGATCCAGGTACGGCCGGATCGGCCGAGCAACGTCCGGGCGACGGCGGTCGCGGCGACCCCGGCGCTAAGCGGCCAGAGCAGGCTCAACAGGGCCGCGCGGCGGGCGAGATGGCGGCGGCCGCTCTCCTCCCATTCGGCACCGTAGGCGGCGACCGCAACCGCGTCGAGTTCGGCGGCGAATCGAGCCGCGTCACTCGGACGCACCGCCGGGTCCTTGGCCAGGCCGCGGCGGACGATGTCCTGCAGCGGCTTCGGCACCTCCGCTGACGGGATAGGGGCGTTTGCATGCTGCAGGCGCAGCGCTGCTGGTGCGGTGGCCGTGAACGGCGGCTGTCCGGTTAGGCATTCAAAGAACGTCGCGGCGGCCGCGTACACATCGGCGGCTGGGGTGGGGGTGCCGTCGCGCCAGGATTCCGGAGCCAGATAGCGCGGCGTTCCGGCCGTTGTCGCGCCGGCCGTCCCGGCGGGCACGGCGATGCCGAAGTCGGCGAGCTTGCTCTGCCCGGCCCCGTCCACGATGACGTTCTCGGGCTTGTAGTCGCGATGGACGACGCCGACGGCGTGCGCCGCGGCGAGCCCGAGCAGCGATCCCTTCAGGATCGCGATCGCCGCCTCGGGTTCGGTCGGCCCGAGCTCCCGCAGCAACACCCGCAGCGACGGGCCGTTCACCAGCTCCATCACGATGGCGGCACCGAGGTCGCACTCGACGTACTCGTACAGCTGGACGAGGTTCGGGTCGTCCAGGCCAGCCAGGAGCCGCGCTTCGCCGCGGAAGGCGGCCAGTCCGTCGATGTCGGCTCGCAGCCCGTCCGACAGGTACTTGATCGCGACGAGCGTGCCGGTCTCGTCGTGCCGGGCGAGGACCACCACGCCGGTGGCGCCGTCGCCCAGCGGCCGGACCTGTTCGTATCCAGGAACCTGCCAGGTCATGCCGGCACCTCAGCCGGTTCCGCCGCGAGGGACGGTCGCCGCCGCGTTCCCACCAGGAGCCGCCGGACCGCTTTGACCACGCGCACCCAGATCGGGAAGGTGACCAGCACAACGCCCCCGAGCAGCACCACCACATCCCACGGTGCCGGGATGGTCTGCCGGACGAGGGGGCCGAGCTTGGTGCGCCAAGCCAACAGCGCGAGGAGCGTGAAGCCGATCGCAGCGGCGACCGCGGCGAGGCCGTAGACCGCGAGGCCGACCTGCTTCGGGCCGGGGCGCTTGCGCTGAGCCAGATCCCGCCAGATGCCGCGAGTGAAATAAGCGGACGCCTCCTCGCGCAGTCGCGGTACCCGCAACACATCGACCATCGCCTGGTAGCCGTCCAATGGCATCAGTGGGTTGAAGTTGTAGAGCGTGTTCATGTACAGCCCGTAGGACAGCTGGAACAGCAGCGCCGGAGCCACCGACGCCGCGGGCAGGTACGCGGCACCGAGAGCCGCGATGCCCGCCAGCGCCGCGGTGCTCATCGGCCCTGACAGCGCCACGACCACGCGTGAGCGCCGGCTGCCGAACCACATGTCGCTCGTGTCCATGAACGCGAACGGCATTCCCATCATGATCATGAACCCGCCCCGGTTGACGCGGCGCCCATACGACTTCACCGCCAGCGCGTGCGTCAACTCGTGGATCAGCAGGGCCGCGAGGTAGCCCATTGCGACGACCGCGACGCCCCAGACGCCGGCACCGCCGAGGGCGAAGAGTTCCTGCTTGCTGGTCGCGCGGACGAATCCGTAGAGGCCGCCGACGATAACCACCCACAGCAGCAGGACGCCGGTGCGCGTGAAGAACCGCCAGCCGAACGCCAGGTACAGCTTCTCGATCCGGGCGTCGAGGCCACTCACCGACAACTGCATCCGCATGAGACCCCGGAACACCGTGCGGGCCAGCCGGCGCGACCACGGCAGGTCGTCGTTGCGGTCATCGCCGGGCATGCCCCGCACCAGGTCCAGGGCGGTCAAGGTCCGCAAGGTGGTTTCGATGCGGGGAAGGGCAAGCTCACCGAACTGCTGCGCATAGGCGAACAGCAGATCGCGCACGGTCGTTTCGCCGTCGACCTGATTCCAGATGAAAACGTCCCGCTCGTCGAGCTCGAGATACGTTCCCGTCCGCGTGTTGCGCAGCACCCAACGAGGTTCTCGTCCCGTGCTCGACGGAATCTCCTTGAGCGCCCAGCCGCTGCGCCGTCGCGGCCGGACGGTCAGCGGCTCGGTGGCTGCCGGTGCGACCTCGTCGGTGACCGTCCCGGCAACGGTGTGCTCGGTGCCGCCGAGTTCGGTCTTTCCCCCGATCGCAGCGCTCCGCGGTTGGAGGAAGCGAACATCGACATCGCCGACCGTCAATCGCGATCCGTCGAGCAAGGGCGTCGAACGTCCCTCGGTGCCGCGACCGTCCACCGTTGTGTCGTTGAGCGAACCGAGATCCTGCACCGCGTAGCCGACGTCGGTGCGGGTGATGCGGGCGTGGTGCCGGGACACGCTCGCGTCGTCGAGCACCACGTCGTTGTCGGGATCGCGACCGATCGTGGTGACAGGCTTGACGAGGGCGACGGTGCGCCCGGCCGCCTCGATGGAGAGTTCCGGCGCGTCGAATTCCGTCGCCCGCACTCCGTGCCGCACCGTCCCGCAGTGCAAGCAATAGGGGAAGTCGCGCCGAACGTGCACACGGCAGGCGCGGCACAGCATGACTCAGCCTTCCGGGGTGGCCTCGCCGCCTGTTTGGGCGGCGGCCGCGCCCTGGGTGGGATCTTCGGTGCCGGTGGGCGTGACGAAGACCGAGCCGGCGCTGGACGGCCCGGCGTGCCGGCCTCCGGTGGACGCCGTGCCGGCATTGGCGTCACTGCCCTCACCGCTGCCGGCCGGAGACTGGTTCGGGTCGCCACCCTGGCCGTCACCTGCCGGGGCCCGGTTGGGATCGGCTCCCTCGCCGTCACCGGCCGGAGCCTTGCCACCCTGGCTGCCGGGATCGGGCTCGGAGCCGCCACCATGCGGACCTTCGCCTCCGCCGGTCGAGCCGCCGCCATGCGGACCTTCGCCGCCGCCGGTCGCGCCGCCGGTGTCTCCACCAGTGACCGGCGGGGGCCGTTCGATGGTGCGGCCATCTTGGACGTCGGAGTCGTGGTGGGTGCCGTCGGACTCGGTGACGTGGATGTGCACATCGCCCGACAGATCTGTGGTCACCAGTTTCACCGCGCCCTCGGCGCCGTGCTCGATCTCGGTGTGCGACGAGTGCTCGGGGCCGCCACCGCCGTCGTCCGGGGTGGCTGAGATCTCGCCTACCGTCACGCCCCCAGCGAGACCTTCGCCGCCGAAGCCGCCTGGTCCGGCGAAGGCGCCCGGCCCGCTGGGTCCATCGATGCCCCCCGGTGCACCCGGTCCGCCGAAGCCCGGGATGCCGTCACTGCCGTCGCTGCCCGGACCCCCGAAGCCCGGGATGCCGTCGCTGCCCGGACCCCCGAAGCCCGGGATGCCGTCTCTGCCCGGACCCCCGAAGCCCGGGATGCCGTCACTGCCCGGACCCCCGAAGTCGTCGGGACCGATCATGCCGTCCACGGCCGCCGTCGGCGGGTGGAAGATCGGCCGGAACCCGTCGTCCTCCTTGGCCGAGCCACCCGTGTCGAGCAGGCTGTGGCCATCGGACAGGTCGACGCTCTTGATCTGGTCGTCCACGCCGATCAACGACGAGTCATCAGGCGCCTGATCACCGCCCGGAACATCGCCACCGACGTCCGCCTGCACGACATCAGGCGAGTGACTCACATCAGGGGTGTGCACCGTCTCGGCGTCGGCCACCGACGAATGCAGCGCGCCACCGAA
>JAVHVH010000014.1:0-11165 GCA_032160665.1 Pseudonocardiales bacterium
GCCGAGCTCGCGGCGGAGTCGGCGCGCCTGTCCGGCCTCGGCGTCGCGGACCAGCGGCTGCTGCACCGGGCCGGCCTCGCGCACGGCCTCGGCCGGCTCGGGGTGTCCAACGCGATCTGGGACCGGCCGGGTCCGTTGAGTGCGGGGGAATGGGAACGGGTGCGCATGTACCCCTACATCACCGAGCGCATGCTGCGGCAGTCGCCGGCGCTGGCGCGGCTGGGGGCGGTTGCGGTGGCACATCGGGAGCGGCTCGACGGCAGCGGCTACCCCCGTGGGCTGTCCGGCAATGCCATTCCTCCGACCGCCCGGATCCTCGGCGCGGCCGAGGCCTACCAGTGCAAACGCGAGCACCGTCCGCACCGGCCCGCGCGCACGGCCGACGAAGCGGCGGCCGACCTGCGCGCCGAGGTCCGGGCCGGACGACTGGACGGCGTGGCCGTCGACGCCGTGCTGAAGGCGGCCGGGCATCGCGTCGCGCGCCGCCCGGAGGGGCCGGCCGGCCTGACCGCTCGCGAGGTCGAGGTGCTGCGCCTGCTGGCCCGCGGCCTGTCGAACAAGGAGATCGCTCGTCAGCTCGTCATCACGCCCAAGACCGCGGGCAACCACGTCGAACACATCTACGCCAAGATCCAGGCGTCCACCCGGGCCGCGGCCGGCCTCTTCGCGATGCAGCACGGGCTGCTGCCCGAGGAGCACCTGCGCACACCCTCGCTGCACTGACGCCGGTCGCACCAAGATGGGGTGATCGCCTCATGTCCTGACCCGTCCACTCTCCTAGCGTCGCTCGCATGCAGGACACGGTCGGGAGCGGCGTACGCGGGGCTCGGCGATGAGCCTCGGTGGCAGGCTCTTCGCGAGCGGCTACGACCCGATGATGTCCCGGGTCGAGGCCGCCGGACTGAGTGCCGCCCGCCGGCAACTGCTGGCCGACGCCAAGGGTGACGTTCTCGAGATCGGCGCGGGTACCGGCGTCAACACCGGGGTCTACGGCGTGGGTGTGGCCACGCTGACGCTGACGGAGCCGGCACCCGCGATGGTGCGGCGGCTCGACAAGCGGGTGCGGCCCGACCGGCCCGACGCGTTGGTGCTGCGAGCGCCGGCCGAGGACCTTCCCTTCCCCGACGACACGTTCGACGTCGCGGTCTCGACCCTCGTCCTCTGCACCGTGGACGACCAGCCCCGGGCGCTGCGCGAGTTGCGCCGGGTCCTGCGCTCGGGCGGCGAGCTGCGCTTCATCGAGCACGTGCGGGCGGACGACCCGCGACTCGCCCGCTGGCAGGACCGGCTCAACGGCGTCACCCGGATCCTGGGTCACGGCTGCAACTGCAACCGCCCGAGCCTCGACGCCATCTGCGCCGCCGGCTTCACGGTGCGGCACCTGGAACGCCGGTCGATGCCCAAGGCGCCGCGCATCGTCCGTCCACTCGTCCTCGGCACGGCCGAGAACTGACATCCGAGTACCCGTCCGAACAAAGGAGAGTGTCATGCCCAGAACATCACGCGAGAGCGCGTCCAAGGTCACCGACGTCGGGATCGTGGAGGACCGGAGCGACGAGCTCGACGGCTACGCGGTCGGCTTCACCACCTTCCGCCAAGAGGTCGATCACACGCCGCTGCTCAAGGGGCTGCCCGATGACCGCTGCCAGTGCCCCCACTGGGGATACCTGTTCAAGGGGCGGATGACCATTCAGTACGCCGACCGCAACGAAACCGTCGAAGCGGGCGACGCCTACTTCATGTCGCCGGGACACGTCCCGATCATCGAGGCCGGCACCGAGATCCTCATGTTCAGCCCGGCCGAGGAACTCAAGCTCACCGACGAGGTCCTCATGCGCAACGTGCAGGCGTTGATGGGAACGCAGTAACCTGTTCTAGTTTTCTGAGCGTCCGAGCGGGAGGGGACCGCAATGGGCTTGATCGCGGTGGTGACCGGAGCGAGCCGCGGCGCGGGTAAGGGCATTGCGCTCGCGCTCGCCGAGACCGGCGCAACCGTCTACGTCACCGGACGAACTCGCGACGACGGTGACTCCGACCTGCCGGGCAGCGTGTTCACCACCGCCAAGCAGATCGACGCCCGAGGCGGCACTGGCGTCCCAGTCGTGTGCGACCACGCGGACGACGCCCAGGTGGCGACGCTGTTCGACCAGGTCCGCGAGGAGCAGGGCCGGCTCGACGTCCTCGTCAACAACGCATTCACGATCCCGGCCGGGATCGTGTCCAAGCGGCCGTTCTGGCAGAAGAGCCTGGACCAGCAGATGGTGCTCGACGTCGGCCTGCGCTCGACGTACGTGTCCTCGTACTACGCCGCCCCGCTGCTGGTCGACGGCGGACGCCTCGTCGTCAACACGTCCTCGTTCGGCGGCACCTGCTACATGCACGGGCCCGCGTACGGCGCGGTCAAGGCCGGCGTCGACAAGATGGCGCACGACATGGCCGAGGACTTCCGCCCGTTCGGCGTCGCCGTCGTGTCGTTGTGGATGGGGATGCTGCGGACGGAACGCACCGAGGCCCTGTTCACGTCCACCGACCATCGTTACGCGGCGCTGACCGGGCACGCGGAGTCCGCCGAGTTCCCCGGACGGATCATCGCCGCGCTGGCCCAGAGCCCGGACCGGATGGCCTACTCGGGCCGGGTGCTCGTCGGCGCCGAGGTCGCGGTCGAACTCGGCGTGGTGGATGTCGACGGACGGCAGCCACCGTCGCACCGTCCGGCGTTGGGATCGCCGCCCGAGTTCAGCCCGGCCGTTGTCCACTGAGCCGGGGAGGGACGACGGCCGTCTCCACGTCAGGGACGTCGTGCGCGGCTACTGATAGGTGATGATGTCCGGCCGCGGACGGAGGGCCATCACCTCGCGGGCCGTCATCACGCGCGAGTCCTGCCTCAGGAACAGCTTGAATCCGGTTCCGAACGGCCGGCCCGGGAATCGCAACTGGTGATAGACGCGGATCTTCGCGGCCGGCGTGCCGAACCCGTCGGCGTGGAACACGACCTCGACGCGCGGCTGAATGGTGATCTTCGAACGGTCGGGCAGCATCGAGGACGTGAACTGATGCACGACCATGAGCTTGTCGGGCAGGTTGTTCGCCCGGGCCAGTGTCGACAGGTAACGGCCGACCGCGTTGATGCCGGCCGCGGAACTCGAGCCGATCAGCCCGCCGCCCGGCCTCTGGTGCGGGCCGACCTTCCATTCGGGGTCGAGCGCGAGGCTGACGGAGGGGTCGAGCAGGAAGTGATGCAGCGCCTGGGCCTGGCTCAAGAACGTGGCGCGACCGGGCTGCAGATCGAGGATGAGCAGCATCTTGTGCCTGTGGGCGACAGACAGGTAGCGCGAGATCTGCGCGTCCGGGATGGGCGCCGAGTAGTCACCGTCCGCGCCGGGTGAGCGCTGCGCGACGGTGGCGATGAGCTCCATCGCGGGCTGCAACGGCAGGCCGTAGGGCTTGAAGGCGGCCGCTCGGCGCTCGATGGCCTGGGCCGCCTGCTCCGGTGTCCCGGAGCCCAGCACGCCGAGGGCCCCGCTGCCCGGCGCTCCGTAGTAGGCGACGACGCGGAAATGACCGAGGATGACCGTCCCGCCGCGGGGCAGGAGCTTGGGCGCAAGCGAACCGGCAGCGACCACGTGTGCGGTGCCCGGGCGGGCCGCGTGTCGGTGCCACGCTGAGCCGTTCGCGCAGGCGGCCAGGACAACCGCGCACGCGAGCGCTGCCAGTGGCCGGGCCCGTCGCATCGACAAGGAGTACCAGCCGCGCAGGCGGGTGGGCCGCGACGCGACCGATGGTGTACCTGATTGGAATGTCCGCCCGGGTGCACGTCCGGCCCGCCCGATACGTTTCCGGTGTGGACCGGGAAGCGGGCTAGCCGTGTGCACCGTCGTGTGCCGGTGGACCGCCGGCGAGCCACTGCGCATCCTGGCTCTGCGCGACGAGTTCGTGTCCCGCGCGTTCGACTTGCCCGGCGCGTGGTGGCCGGCCCAGCCGAGCGTCATCGGCGGGCGCGACCTGCTGGCGGGCGGGAGTTGGTGCGTCTCCGACGTGGCCACCGGGGTGACGGCGTTGCTCGTGAACCGGCTCGAACGTCGCGAGGGGACGCCGTCGCGCGGGCTACTGCCACTCGCCGCGGTCGCCGCCGGCGCCGACTGGACCTCGTCCGTCGATCACCGTGCGATGGCCGCGTTCAACCTCGTCCTGGCCGGGCCGTCCGGCGTCGTCGTCTGGGTGTGGGACGCGACGTCGCTGAACCGGATCGATCTGCCGCCCGGCGAGCACATGATCACCTCGCGCGGGGTCGACGCCGCCGATGCCAAGACGGATCGCTTTGCGCCGCAGTTCTCGGGCGGTCCCTGGCTCGACGTCGTGACGTCGTGCGTGCCGTCATCGGAGGAGTCCGCGCTCGTTGTCCGCCACGAGGTCGAGGACCAGACGTACGCCACGGTCTTCGGGCAGTTGATCACCGCGGTGCCCGGTCGGCTGCAGCTGGAGTACTCGCAGACCCCCTGGGTGGACGGGTCGTGGACTTCGCAGTCCTGGCCCTAAGACCCTCCTGAACATGGGCGGTTCACGTGAACCGCCGTGGTAGGACTGAGGTCATGGCGCAGCCAGGCCCCGACCCGGACAGTTACCCACCAATCGACCCCGAAGAGCCCGTCCCCGACGATCCCGGGGAGCTGTCACCGGACACTCCGGAGACGCTGCCGACAGCGCCCGTCGAGCCGATGCCTGGGCCAGACGACCCGACCAGCGTTCCGGCCTGACCGAACCTGCGCCGAGATGCATGCCCAGCTTCGGCTGCGCGCGTCAGAGGGTGATGCGCGCGTTCGGAACCGGCAATGCGCTCAAGCCTGCATCCGCACCACGAGGTCGTACGCATCGCGACGCGGCAAGCCGGTGAGGTCGGCGAGCACTCGGGCAACGGTGCGCGTCGGCACGCCGTCCTCGATCAGGTGGCCGACCGCGGCTCGGATACCCGGGTCGACTTGGGTCGCTTCCCCGCCGGCGATGAAGCAGCAATGGACGATGTCCTTGCTCGGTAACTGCGGCACCTGCCCATCCACGACTCGCACCGGCGGCGCGTGCTCCTGCGCCAGGACGGCGTCCGCACTGCCTCGGATCCCCGCCGCGAGCGAGAGCAGCGCCGACAGTCGAGCGGCATCGGTCGTCAGCACCAGACGGTGCCCGGCCGGCGTCCTGCGCAACAGGTCGCGGACGTCCGCGTCATCCGGCGCGAGCACGAGCGGTCCTCGAGACGGTGCCGCCGCAGCGGCGGCGAGCCGGGCCGGGAGGCCGGCCGTTTCCACGTCCGTCGCCGGGTCGGCGAGCGCGGCGAGGATGGACCTCCCGGGCAGGTCCTCGGTGGCGACGACGAGGATCCTCCGGGCGGCGTGGCTGTGGCCGGAGCCGGCCGTCCAGCCCGCAACCAGCCGGCCCGCGGCCGCGTCCTCGGCGTGGACGACGTCGGCCGCGTCCAGCTCGACGGCGAGGCGGGCATCCGTCGATCGCGCCGCGTCCGCCGCGTAGAGCACGACCGTGTCGGAAGTAGACAGCGCCGGCGCGATCAGGACCTCGACCGCCGCGTCCGGTCGACGTAGCGCCGCCACGAGCGAGCGCGGCAGATCCGAGGCAGCGGCGTCGGCCTGCGTGGCCAGCGTGCCGGGCAGGCGCATCGGACTTCGGCGGATCACCGCCGGCCCGTCCGGGTCCCAAGCCGAATTCGCCAGCGCGTGCAGTTCGAACTTCTCCGAACCGGCGTTGATCTCGATCCGCACCGGCCCGGCCAGCGGGGCGCGCGGTTCGGGGCGCGCGGCCACGGCGATGACGCAGGTGGCGCGCTCGGTGACCTCGTCGTCCATGGACAGTTCGAGCGTCTTCGCGTGCGTCGCTCGGATGCGGTCGTGACCGCGTCCTACGAATCGCACGCCCACACCCTATGGTGGCCGGGTGCGGCAGGTCGTCGGCAAGACAACGCTGGACCTGACCGGGGCGGCGTTCGCGCAGATCCGCGATCGGTACGACGGGCTGGTGCTCGACATCGGCACCGGCGACGGCAAGCACGTCCTGGCGACCGCTCGCCGGCAGCCCCAGGCCCTCGTGGTCGGCCTGGATGCGGGCCCGGACGCGATGCGCAAGGTGGCCGCCCGCGCCGCGGCCAAACCGGCGAAGGGCGGCCAGCCCAACGCGCTGTTCGTGTGGGCCGCCGTCGAGCAGCTACCCGTCGAGTTGGCCGGCGTAACGGACGTTCACGTGCTCATGCCGTGGGGCAGCCTGCTGCGCGCGATCATCGAGCCGGACGAGGCGGTGTTGCGCAGGATTGCCGTGGCCTGCGCGCCCGGCGCCCAATTTCTGATCACGCTCAACCTGCACGCGTGGCGCCCGCCGGTGCCCGAGGTGGGTGCGGCCGCCGAGCCGACTCCCGACTTGGCGACCGATGCCTTGGCGGTGGCGTACGAGCGGGCCGGGTGGGTGCTCGAGTCGGCCGCCTACCTGGACGACGCGCAGATCGCTGAACTCGGAACGTCCTGGACGAAGCGGCTCGGCTCCTCGCGCGACTCGCTGGCCGTCCTGGCCCTGCGCGGCACGATCGGCTGAGTCCTCAGGTGGGGTACTGCTTGCAGTACTCGTACAGAGCCATCGACGTCGCGGTGGCCACGTTGTAGCTGTACGGCAGCCCCCACACGGGGATCTCGACGCAGTCGTCCATCAGCTCGAGTTCCTCAGCCGTCAGCCCGCCGCGTTCATTGCCGATCACCAGCGCGACCCGGCGCGGAAACGCGTACGTATGCAGGTCGGAGGAGTTCGTCGTCTGCTCCAGCCCGACGAGGCGGTAGCCGTCGCGTCGCAACGTCCTGAGCACCGGCGGCAGCGAGTTGCGGACCTCGAGTTGGACGCTGTCGGCGCCGTCGCGGGCGATCGTGCGATCAAGCCGCGCGTTCCCGCACACGATCATCCGCTCGATGCCGCAGCAGCCGGCGGTCCGGGCGATCGTCGAGAGATTGACGTTGCTACGCATCGGCGCGCAGGCGACGACGATCTCGCGCGGTCGGGCCAGCGGGGCGGGCGGGCGATGACGGACCTGCTCGAACACGCGGTCAGCCGCCGGACTCGTTGAGCGTTTGCCATGCGGCCCGGGCGGCCGGTGACCAGCGCGCGTGCTGACGCGCGAACAGCTTCGCTGCCGCCACACCCGTCCACGGCGTCGGCAGCAGCTCGTCGGGCAGTACCGGATCTATCCATGGGAAACGCCGCCATGCATGGACGAGGTCGACGGTCGCGGTCAGCGCATCACGGGGCGGGCGGCCCCGGAACCGCGCCACGAACTCTTCATAGCGCTGCTCGATCGCGTCGAGGTCCCAGGCCTGGCGCACCATGGCCCGCAGCTCGCCCCGGCCGCTGTGCTCGGCCACGAAGACTTGCGCCTCTTGCAGGACGCCGGCGTCGTCGAGCACCGTCTCGACCTCGTCGACGCGCTCGGCGTGTGGGCTCACCCAGACCCCGGGCGCCGGGCTGCCCAGGCCCGCCCAGGTGAGCCGGGTGCGCAGCAGATGCCGCGTCGGCCGCTCGCTCTCCGGCGCGCGGGCCAGGACGATCAGCCACCGCCCGTCCCACGCGGTGGCCGTCCCGGTGAACCCGTAGATGCGCTCGGTGCCGTCCACGAGGAGCCGCTCGGCCGCCGGGGTCAACCGCCAGAGCGTCCGGCGACCGATGCGCTCGGACGCCAGCCATCCGTCGGCCGCGGTGCGCATCAGGGCCTGCCGGCAGGCCTTCTCCTCCACCCCCAGCCGGCCGAGGACGCCGATGAACGCCGACGTCCAGGCGGTCTCGCCAGCGGGCAACACGAACTCACCCAGCACCGTGAACAGCAGGCCGCGCGCGCTCTCGGATCCGGCGGCGTGCCGTCGGGACATCGTCGGGGCGGGTCTCCCGACGGTGCGCTGCGTGGCCGTCATGCGCTCATTGTTACCGATCCCCAACACGCTACTAACTCTTGACGTAATGAAACGGCGTTGTAGCATAATTGAACATGACGGACGAAGACCTTCCCCGCGTCGACTTCCGAGTGGACCCCACCTCCTACAAGCACTGGCGTGTGGACGTCGACGGGCCAGTCGCGACCGTGACGATGGACGTCGACGAGCAGGGCGGCATCGTCGCGGGCTACGAGCTGAAGCTGAACTCCTACGACCTCGGCGTCGACATCGAGCTCTACGACGTCGTGCAGCGGCTGCGCTTCGAGCACCCCGAGGTGCGGTCGGTGGTCCTCACCAGCGGCAAGGACAAGATCTTCTGCGCGGGCGCCAACATCCGCATGCTCGCTGCCTCGCCGCATCCGTGGAAGGTCAACTTCTGCAAGTTCACCAACGAGACCCGCAACGGCATCGAGGACGCAACGACGCACTCGGGCCAGACCTACCTCGCGGCCATGAACGGCACCGCGTCCGGGGGCGGGTACGAGCTGGCGCTGGCCTGCGACCACCTCATGCTGGTCGACGACCGATCGTCCAACGTGTCGTTGCCCGAGCTGCCGCTGCTCGGCGTCCTGCCCGGCACCGGCGGCCTCACCCGCGTCGTCGACAAGCGCTTCGTCCGCCGGGACCGCGCGGACCACTTCGCCACCAAGTCCGAGGGTGTCGGCGGGCAGAAGGCGGTCCAGTGGCGACTCGTCGACGAGGTCGTCCCGCGGCCGAAGTGGGACGAGACGGTGGCCGAGCGCGCCGCGGAGCTCGCGGCGAGATCGACCCCGTCGGCGGACGCGAGCGGAATCGAGCTCACCCCGCTGACCAAAGAGCGCACCGACGACTCGATCAGCTACCGCCACGTAAACGCCAAGCTCGATCGCACGGCCCGCACGGCCGAGATCACCGTCGACGGTCCCGATGACGATGCGCCCAGCACCGCGGACGCCGTGCATGAACGCGGCGACCAGTTCTGGACGCTCGCCGTCACCCGCGAACTCGACGACCTCATCCTCGACCTGCGTACGAACGAGCTCGACCTCGGAACGTGGGTACTGCGGACGCGGGGCGACGCGGCTCGCGTCCTGGCCTACGACAACCTGCTGCTCGCCAACCGCGACGACTGGCTGGTCAACGAGATCGTCCACTACCTCAAGCGCACCCTGAAGCGGCTCGATGTCACCAGCCGCAGCCTCATCGCTCTGATCGAGCCGGGGTCCTGCTTCGCCGGCTCGCTGTTCGAGATCGCGCTCGCGGCCGACCGCTCGTTCCAACTCGTCGGCGTCTTCGAAGACGTCGATCCGGACGCCGAGCCCGCCGCGATCACGGCGGGAGATATGAACGTCGGCGCGCTGCCGATGGGCAACGGGCTGAGCCGGTTGCAGACGCGTTTCCTCGGCGACGAGGACGGGCTGAAGGCGGTCGAGGAGCGCCGCGGCGATGCGTTGCTAGCCGAGGACGCCGAGACGCTCGGGCTCGTCACCTTCGCACCGGACGACATCGACTGGGACGAGGAAGTCCGCATGGCCATCGAGGAGCGGGCCAGCTTCAGCCCGGACGCGCTGACGGGCATGGAGGCGAACTGCCGATTCGCCGGCCCCGAAACGATGGAGACGAAGATCTTCGGACGGCTGACCGCCTGGCAGAACTGGATCTTCTACCGCCCGAATGCGTCCGGCCCCGACGGCGCATTGCGCCGGTTCGGCACCGGCCAGCGCGCCGACTTCGACCGAGCGCGAGTGTGACATGTCCCCCGTCCCTCCCGCGCTTTGCACCTTTCAGGTGCCCATCCGAGCCCAATTTGGGGAGCTGAAAGGTGCAAAGCCGTGACTGACACCGCTGACTACACCGACAAGATTCCGAACAACGTCGACCTGCATGAGGATCGCCGGCTGCAGCGCGCGCTCGAGTCGTGGCAGCCGAACTTCCTGAACTGGTGGGAGTCGATGGGCCCGACGCTGCCCACCGCGGACGTCTACCTGCGCACCGCGGTCAACGTCGGCCGCGAGGGCTGGGCCCACTTCGGCCACGTCGCCATGAAGGACTACCGCTGGGGCATCTTTCTGGCCGAGCGCGACCGCGACCGTCGCATCGGCTTCGGCGCGCACTTGGGCGAACCGGCGTGGCAGAAGGTGCCCGGCGAGTACCGCGCCGACCTGCAGCGGCTGATCGTGGTCCAGGGCGACACCGAGCCCGCGAGCGTCGAGCAGCAGCGCAACCTCGGCGCCACCGCTCCCTCCCTGTACGACCTGCGCAACCTGTTCCAGGTGAACGTCGAAGAGGGCCGGCACCTGTGGGCGATGGTGTATCTGTTGCACGCGTACTTCGGTCGTGAGGGACGAGAGGAGGCCGAAGAGCTGCTGCACCGCAACTCCGGCAGCGACGACGCGCCGCGCATCCTCGGTGCCTTCAACGAGGAGACGCCGGACTGGCTCAGCTTCTTCATGTTCACCTACTTCACCGACCGCGACGGCAAGTTCCAACTGGGGACGCTGAAGGAGTCCGCGTTCGACCCGCTCTCGCGCACCTGCGAATTCATGCTCAAGGAGGAAGCCCACCACATGATGGTGGGGACCACCGGCGTGGACCGGGTCGTCGAGCGCACGGCCCAGCTCATGGTCGAGCACGACACGGACGAGATCGCGGCCTACGGGGCAATCCCGCTGGACGTGATCCAGAAGTACCTCAACTTCCATTACTCGGTGTCGCTCGACCTGTTCGGTGGCGAGACCTCGACGAACGTCGCGAACTACTACACCGCCGGTCTCAAGGGACGCTGGATGGAAGAGCGGCGCAAGGACGACCACCGCCTCACCGACGATGCGATCGACGTCGATGCGTTGCTGGACGGAGAGATCGGGCGGACCGAGGTGTCGACTCTGGTCGGCCTCAACACCGACCTGCGCCGCGAGTACATCTCCGACTGCCAGGGCGGCGTCAAGCGCTGGAACAAGATCCTCGACGTGGCCGGCCTGCCGCAGCGGCTCACGCTGCCGCACGTCGCGTTCAACCGCAAGGTCGGCGCGTTCGCCGACATCGAGGCCACCCCGGACGGGCAACTGCTGACCGCCGACGAGTGGGCCAAGCAGCAGGGCCGGTACCTACCGACCGAGGTCGACAAGACCCACGTCCGATCGTTGATGCATCCGGTGTACGAACGCGGGAAGATCGCGTCGTGGATCGCACCCCCGCGCAACGGCATCAACGGCCAGCCGT
>JAVHVH010000019.1:0-10805 GCA_032160665.1 Pseudonocardiales bacterium
ATGGTCTGGTCGTCCGGCAGCGTGAACCGCTGCAGGCTCGCCGTGGTGTCGTGGGTGCCGTGCCCGGCCGCGGTCGTGGGCCGGCGGGCGTCGATGCCGCGGGTGTTCGAGATCAGCACGTCCTTGCCGGTGGCGCTGATCTCCGTCGGGAAGTAGTCCGTCGGCAGCAGGCCAACGTAGCTGGCCGGTTCCTGCGGGCTGGTGTAGCGGTACACGGCGACCGCGTTGGCGCGGCCGAGCGTCACCAGCAGGTGACCGTCGTCGGTGAGGGTGATCCCGTCCGGCTCGTAACCGACCGAAGCCTCCGGCCACGGCTGGGTGGCGATGGTCTGGACGACGGTGTCCTTGGCGGTGTCGATGACGGAGACGGTGTTGCTGTTGGTGTTGGTGACGAACAGTGCCCCGTTCTTGGCGTACAGGGCGGTCGGGTGCAGACCGACGTCGATGCTGTTGACGGCGGCGGTCGGGTTCGTCAGGTCGATGACGCTGACCGTGCCCGTGGTGGTGGAGCCGGTGACCGGGCTGGCCGGCACCTGGGTGTTGTACGAGTTCAGCGTGGTGTCGCCGGCCTTCGCGGGGCGCCCGCCCTCGTTGCCGACGTAGATCTTGTTGCCGACCAGGACCATGTCACGCGGAGCGTTGCCGACAGCCCAGCTCTGTTCGATGGCACCGGTCGAGGCGTTGATGGCGACCACGCGGTTCTGGCCGTTGACGGCGGCGTACACGGTGGAGCCGTCGGGCGAGAACACCGCCTGCGCCGACAGCGCGTGCTTGGGCCCGTCCGCCGGGATCGAGACGGTGGTCGGGTTGCTGAGGGTGCCGTCGGCGTTCACCGTGAACTTGGTGTAGCCGTTCGTCCGGGCCATCCACAGCATCTTGCCGTCGGGGGAGTACGAAGGTCCCTCCTGACCCACGTCGTTGCCGCTGATTTTCAGATTATCGGCCGAAGAGTTCCCGATGAGCTGCTGCACCTTCCAGCTCTTGAGGTCCACGATGGTGAGCGCGGCGTTACCGTCGGTGGTCAGTGCCGCGAGGTGGCTGCCGTCCGGGCTGACCTCTGAGGCCATGATCTTGCCGTTGTTGACGACGAGGCGATCGCCGATCGGGTTGAGGTACTGGTCGCTGGAGATGACCAGGCCCTTGTCGGTGGTCTGGCCGACCTGCTCGGTGCCGAACTCGTGCGTCGAGGCGAGAGCGATGCCGGAACCGACGGCGACGAGGGCGAGAGTGGTGGCGCCGGCCGTTGCGAAGCGTATCCGGCGGCCCTTGACTCGACCGAGAAGACCGGAACGGTCCTTCTCGACATCCTTTCGATGGCGCGTTACTTGCATTGAGTCATCCCTTCGTGGTGGGGAGCAGCTCGACATTCGCGTCGAACTGCCAGAGGGGGTTGGGTTGGTCCCCGGTCGGGGTCCGCACCTGGTAGTAGCCGTTGACGTCCTTCGGGCCGTCACCGTCGGCCACGAACAGCCCGTCCGCCTTGACGTCGAGCTGGTAGATGGCCGACCCCGTGGCCGCCGTGACGTGCGGGAGATGCCAGGAGACGACGCAACGCCAGTCGTTGCCCGGCCCGCTCGGGTGGTCCAGGCCGTCGCCCTTGTTGCACGACGCCGTGGCCGCCAGTTGCGCTTCGGTGACGTCGGGGCGGTGGAGCTGCTTGGCCTGCAGGCGATAGAGGTGGGCGAACGCCGTGGCAAGCGACCGCTGCACGTTGTCCTGCGTGATCCCCGGGCCCATAGCCGGAGTCGCTGCGGCGATGATCGCGATCGTGACGCCGAGCAGTCCAGCCAGTGGCAGGACTCCGGCGGTGACCGCGCGGCGCCCCGAGCCGTCGTGAGTGCCGCTGGTGAAGTCGCGCCGTAGGAAGAGTAGGTAGGCCAGCGTGGTCGCGGTGGCCGCCCACACCAGGCTGACCCCGATGCCGATCAGTAGGGGGCCGTGCTGGACCGGGCTGGTGAACAGGCCGTTCCAGGCGATGAAGGCATAGCCGGGGAGGGCGAGCCGTACCGCGACGGGCAGCGGCAGCATCTGCGCAATCTGCATCGCCAGGGCGACGACGGCGGGCAGCAGCAGTCCCATCGGGGAACGCCCCAGCGCGATGGAGCCGAGTAGCCCGATCGCGGCGAGGGCCAGCGTCGGAGCGAGTACGCAGAGCCAGGCGAGCAGGACCTTCCCGGCGGCGTCCGCCGGCGCCAGCAGGTGGCCGTCGAGGCCGACCAGGGGCCGGTTGCCGACCGCCGCGACCCCGCCCACCGCGCTGGAACAGGCCAGCCCGGCCACGAGCAGCAGGATGACGGTGAGGCTGGCCAACGCCTTCACAACGAAGATCCGTCGATACGACCGGACCGCCACCAACAGATGGCGCCAGGTGCCGAGCCGGTCCTCGGTAGCGAACACGTCGCCGGCGACCACCGAGGCCACCAGCGGGAGCACCCAGGTGCCGGAAAAGCCGAGCATCACCAGCGCTCCGGCCCAACCCGTGGCGTGCATCCAGCGACCGAAGAGCGTGTCAGCCGGGAGGGAGGTCTGCTGGCTCACCAGCGCGACGAAGACCGCCGGCGCGAGCCAGCAGGCCAGGACCAACAAGCGTATGCGCCACTGGGAGAGCAGCTTGACCAGCTCGAAGCGGTAGCCGCGTGCCACTGGGATGCGGCGGGCACCGGCTGCGCGGGGCATGGCGACGGTAGCGGTCATCGGCTGACCTCCTCCTGCTCGGTGAGAGCGAGGAACGCGGCCTCGAGCGGCGACACCACGGGAGCGAGTTCGCGCACCGCGATGCCCGCGTGCACGAGCCGCGCCACCAGTTCGTCGAGGGCCGGCACCACCGCGCGCACCACGAGGAATCCGGCGTCCCGCCGCGCCGCGGCATCGGAGCCGTCGACGATGCGAAGCCCGGGCGTGTCGAGAGTCAGCCGGCGGGCGGCGTCCGGGTCGGAGGTAAGGAGCCGGTAGTCCAGTTCGCGGTCCTCGGCGGACAGCTTGCCCAGCGGACCGGAGAAGACGACCCGTCCGGTCGCCAGGATGGTGACCTCGGAGCACAGTGCCTCGAGGTCGTCCATGCGGTGGCTGGAGAGCACCACGGTGGTCCCGTCCGCCGCGAGCCGGCTGAGGACGCCGTGTACGTGCTTCTTGCCGGCCGGGTCGAGACCGTTGGAAGGCTCGTCGAGCACCAGTAGCCGGGGCTGGGTCAGCAGCGCGGCGGCAAGCCCGAGCCGCTGCCGCATGCCGAGGGAGAAGCCGCGTACCCGGTCGTCGGCGACATCGGTGAGCCCGACCTGGCCGAGCACCTCGTCAATGCCCGCGGTCCGCCCGTCACGACCGCGGAGAGCGGCCAGCGCGGCAAGGTTCTGCCTCGCAGTGAGCGAGGGGTAGAGGCCCGGCCCGTCCACGAAGCCGGTGACACCGTCGGGAACGGCCAGCGCCCGCCCGACGGGCGTCCCCAGAATCTCGAGACGGCCGTTGTCGGCGACGGCCAGACCCAGCAGCAGGCCAAGCAATGTCGTCTTGCCCGCGCCGTTCGGCCCGACCAGCCCGTGGATCTGCCCCTGCGCCACATCCAGATCGATGCCGTCGAGCGCGACGACATCGCCGAAACACTTGGTGATCCCCCGAGCCCGGACTGCGATCGCTGTCTCCATAAATCCTCCTTTTCGGAACATTTAGGAACGTAGGGACCACAAGTGACGCAGGCAGGGGCAGCTATTGAACGATCAAGGAACGGGAGATGACTGGCGCCCTGCCGCGCTGGCCGGATCGCAGAGCCGACCGATGCGGTGAACGAGTACTACGCCCAGCTCGAGCTGACCAAGGCCGAGGGCAACTACGTCATCTCGGCCACGCTCAAGCGCCAGGTGACCTGACGGTCAGCACGCGACCGTCAGCCGACGACTGCGGCCCGGGCTGAGGACGTCGCGGTGTGGCGGACGTGCGCGCGTCCGAAGAAGCCGCCGAACGCGAGCGACATGGTCTGCGAGCAGCTCAGCGTGATGCGACGCCGATCCGACGAGAGTGCTGCGGTCACGTGGACGTTGCGGCGCTGCGGATCGCGTTCCAGGTATGCGCCGACGACCCGGTCCACGTCGACGAACTGCAGCGCCTGGCCGGCTGCGACCGCACCGCTGCGGTCCAGGTCGGCCGAACTGGCGGCCGCCGCCGCAGCTGCCCCGTCGCACACGTCCTGCAGACCACGCTGCTGCACGAACGCGTCGCCCAGCGCGATCGAGCCGGCCACCATCAGCAGCGCCAACAGGAAGAACCCGAGGATCATCGGGATCGTCGAGCCGCGGTCATCCGCGCAGCGCAGCCTCACCGACCGACCTCGCGGAAGTCGTCGACGTGCACCACGTAGGTCCCCGTCGTACGGATGCCCTTGCCGGTCAGGACGGAGGGCACCGCGGGTAGTTGCGCACGACGGGTGACGCAGACCGTGAACTCGGCGCCCGCGACCAGTCGCGGCGCGATCGCGGGGGCGTCGCAGCCAGCTCCCGACGCCACGAACCGGACCGATCCGTCGTCGGGCAACCCCTGGTCGGTGAACGCGAGGCGTACGGCGGCGTCCACCCGCCGTTGCGCATCCGCCGCCGAGTTGCTGGTGGCGAAGGCCCGCCCCGCGTCGCGTGCGGCCTGCGTGACGGCCAATTGGTTGCGCTGGACGGTGGCCACCGCGGCGATCAGGTAGACGAGCGGCACCATCACAATCACGGCCACGAAGACGAACTCGATGATCGCGCTGCCACCGTCGTCGCCGCGCCTCATGGCTGCCCTTCGCGTAGCACCGAGGACGTCACGTCGATCGTCAACGGCATGCGCAGCGGCAGGAACAGCAGCCGGATCCGGCCCCGGCAGTGCACGGTCGTCACGTCCAGGCCCGACGCACCGTCGCGGGCGGCGACGCCGGTGCAGGTGATCGCCGCGGCGTCGGCATCGTCCAGGCCCTGGCGGATCAGTTGATTCGCGCGCGCGCCGCCGTCGCGGGGGTCGATGCCCTGCGCCGCTGCGTAACGGGCCGCGTCGGCGGCCGAGGCGGCGGCGACATTGCGCGCGTAGAAGTAGATCGCCACCTGGAGCACTCCGAGCAACAACATGATCAACAGGATCGAGATCATGACGAAGTCGACGACGGCCGCACCGGCTTCGTCGCAGCTGCGCCGCCACAGCTCGCCCGGCCGCGGCATGGCTACTTGCTGCTGGAAACCGAGTCGATGATGCCCGACAGGGCGGTCTTGATCTGCGGTTCGAAGATGCCGATGATCGCGACGACGAGGATCGCCGTCATCACGGTGACCATCACCCAGCCGGGCACGTCACCCCGGTCGTCACGAAGGCGGTCTCCCGCCGCCAGCAGCAGCGTCGCCAGATACGCGAACAGCTTCATCCGAACTCCTCTCCTCCATCACCGCGCCAACGACGTCAGCGTCAGCAGGCCCGGGAACAATGCGAACAACACGGTCACCGGCAAGATCAGAAAGACGACGGGCACCATCATCGAGATCTCCTTGCGACCGCCGGCTTCGAGCAGCGCCCGCTTGCCGACCTCGCGGACGTCGACGGCCTGGGCGCGCAACACGTCCGCCAGCGGGGTGCCGCGCTCGATGGCCACGACTAGGCCCTGTAGGAAGCGCGCAAAGGACTCCATCGTGGTTCGCTCGGCGAGTTCGGCGAGGGCCTTGGTCATCGGCGTCCCGGACCTCGCCCGGGCCAGCGCGCGGCCCAGGTCGCCGGCGAGCTCACCATCGGTGAGTCGACAGACGCGTTCCAACGCGTCGACGGGCGACTCGCCGGCCACGACGGCCAGGGCCAGCAGGTCGGCCACCACCGGGAACTCGGACAGCATGGCCGACTCGCGCGTCTCGAGCCTGCGCGTCAGCCACCAGTCGCGGCCGAGCACACCAGCCGCCAGTCCACCCAGCCCGGCCAGAATCACGAGCAGCGGATCGACGCCACCGCGCAACAGCCCGCCGGTCAGCACGACCACCGCCGAGAGCGCAGCACCGAGCGCGCCCCACACGACCTGCTCGACGCGGAATTCCTCGACGCTCATCTGCGCGCCCAGCCCGTTGAGCCGGCGCCGCACGGACACCGACCCGCCGACGACACGGTCGAGGAACACGACCGCCTCGCCGAGGACCGGGCCGAACAGGCGACGCGCCACCGCGAACGGGGCCGCGGTCGCGGTGGGGCGAGCAAGCAGCTTGGACGGCGGCGGTGTGTCACCGAGGTAGGGCGCGATGCGGTCAGTGAGCCGCACCGCGCGCATCGGCGGTGTCGCCCGGACCGCGACCACGATGCCCCCGGCCGCCATCAGTCCGAGGGCGGCACCGACGAGCCACAGCCCGGTCATCGCAGGACTCGCTGTTCCTCGGGTAGCCGCCCGATGTGCAGCATGATCCGGTAGGCCACAACGCAGATCGCAGCGCCGATGCCGAGCAGCAGCGTGCCGCCCGGGGAGTCGTACGCCTGGAGGGTCGTGGACTGCGTACCGAGCAGGAGCAGCACGGCCCAGGGCGCGGCGACCGCGAGTCGCGCCGCGTTGACGACCCAGCCCTGACGAGTCTCGAGTTCGGACCGCGTGCGGGCATCGGCGCGCAGCAGTTCGGACAGCGTCCGCAGCACCGTGCCGAGATCGCTCCCACCGACCTCGCGGGCGACTCGCATCGTCTCGCCGACCCGATCACCGACCGGGTCGGCGAGGTCGTCCTTCAACGCGTCGAGGCAGTCACCGAAGCGACCAGTCGCCCGGTAGGCGGCGGCGAAGCGGGCGAACGGCGCGCGCAACTCGGCCGGACCGCGAACCGCCAACGCAGCCAGACCTTCTGGCAGCGACATGCCGGCCCGAACTGCGGACGCCAGATTGTCGATCGCTTCGGGCCACACCTCGCGCAAGGTGGCCTGCCGCCGTCGGCGCATCCGGCGCACGATCACCGGCGGCAGGAAGAACCCGAAGCCGCCGAAACAGCCGGCGATGCTGACGGTCTGGGTGATCGCGAGGACGGCGACGAAGGCGACCGACGAGCACAGGACCTGGGCGCCGAACAGTTGCGCCGGACCGACACCGTCCACACCTGCTTGCCGCAACATGTCGCGCCGCCGTTCGACCCATCCGGCCGACGCGGGCGCCGTACGCCGCGGAGCCCGTGGGCCACTGCGCCAGATCAGCAACAGGCCGAGTCCGGCGATCAGGCCGAGCAGGGCGCCCACGTCAGCGCTCCCCCGCGGCCTGCAAACGATCCGAGCGGTGCCCCAGAGCGTCGATGAGGTCGATGCCGGCGGCTTCGTAGCGTTCCGGGTGCGGTGGGTAACCCTCGGCCCGCTCCAACCGTCCGCGACGCGAGTTGAAGATCTCGGCCGTCTCGATCACGTCGGCCTCGACGCGTCCGGTGACGCCGACGATCTCGCGCACCCGCCGGGCTCCGGATGCATCGATGCTGAGGTGCACCACGAGGTCGACACTGGCCGCGACGGTCGGGACCACGAACGCCGCCGAGACGTTCTCGCCGGCAAGCAGCGGCAGCGTGCACATCTTCACGAGGGCTTCTCGAGCCGAGTTGGCGTGCAACGTGCACATGCCGGGCAGGCCGCTGTTCAGCGCGATCAGCAAGTCGAGGCATTCCTCTTGACGCACCTCGCCGACGATCAGCCGGGACGGGCGCATCCGTAGCGCCTCCTTCACCAATCGACGCAGCGGGATCTCACCCGTCCCTTCCAGGTTCGGCTGCCGCGTCTGCATGGCGACGACGTCGGGCAACCGCACGGACAGCTCAAAGACCTCCTCGACCGTCACCACCCGCTCGCGGGCCGGGATCGCGCCGCACAACGCGTTGAGCACGGTTGTCTTGCCCGCCTGCGTTCCGCCCGCGACGAGGATGTTCAGCCCGGCCGTCACCGACGCATCGAGGAAACGCGCTGCCTGCTGGGTCACCGAACCAGCCACCACGAGCTCGTCCAAGGAGCGCAGGCCGATCGCGAACTTGCGGATGTTCACCGCCATGTGCCGACGCGTGATGTTCGGGATCACCACATGCAGACGGGAGCCATCGGGGAGCATGGCGTCGACGAACGGCGTCGAAAGGTCGATGCGCCGACCGGTGGGGCGCAGCATCCGCTCGACCAGCTCGGCCACCTGCTCGGCGGTCAGGATCAGCGTGGTCAGTTCCGAACGGCCGTGCCGCGCGATGAACACGCGGCCTGGTTCGTTAATCCAGATCTCCTCGATCGAGTCGTCATCGAGGAGCGGTTGCAGCGGTCCGAAGCCGGCGACCGCATCCAGCACTGCGCGGGTGGCCGCGACGACGTCGCCCACCGGCGGCATCGCCGCCGTGATCGCTCGGTCGCGATAGTCGCCGACGACCTCGTCCACCATCCGGGCGACGGTTGCGGGTTCGGCGATCGGATCGATGCCTCGTTGGCGGACGAGTTCGCGGACCTCGTTCTCGAGGATCGCCTGCGCCGACGCCGCCATCGTTCACGCTCCGCGCCTATCCGATGACCAGGATGGACCGAGACTAGGCGACAAACCCGGCAATCGGGAGCCCTTAGCGCAAATCTGTGGACGACGCCCAGCCTGGGCTGCGGCACAGCGGATATCTGCCAACGCACAGGGCCCCAGCGGGAAGCGTCCCGCCGACTACGCCGCAGCGCTGACGATCGGAGTCTGACGCTCAGACCACCGGCTGGTCGACGTTGTCCTGACCCTCCAGCTCGCCGCCTTCGTCCTCTTCGTCGTCGCCGAGGAACCCGAGCCAGGTCTCGACCGGGAACGACTGCCCGCCCTGGATGACGTTGACGAGCACCAGTCCGTTGCCGGAGTGGAACTTCAGCTCGTCGGTGTCCTCCTCCGCGGTGATGAAGTCGTTGCCGGTGACGTAGTCGGCTCCGACGAGCTCACTGACGTAGACGTTCTGCGGCGCGATCGCGCCCTGCAGCACCTGGTCGAGGTGGAACTCGAGGGTGACCTCCGGCGTGTTCGTGTAGAGCGCGGCCGAATCGGCGTTGGTGTGCGTGTAGAAACCGGCGCCCAGCCGCCCGCCACCGAACGCGTTCGCCACCTGTTGCACGCCGCCGCGGGCGATGTTCATGGCGTGCGCCACCGTGGTGACGTGATAGACGACGGTGCCGGCGCCGACCTGCCAACGGGCCCACTGCGCCGGGTCAGTCACGTGCTCGTCGGCGGCCGCCGGTTCGACGTAGGCCTCGGCGTCGGGCTGGACGTAGGCCTCGCCTTCGGGCTGGGCGTAGGCCTCGCCTTCGGGCTGGGCGTACGCGTCGCCGGCGGGCTGGGCGTACGGATCGGCGTCGGCGGCGTACGGATCGGTCATCAGAACCACATCCACGAATAGTCGGCGAGAGAATTGAAGATGGACGCTAGACCCGAATGCCGGAGATGTCGATCATCGTCCGCCGGTTCAACGAGAGCCCGGGTTGGGACCAGCAGCATCCTGGGTAGGTTCGAGGCACGGACCTGCCCGAGTTCGCGACGACCTGATGGAGATCATGACCGACACGAACACGGGGCCGCAGATCGCCGGCCTCGGATCGGTGCTTGCCGGCCGCTACCGCCTCGAACACTGTGTCGGGCGCGGCGGGATGGCCGACGTGTACCGCGCCCAGGATGAGCTGCTGCACCGGACCGTCGCGGTCAAGCTGTTCCGGGTCGACGCGGCGCAGGACACCGAGCGGCGCCGCATCGACGCCGAGATGCGCACCCTCGCCGGCCTGCGGCACCGGGGCCTCGTCACCCTCTTCGACGCCAGCGCCACCGGCGACGAGTCGTCCGGTCAAGCGCCCTACCTGATCATGGAGTGCATCGACGGCGAGACGCTGAGGTCTCGGATCGCCGCGGGGCCGCTGCCTCCGGCCGAGGTCGCAGCGATCGGCGCCGAACTCGCGTCGTCCCTGCGCTACGTCCACGCCAGCGGCGTGGTCCACCGCGACATCAAGCCGGCCAACATCCTGTTGGACGCACCCGACGACGGCACCTCGACGCCGTCGGCCAAGCTCACCGACTTCGGCATCGCCCGGCTGGCCGAGAGCGCGCATCTCACCGAGTTGGGCAGCACGGTCGGTACCGCGAACTACGTGAGCCCGGAACAGGCGCGCGGCAAGCCGATCGGAGCGGCCAGCGACGTCTACTCGCTGGGGCTGGTGCTGATCGAGTGCCTGACGGGTCAGATCGTGTACCCGGGGACCGGCGTCGAGGCGGCCGTCGCGCGGTTGAACCAGCCGGCTCCCGTTCCCGAGCAGTTCGGGCCCGACTGGTTCCAACTGCTGAGCGACATGACGGCCCAGGACCCGGACGCCCGCCCCAGCACGGATCACGTCGTCGCGACCCTGACCGCGCTGTCGGCGGGGCAGTCCTCGGTCGACCCGAATGCGGCGACGCTCGCCGTCCCGCTCGCGGCGGTGCGCGAGGCCGCAGCGAGCGCCGGGCCGGCCCAGGCTCAGGACCCGTCCGCGACGACCGTCCTGCCCGCGGTTGCCCCGCCGCCGGTCGGAGCCGCCCGGCCGCACCGACCGGGCCGGCGCTTCGGTGTGCTTGGCGCGGCAATCGCGGCGGTGGTGGCGCTCATCGTCATCCTCGCCGTCATCCTGTCCTCGTCGGAAGGGTCACCCAGCAGCCTCACCCCGGCCGCGCAACCGTCCTACGCCGCCGCGGCCGGCCCGCTCGGAACCCATCTGCGAGCCCTCGAGGCGACGCTGACCGGGGGCGACGCCGCGCTACCTCAACTGCGCCTCGACGTCCGCGACCTCGCCGCCGCGGCCGCCGCCGGAAACTTCGCCGACGCCCGTTCGGCGCTGCGCACGCTGCA
>JAVHVH010000061.1:0-13121 GCA_032160665.1 Pseudonocardiales bacterium
CCTCCGGGCCACTCGACGCCCCATGGGCCAGGCTGGCAGTGATCAATGACCCGCAAGGGGCGAGCTTCATCGCCAGCCAGTTCGTCCCCGAGAACAAGGACGTCACCGGGTAGCCGGCCTCCGCCCAACCGCGGATCGAACCAGAGTTCATTGGGCCCAGCCGGGCCGGAGGATTCTGGCGGATCGAACCGCAGGCAACGGCGCGGAACGACCCAGCCGCGGTCAACCGTAGTCACTACAGGCCAGCAAACACGCGGAAGGCCGAACGTCGCATCTGCCGACGCGGGGTCGGTACGGTGCACGTTGCCAGCGGCTACTTGTCGCGCTGCGCCGCGGCAGCGGCAGATCTGTGCGTTCGGGTCGAGCGCGACCCGCCCGGGATGGCGCTCGGCCGATCGTGGCTGGCGCCTTTGATCCACGGAGACTTATGGCTGCCCCCACAGCCAAAACTGTGTGTGGATCATGCTCGCGCGGCCGCGACGCAACGTCCGGATGATCAAGGACGGTCGAGCTCAACTCACGCGACCATCGGCAAGGTCGCCTCGTTTCGTGCCATGCGCGGACGCTCGTGCCTTCGATAGCGGGCTCACGGGTCATTGCGCCGTTGAATCCGGGGACCTGTTGGCGTCGTTGTTCAACCAACGTCCGACGACGCGGCTCATGAATTCCGGTTGGGTTCGAAAGCCGAGCTGCGCGTAGAAGCCCTGAGCGTCGCCGGTCTGTAGTCCGATGTGCTGACCTGGCACTCGCGCCGCCAGGTAGTTGACCATCATCGTCGCGACGCCTCGCCGACGTACTGCGGACTGAGTCCATACGTCGAGTAGATAGGCGTTGCAGACTTGGTCGGACAGCATTCGGGCCATGCCGACCAGGTCGCCGTCGAGCCACGCAAACGCGACGTGTTGCGACCGCTCGAAGGACTGCCTCAAGGCTTTGGCTGACCGTCCATTGTCGAAGTCATCGAAACCGAGCTTGGCCTTCGCCTGGGCCCAGTCGACTCGGTCGATTTCGCCGTCGACGATGAGACCGTCACATTTCGGCACCGGTTGATTATCTCGCACGGTGGGCCTGCAGCGGCGCAATTCGGGCTCCAGAGCGGCGGCGGATCACCGACGTCACCGAGCACCTCGACGGCTACTCCGTTGCCTGAACGGTTTGGACACAGCCAAGCGCGGCGGAGCGGGCAGCGACTTTCGATCATCGGCTATGAGCGCATCGATCCGAGAATCAGTTGACCGCGTGATCATGCGCCATACGCATCCATCTGAGCGGCTGCGGCACGAGGCGAGATCGCGCCGAACGACGGTGTTTGGACGACCCTGTTCATGCCCGCGGTCGCACTCTGTGACGACGTACGTCAGTGCTCGTGTTAGCAACGCCCGCCACCGCCACGTAGAACTCCGGGATTTGCCGCGCGCCATGAACGCTCGCTAGGAATGACCACAGCAAACCGGCCGGGGCTCCTGCGATCCGCGCGTTCGTGGGCCAGCATGACCACCATGGCCTGGTTCCTTCTTGTCGTTGCGGGACTCTTCGAGACCGGCTTCGCCGTCCTGTTGAAGCAAAGCCACGGAATCACCCGGTTGTGGCCCACGGTCGGGTTCGCCGTCTGCGCTTTGATCAGCTTCGCGTTGCTCACCTACTCGCTGCGTTCGCTCGACGTCGGTCCGGCGTACGCCGTCTGGACGGGCTTGGGAGCGGCGGGGACGGCGGTCGTGGGCATGGCGGCGCTGGGGGAGGACGTCTCGGCGATGAAGCTCATTTCCCTCGCCCTGGTGCTCGCCGGCGTAATCGGCTTGCAGCTGTCCGGCGTCACCCCGCCCTGAGTACGGCATCAAGCCGAGGTGGCGGGGTAAGAATCGTCAGTTGGTGCCGGCGACCTGCTTCAGCCGGTCGATCTCACGCTGCAGCTGCTCCATCTGTTGACGCATCTTGGCGGCGTCGTCGGGTCGGTTCGCCTTGTCCATGCAGTCGGCGTAGGCGAACCCCGCCACTACGGCCGCACCGGCTGCGGCTATGGCGGCCACCACCGTGGGGATCGCCGCTTCGGCGAGCACGCCCGAGAACACCTCGACGGGGACCGCGAGCAGCGCGGCGCCAGTCGCCGTCACCGCGACGCAATAGCCGGCGTATTCGGTCCAGCAGGGCACGGCGTGCTCCTCTCGTGATCGTGGTAGGTCCGACGCGTTACGCCAGGGCCGTGTCGTTCCCGTCGTCGCCCGGCTCCGGGGCCTGGACGCCAAGAGCTGCGACGTACTCCTCGCCCTGGACGCCGTACATCCCGAACAGCGTCTGGAATTCGCTGGGGTCGAAGTGGATCACGCCTTCGTTGGCGCCGGTCGAGCCGTCGTCGGTGTTGGCGTTGCCGGCCGCCGCTCCCGTTGGGGTCTCGCCGGTGAGCAGGGCCCAGGTGGTCGAGTCGACCGAGCCGGTGTTGATGCCGTGCGCCTGCTGGAACTGGTCCAGCGCCTCGCTGGTGGCGTTGCCGTAGTTGCCGTCCGCAGTCACCGGGTAGCCGTTGTGGGCGAGCATCTGCTGCAGATAGCTCACCCATTCGCCCGTGTCACCCGGGGACAGGTTCGGTTCGCCGGCCATCGCGCCCTCCTAGGCAGTGACTTGCTGCAGTCTGACCGGAGGCACTCGCGCCGTCGCGGCGTGGCGGTGCACCTGCTCGGGCAGCCGGGACTGCCTCAACGGGCAGGCACGGAAAAGCCCGCCCGCCGTCGGTCGGACGGCGGGCGGGCCCGGGATGTGCAGTCGGCTCAGGCGGTCTTGATGGCCGAGATCTCGAACTCGAGCGTGATCTTGTCGCTGACGAGCACGCCGCCGGCCTCGAGCGCGGCGTTGTAGGTGATGCCGAAATCACTGCGCAGGATCTGGAGGCTGCCCTCGAAGCCGATCCGGTCGTTGCCGAACGGGTCGGTCGCCGCGCCGGTGAACTCCAACGGGATCACGATGGACTTGGTGACATCCTTGATCGTGAGGTCGCCGGTGACCTGGAAGTCGTCGCCCCCCTCGTGGGTGATGGCCGTCGACGTGAAGGTGATCGTCGGGTACTTCTCGACGTCCAGGAAGTCGTTGGTGCGCAGGTGGCCGTCGCGCTGAGCGCTACGGGTGTCGACGCTGTCGACCTTGAGCGTGACCTGGGCGCTGGACTTGCTCGGGTCGGTGCCGTCGATGACGGCCGTGCCCTCGAACTCGTTGAACGAGCCCCGGACCTTGGTGACCATCGCGTGGCGGGCGACAAAGCCGAATCGCGAGTGAACGGCGTCCAAGGCGTAGGTGCCGGTCAAGGTGCTGAAATCGGTGGTGGTGGCGGTCATGACATCTCCTCAGACGGATTTAGTTGAGCCATCAACCAAGAGCGTAGCACAGAACGGTGACGTGTCAACCACACGCGTATGATGAGCGGATGACACAGGCGACGATCGAGGCTCCGCGGTGGCTCGAACCGCATGAGCAGGCTGCGTGGCGCGCGTATCTCGAGATGAACGCCAAGCTCACCGCGCACCTCAACCGGCAGATGCAAGCCGACTTCGGGCTCTCGATCGCCGATTTCTCGGTGATGGTCCAGCTCAGCGAGCACGTCGACGGGCGGATGCGGGTCCTGGAGCTGGCCCGGGCAATGGACTGGGAGAAGAGCCGACTCTCGCACCAGCTCACGCGCATGCAGCAGCGCGGCTTGATCGAGCGCTCCAACTGCAGCGAGGACCGTCGCGGTGCCTGGATCGTGCTGACCGACCACGGCCGCAAGACCATCGAAACCGCCGCCCCGGGCCATGTCGAGGTGGTGCGGACGTACCTGTTCGACGTTCTGAGCGCCGATCAGGTCGACGCCCTCGGCGCGATCTCGCGAGCTGTCGCCGATCGCCTCGACGCAGCCTGCACCGGGGTGGTCGACCCATGCCAGACCGCGGACACCTGCGACTGAGGACCTCTCGCCTCCGCCGCCTTGGGTAGGGTCGGGGCACCCAACGTCAAGACGCGGCGACCGGGCGAGGAGTTCTGGGGTGAAGGTGGTCGAGCCCGGACCCGGTGAGCTGGTGGCGGACCTGTCGATCCTGCTCGTCGAGGACGACTACGGCGACGCCGTGCTCGTGCGGGCGTGCCTTGGCGAAGCCGGAGTCGCCGAGGACTCGGTGACGTGGGCGCGGAGCCTGGCCGACGCGCTCGCCGCGGTGGAGGCCAGGCCCGGTTGCATCCTGCTCGACCTCGGGCTGCCCGACTCCGACGGCTTCACTGGCGTCAGCAAGATGGTGGACGCCGCGCTCGACATCCCGGTCATCGTCCTCACCGGGCGTCAGGAGCGGGACGGCGTCGACGCGCTCGCCGCAGGCGCCCAGGACTATTTGGCCAAGGACTCGATCACCGGCGAGCTGCTCGAACGCTCGATCCGTTATGCCATCGAGCGCAAGCGCGCCCAGCGCACCCGGCAGCAGTTGCGCGAGATCAGACTCAGCGCCGCCGAGCAGGCCCGACTCGAACGCGGTCTGCTGCCGACGCCCCTCCTGCGTACCGACGCGGTCGCGTGCTCGACGTACTACCGCCCCGGGCGCGACGACGCCGTGCTCGGCGGCGATTTCTTCGATGTCGTCGAGGTCGAGGACGGCGTGGTGCGGGCGGTCATCGGTGACGTCATGGGCCACGGGCCGGACGAGGCCGCGCTCGGTGTCCACCTGCGGGTCGCGTGGCGCACCCTACTGCTGGCCGGCACGCCGGACGCACAGATCCTGCCCAATCTGAACCGCCTGCTGGCCGCCGAAGAGGGTAAGCGCCCACGCTTCGTCACGGCCTGCGACCTGACGATCGCCCACGACGCCATGACCGCCCGCATCGCCGGTCATCCGGCGCCACTGCTGTCCGACGTCGGCCCGCCGCGCTACGTCGACCTTCGGGTCGGCGCCCCGCTGGGCGTGCGGATGCGATCAGGTCTCGACGACGGCTGGCCGGAGAACCGGATCCCGGTCGCTCCAGGCTCGACGGTGCTGCTCTACACCGACGGTTTGCTCGACGCCTACACCGACACCGCCGCTCCGGACAGCCTCGGCATCGGCGAGCTGATCCGAGCCGTGCATGCCTTCACCCGCAGCGGGGAGCCGCCGAACGCGTGGCTGCCGAGGCTGCTCGGCGCCGCGCCGAACGAGTCGATCGACGACACCGCCGTCGTCGTGCTCACCACCAACCCTGGCCGATGACGCCTCCGCCCCAGCCGGACCGGAAGCGGTCCTGGTCGCTGCGGCGGCGAATCGGCGGATCCTTCGCTGCGGTGGCCGCGCTGCTGGTTACGCTCGTGGCCGCGCTGGTGGTGTCCAGTGTGCTGTTCGTCGTCGCGGGCAACGACGTCATCTACCGCTGGCAGCCGGCGGTCTCGGCCGGGCAGCGCCTGCTGGCCGACGTCGTCAACGAGGAGACCGGCCTGCGCGGGTATGCGCTCAGCCGGGACCCGGCGTTCCTCGAGCCGTACAACCAGAACGTCGTTGCCGAGCGCGCGGACACCAAGCGACTGCGGGATCTGGTCGGGCACGACTCCCGCCTGCGGGCTCAGCTGGCGGCCCTGGAGCGTGCCGTCCGAGCCTGGCACGAGGACGTGTCGGGGCCGGCGATCGCGGCGATCGCGACCGGCGACGCGCGCGGCGCACACCTCGCCGACCGCCCGGCCGCCAACCAGCGGTTCGACAGCATCCGCGCCCAGTCGGGCCGCCTCGACGCCGAATTGCTCGCCCGGACCCGCGAGGCCAAGGCCGCCCGGACCACCTACGGCGTCTTCTTCGTTGTTGCCCTTGCGGTCGCGGTCGGGTTGTTGGTCGCGGCGGGCGTGACGCTGTGGCGCGGCCTGCGCCGCTGGGTGCTCGGACCGATCGACCGGCTTGCCGCACAGACCCGGGAAGTGTCCTCCGGCCAGACGCGGCGGGAGATCGCGGCGGACGGTCCGGTCGAGCTCACGATGCTCGGGCACGATGTCGAAACAATGCGCCGACAGATCGCCACCCAGCTCGCCTTGGCCGAGGAGGTTCACGAGGAGCTACGCGTGCGCGGGGAGGAGCTCGCTCGATCCAATGATGACCTGCAGCAGTTCGCCTACGTTGCCTCGCACGATCTGTCCGAGCCGCTGCGCAAGGTTGCGAACTTTTGTCAGCTGCTCGAACGTCAGTACGGCCCCGAACTCGACGACCGGGCCCGGCAGTACATCGACTTCGCGGTGGACGGCGCGAAGCGGATGCAGGTCCTGATCACCGATCTGCTTGCACTCTCGCGGGTCGGGCGCACGACCGAGCGGTTCGTCCCGGTGGATCTCGAGGCGGCCCTGGGTCAGGCGATCGCGAATCTCGGCGAGAAGGTCTCCACCGCAGCTCGGATCGAATGCGCCACGCCGTTGCCGACGGTGGCGGGTGACCGTTCGCTGCTGATCTCGCTTTTGGAGAACCTGGTCGGGAACGCACTGAAGTACCGCCGCGACGATGTCGAGCCCGTGGTCGCAATCAGCGCCGAGCGCGACACCGATCAGGCGGTGTGGACGTTCACCGTCGCCGACAACGGCATCGGGATCGATCCGCAGTACGCCGAACGGATCTTCGCGGTCTTCCAACGCCTGCACCTGCGCGACCAGTACGGCGGCACCGGTATCGGGCTCGCCTTGTGCCGCAAGATCGTCGAGTTCCACGGCGGGCACATCTGGCTCGCTGACGTAGAGTCCGGTCCCGGTGCGACCTTTCGGTTCACCATCCCGGAGGGTGACCTGAGTGCCGAACACGATGGCTGACGATCCACGCCCGTCGCTCGGCGTCCTGCTCGTGGAGGACGATCCGGGTGACGTGCTGATCGCTCAGGAGGCACTGCGGGCCAGCAAGCTCAACTCGCGCCTGACGGTCGTCCCGGACGGGGTCGAGGCCCTCGCCTATCTACGGCGGGAGGACGGTTACGCGGACGCCGAGCGTCCCGACCTGATCCTGCTGGATCTGAACCTGCCCCGGAAGACCGGCCACGAGGTGCTCGCGGAGGTCAAGGCCGATCCGTCGCTGCGCAAGATTCCTGTCGTGGTGCTGACGACCTCGGGCGCAGCCGAGGACGTGGCCCGCAGTTACGACCTGCACGCCAACGTATTTGTCACCAAACCGGTCGACTTCGACCACTTCGCCGAGGTAGTCCGCCAGATCGACGACTTTTTCATCACCGTCGCGCAGTTGCCGCCGCCGAACTGAGATTTGCCTCCGCGTTCCTCGGCGCCGGGGCCGCCTCTGCGCTGGTTGCCCGCTGTTCACCTCGCCCGGAGTTAGAACGTCAGATGCCGGGGGAACAGTGCAGCCATGACAGCGCGAATCGGGACCATGTCCATCGACGGCACTCCGATCTCGGAGGCCGATCTGGCCCGCATCGAGGCCGAAGAGAAGCTGCATACGAAGCAGCAGCGCAGTGCCGTACGCGTCGTCGCGGCGAGTTCGATCGACGTCGAGGACTGCCGAACGCTGCTGTCCATCCTCGGTCTCGACAAGAGCGTCGTCGCCGCGGCCCGAGCCGAGGCGTCGTCCTCGGCCAGGCCGTCCGCGAAGCGCCCCCGCAAGCGCAGCGCGGCGGCCTGAGCGCAGGAACTTCCGGCCCGTCCCGGTCGTCGAGCACGTAGGCGGCCGATGGCCTGCTGAGAGGTCCGGTCGGGAGGCCACAGTGCAAGTGCTCTTGGCGGTACTCGCCATTTGGCTGCTGCTCGCCGTGCTCGGATTCATCGTGCACGTGCTGTGGATCCTCGCGCTGATCTTGGCCGCCGGCTGGCTGTTCGGGTTCGCATTGCGCCGCGGCCAGTCCGCCCGTTGGTACCGCTGGTAACCGGTCGTCCGGCCCGTCGATGCCGACCCGGTTCGGCGCCCCCTATCGTGGGCATGCTGCGATCAGCTTCGCTTGATCATTTCTCACGGACGCGGATGGGAATGCACGACGCCTACCGACACGAGGCCTTGCCCTACTCGGGGCAGGACGAATTCGTCGCCTCGTGTGTGTCGCTTGTCCTGGACGGACTGGGCCGGGACGAAAGATTGCTGCTGCTTGCCTCTGGCCGCAAGATCGACGACGTCCGCGCGGCATTGGCTGACGACGGCGAGGACGTCACGTTCATCCCGACGGATGAGCACGGCCGCAATCCGAGCCGGATCACCACCATGCTGCACAGCTTCCAGGTCGCCGGAGACGGCCGACGGTCCCTGGGGGTCAACGAGTCGGTCTTCGCCGGCCGCAGTCCCGCCGCGCACGTCGAAGCACAGCTGTCGGAGAACGTCCTCAACGCGCCGCTGCTGCGGACCTGGCCGCTGTCGGTCGTCTGCCTGTATGACACCGCCGAACTGGACGTGGCGTCGGTGACGGAGATGCGGCGTAGCCACCCGGTCGTACGCGGCCAGGACGCCAATCCGGACTACGAGCCCGGCCTGGCGGCGAGGCAGTACACCGCCGACCTGGCCCCGGTTCCGGCCGGCGTCGAACTCGACATCGGTCCCGCCGAACTCGTCCGGATGCGGCACGTCGTTCGCGCTGCAGCAACGCGGTACGGCCTGACCGCGGACCGCGTCGACGACCTGGTGCTCGCCGCGAACGAGATCGTCACCAACAGCCTGCGGCACGGCGGCGGACACTGTCACGTGGCCATGTGGCTGGACGGCGAGTCGGCCGTGTGCGAGGTGCGCGACAGCGGGCACATCACCGACCCGCTCCTCGGTCGGTTCGCGCCGTCTCCGTCGGCGACGAGCGGGCGTGGGCTGTGGCTGGCCAACCATCTGTGCGATCTCGTTCAGCTCCGGTCGTCCGAGGCCGGCACCGTGGTCCGGCTGTTCGTCGACCGCTGACCCGTCGTTGTAGCGTGCACCGACGTGGCCGAGGAATCCGTGCACAAGACGGTCCAGGCCGGCGGTCACACCGTCGCCTACTTCGAGGCCGGTCCGGCCGACGGCCCGGTGCTGTTGCTGCTGCACGGCCTCGCTTCCGACGCTGACACGTGGGACCGCGCGATCGGACCGCTGGCCGAGCGCGGCCTGCGCGTCCTGGCCGTCGACCTCATCGGGCACGGCCGTTCGGACAAACCACCAGGGGCCTATCTGCTCGATGCCTTCTCGGACTCGGTCGCCGAGTTCCTCGACGTCCTCGACATCCCCGCGGCGACGCTGTGCGGACACTCGCTGGGTGGCGCGGTGGCGATCCATTTCGGCACGCGGTACCCGGACCGGTTGCAGCGGCTCGTCCTCGTGTCGGCGGGCGGGCTCGGCCGCGAGGTGCATCCGGTGCTGCGCGCGGCATCGCTGCCGGTGGCCCCGGCCGTGCTGCGGGTTGCGATGCGACCGGGGCTGCGCCGGATCTACCGTCGACCGGCGTTGCATCGGGCGCTGCGGCTGACACCCGAGAACGTGACGAACCTGCGCCGCGCGGCCCGGGCGCTGAGTTCGCCCGACGGCCAGGCGTCCTTCTTCGCCGCGCTCCGAGGGGTGGTTGCACCGTCCGGCCAGCGGACCGCGTCCGAGGAGATGCGGACGGTCACGCAGCGGGTGCCGACCCTACTGATCTGGAACGCCGGCGACCCGGTGATCCCGGTCGCGCACGCGCGGGCGACCGCCGAGCGCCTGCTGCCCACGAGCAAGCTCGTCGTCTTCCCGGAACGGGGCCACGAGCCGCATCGGCGCAACGCGGAGCGCTTCGCCGACGAGGTGGCCGGGTTCATCGCCACGTCCTGACATGTGAGACGACTGTCTCTTATCGTGGGAATGGTTGCTAGGGTGGATCGGTGGCCGCTAGCCAGCGTTGGACGATCCTGGCCGTCGGCACGTTCGCGCAGGCGGCCACCTCCTGCTTCCTCTACGGCATCCCGATGTTGGTGCCGGCGCTGCGGGCCGACGGGGTCAGCCTGTTCGCGGCGAGCCTGCTCGTTTCCGCGCCGATCGTCGGTCTGCTGCTGACTCTCATCGCGTGGGGTGCGGCCGCGGACCGGTATGGCGAACGCGTGGTGATCGTGTCCGGCGTCGGAGTTGCGGCTGTGCTGCTCGGAGTGGCGGCCGTCGTGCGAGGTCCCGTCGCGCTCGGCGCGGTGCTGGCTCTGGCCGGCGCGTTCGGAGCGTCGGTGAACGCGGCCAGCGGTCGCGTCGTCATGGGCTGGTTCCCGGTGACGGAGCGCGGATTGGCCATGGGGACCCGGCAGACCGCCCAACCGCTCGGGGTCGCGCTGGCCGCGCTGGGCCTGCCGCCGCTGGCCCGCGCGCATGGAGTCCACCTGGCGCTGCTGTTCCCGGCCGCCCTGTGCGCGGTCGCGGCGACGGCAGTGTTCATGTTCGTCAGCGACCCTCCGCGGCCGTCGCGAGCCATCGATTCGCCGCCGCTCGAGTCGCCGTATCGCCGCACGTCGAGCCTCGCCCGGGTGCACCTGGCCAGCTCGATGCTCGTGGTGCCGCAGTTCGCGGTGGCGACGTTCACCCTCGTGTACCTCGTCGGCGAGCGGCACTGGGATGCCGCGGCCGCCGGTCGGTTGATCTTCGGCTTCCAGGTTGCCGGCGCGGCCGGGAGGGTGCTCGCGGGCGTCTGGTCGGACCGGGTGCGCAGCCGGCTGCGGCCGATGCGTCAGCTCGCGGTCGCGAGCGCGAGTCTGATGGCACTGATCGCGCTCGGCGCCGCGACCGAGCTGTGGTTCGTCATCGTCGGATTCGCCGTCGGTGCGATCGTGACGGTGGCCGACAACGGACTGGCCTACACGGCCGTGGCCGAACTGGCCGGGCCGGACTGGTCCGGGCGCGTGCTCGGCGTCCAGAACACCGCGCAGAACGTTGCCGCCGTAGCGACCGCGCCGTTGCTCGCCGCGGTGATCGGGGACTCGCGCTACGCCCTCGGCTTCGCGCTCGTCGCGCTGTTCCCGTTGCTCGCGATCCCGCTCACGCCGGTCCGGGCCGAGGCCGTCGCCGCCTCACGAAGCCAGGACGTCGCCGCGGCCGACGTCCTCTCGTCCGACACCTCGAAGCAGTAGCCCGACGTTGTCGCCCGCCGCGTGCGTCCGGCACTTTGGCGGAGGATAGGGGATTTGAACCCCTGAGGGATTTCTCCCAACCCGCGTTCCAGGCGAGCGCCATAGGCCACTAGGCGAATCCTCCGTCGACGAGGATACGGCTCGCCCGCTGCGCCGAACGAGCGCACCCGTCGGGTCGGCGCTGATCCGTCACGGCCGTAGACTTCGGGGTCGACCCCCCGTGCGGCGCTCACCCTGCGAACCTCCCCAGGGCCGGAAGGCAGCAAGGATAAGCAGGCTCTGGCGGGTGCGCGGGGGGTCCTTTCTCTGCCCCGTTGGACATTGCCGTCCCGCCCCTTCGCGCCGATGATCAACGCGTGGGATACAAGACAGTGCGCTTCGACGAGTTCGACCAGCGGATCCTCCAGTACTGGATGCCGGCCGATTTCGACCCGGCGACGGTGTCCGGCGAGGTCGCCGCGATCGCCGAGGGGTGGAACGGCCAGGGGTTCGTCCGCCTGCAGTTCGACGACGAGACTCTGGTGCTGACCCAGGTCGACCACCGCCTGGAGAGCGGGGCGTACCAGGAGGTTTGGGCCACCGGGATGGATCCGGCTACGGCGCTTGCGGCCGCGCAGCAGGCCGCGCGAGCGGCCACCGGTCCGCAGACCTTCCTGGACATGTGG
This sequence comes from Pseudonocardiales bacterium, assembly GCA_032160665.1. Lineage (GTDB taxonomy): Bacteria > Actinomycetota > Actinomycetes > Mycobacteriales > Jatrophihabitantaceae > Jatrophihabitans. Next base: position 11,647 of record JAVHVH010000061.1, read on the forward strand.
CAGACCTACAACGGCTGGGACGAGTACCTGGTCTACGCGGGCGAGCGCTACCTCACCGAGAACACGAGCTTCCTGGTGGCCGTGGAGGCGTACCGGCAGGCGCCGAGCGTGCCGGCCCAGCTCGAGCTCTACGCCCGGTTCATTCCCGAGGGCTCGCCGGAACAGGTGAACATCGATTCGAGCGAGGTCGCCGCCATCGAGGCCCGAGCCGATGGGGGAGGCGACGTGTTCGACGCAGCGCAGCACACGATCATGCAGATGCTCAGCGGAGACTTCGCGAACTTCCAGAAGTGGTACGTCGCGCGGCCAGTCGCCTAACTCGCCGCGGCGCGCCCGGGCGGCGTGGCGGGTGTCAGCGCCGATGGTTACGGTCGTCAGGTGACAGGCTCCACGACCGGCACGGGCAACCTCGCCCTCTACCGCAAGTACCGCTCATCGACCTTCGCCGAGGTGATCGGCCAGGAGCACGTCACCCAACCGCTGCGCCAGGCGCTCTCGGCCGGCCGGATCAATCACGCCTACCTGTTCAGCGGCCCGCGCGGCTGCGGCAAGACGTCGAGCGCGCGCATCCTGGCCCGCTCACTGAACTGCGCGCAGGGCCCGACTCCCGATCCGTGTGGCGTGTGCGACTCGTGCAAAGAGCTCGCGCCCAACGGCCCGGGCTCGATCGACGTCATCGAAATCGACGCGGCCAGCCACGGCGGCGTCGACGACGCTCGTGACTTACGCGAGCGCGCCTTCTATGCGCCGGTACGCGACCGCTACAAGGTCTACATCGTCGACGAGGCCCACATGGTCAGCACGCAGGGCTTCAACGCCCTGCTCAAGCTCGTCGAGGAACCACCGGACTTCCTCGTGTTCGTGTTCGCCACCACCGAGCCGGACAAGGTGCTCACCACCATCCGTTCGCGCACGCATCACTACCCGTTCCGACTGATCCCACCGCAGGCGCTGCGCGCGCACCTGGAACAGATCTGCGCCACCGAGGGGATCATCGTCGAACCCGCCGTGCTGCCGCTCGTCGTCCGGGCCGGCGGCGGATCGGCGCGTGACTCGCTGTCGATCCTCGACCAGCTGCTCGCCGGCGCCGGCGCGCAGGGCGTCACCTACGCGCGGGCCGTCGCGCTGCTCGGCGTCACCGACGCCGCACTGCTCGACGAGATGGTCGATGCGCTGGCAGCCGGCGACGCGGCGGGTGTCTACGGCACCGTCGATCGCGTCGTCGAGGCGGGCCACGATCCACGCCGGTTCTCCGTCGACCTGCTCGATCGCTTCCGGGACCTCATCCTGTTGGACGCGGTTCCCGACGCCGGCGAGCGCGGGCTGATCGACGCGCCGCAGGACCAGCTGGGACACATGGCCGACCAGGCCATGCGCCTCGGTGGCGCGACCCTCGCCCGGTGCGCCGAGATCGTGCACACCGCGTTGATCGAGATGCGGGGGACGACCTCGCCGCGGCTCGTCCTCGAACTGCT
>JAVHVH010000086.1:0-13701 GCA_032160665.1 Pseudonocardiales bacterium
CGGGCGGAACCACGAGCGCCACAACTTGGTCTCTGTACGGGCGCCGCAACCGGGTGCATTCTGGAGGCGCATCGACGTACGACGGCAGCTTTCTGGAGGCAGCTATGCATGCACGAGCCGGAGACGTCCTAATCATCGAGGGCAAGACGGTCGGCCGCCCTGCCCGCCGGGGAACCATCGTTGAGGTCCGCTCGCCCGACGGGCTCCCGCCCTACTGGGTGCGGTGGGAAGACGGCCATGAGGGACTGGCATTTCCCGGCCCCGACGCCCACGTCGCGCCGGAGACCCATAGCTGATCCGTTAGGCCCGCCCTGCCCCGTGCGCGATCGGTTCCGTGCGAAGACGGGATCTGCATCTGGCTACGCGCATCGGAACGTCGGACGGCTTCGATCGAGCGGCTCCACCAGGTCGCCCGGCAGGTGGCCACCTGGCAACCCGAGACCGTCGAATGGGGAGTCTTGTACTTCACCGGACGCCCACGTGTCACGATGCCTGGGTGCCGAGGGTCTCGGGTGTGGGTTCGTTGTTGCTCGCCGTCGTGATGGGTGGCACGGTACTCGGCGCCATCGTCCTCCCCGCTCTGGCTGACGCGGACCCGCCTCCGCGGTGCTCGCTGACGGGCGGCATCGGCGGACCGAACCCCGCGCACGTGGGAGACACGATCTCGGTTACCGCGTCGGTGGGTGTCCGCCGCGGATCGTGCGACGCCACATCGGTCTCGATCACCGGCGGCCGCCGGGTCCTATGTGCGCGGACGCTTCCATCCGGCACCGGCACCTGCTCGGCGAGCTTCGCGGCATTCCGAGGGCTAGGCACCGTCCGGGCATTCATCTCGACCGGACGGAGCGCCACCCTCGGCACCTTCGTCGTCATCGACCCGACACCGAAGCGGACGCCGACACCTACCCGGTCGACACGGCCTCCCACGCCGACACCCTCATCGTCGGTGAGCGCTAGGAGCGCTTCGACGAGCGCCCGAGCGAGCAAATCCAGCGCCTCGAGAGCGGCTCGCTCGTCGACCTCCGCAAGCAGGGCCTCTGCGCCGACCAGCGCGGACTTCTCGACGGACGTAACCGACTCGGCCGCGCCGGAAACTGCCGCAGCCGTCACGAAATCGGGCGGAAGCGGTAACGGCTCACCGTTCCCGCCCGTACTGCTTCTGGTATCGCTCCTGGTACTGGCCGGTCTCGTCGGAGCCGCCGGTTGGCTGATCTACGCGCACAACCGCGCCGACGCCGACGACCCGGACGGCGGACGGGCGCCAGGACCTCGGCATCTGCGGACGTAGCCAGGTCCGCGTGTCGCCGGCCGCGCGCGACAACAGGTTTCCGTTCGGGTGATCTTTCGGGGCTGCCGCGGGTAGGGCTAAAGCATGGCCAACCAACTCAACGGAAAGAAGATCGCATTCATCGTCGCGAAGGAGGGCATCGAGCAGGTCGAACTCACGTCTCCCTGGGAGGCCGTCGAACGCGCGGGCGGCGAGCCCGTGTTGGTCGCCCCGGAAATCGGCAAGGTGCAGGCGTTCAACCACCTCGACAAGGCCGACACCTTTGCGGCCACCGTGCCGACCAGTCAGCTCAATCCTGATGACTACGCCGGCGTGGTGCTGCCCGGCGGTGTCGCGAACCCCGACCAGCTGCGAACCGACAAGCCTGCGGTGATGTTCCTCAAGGAGTTCACGTCGGCCGGCAAGCCGGTAGCGGCGATCTGCCACGGCCCGTGGACGCTCGTCGAGGCCGACGTGGTCCGCGGTAAGACGCTGACCAGCTGGCCGAGCCTGCAGACCGACATCCGCAACGCCGGGGCCGACTGGCGCGACGAGCAGGTGTGCCGCGACGACGCCAACGGGTACTCGCTCGTGACGAGCCGCAAGCCCGACGACCTCGACCGGTTCAACCAGGCGCTTGTCGAGCTCTTCGCCGCCTCCGCCTGACCCATCCCGCGCTCGCCGCCGTACGTCGGCGGCGAGCGCTGCGCGGCCGGACTGGGCCGTATCACGACCACACTCCCGCCCTCCTAGCCTGAGAGTTCCACGACGCAAGGAGGGCCGGCGATGGCAACGACGGCACGCGTGAGATCGAAGCGCACGCTGGCACCGGTCGGCTGGCGGGACGACGACACCGCCGTGGCTTCGTTGGTGGACGCGCGGCGCGCCAAGCCCGCCGAGCTGCGGGCGTTGTTCCGCGACGCCGAGGCGGCCGCTCGCTGGATCAAAGTACGCCGCCGGGCCAGCGCCGGACCGGCGGAACTGCGGGAGGCATTGGGGCGACGTGCCCGCCCGGCTCTGCTGAGGCGGCTCGCCCTGGAGCCCAACCAGTTCGCAGTGTCGGACGTCCGGGTACCGGACGGCTTCGTCCACAGCGACAGGCCCTGGCAACTCGAGGTTGACCTCGTTGACCCCCTCGACAGCAACTTCCACCTCGTGACCGTGATGGTCCACAGGGGCGACGAGCCGTTCGTCGTCGAGGCGATCTCGGAGGGCGGCGCGCGCACCGTGTCGGTCCAGGGCGGCGAGGCCCAGACGCTCCCCATCGGCCCGGCCGTATTCGACGTTTCCGCCTACCGTCCGGACGGCAGTCGGGCGGTCTTCCGGCGCAGCGTCTTCGTGTTGCCGAGCAATCCGCTTTCACTGTCGTTGGGGCCCAACGGGGCTCGGGTCACCGGGACGTGGAGCGCGCGCGGTGACTACATCGAAGGCGCGGACCGTTTCGAGACCGACATCGCGGTGACCATCGCCAACGGCGGGTCCTCCGACGTGAGCATGAACCGTCACGTCGACTGGAAGTTCTGGGACGGCGGGGTGGGCGGCACGCTCGTCGAGCAGGGGTCGTTCACCTGGGGCGGCAACAACGTGGCACCCGGATACGGCACGCTGAACGGCACCGTGGGGTTCTCGTCTCCAGCGGGCAGCGGCGTCTACGACCGCTACCGCCGCAAGGAGGACATGACGATCGAGTTGATCATGCGGGCCGACGACGGTCGGGTGGTCAGTGACGCGATCACCTGCCGGGTCATGGAGGCCTTCGGCGTCAACATCATCAAGGTCGGCAGCTTCACCCCCGAGGAGCACAACGACCTCTACACCGCAGTCGACTCGATGCGTCAGATCTACGAGGCGCGGGACATCACCTTGCGCGGCGTGCAGCGCTACATCATCTCCGACTCGCAGGCGGGCAGCTCGACGGTCCTCAACAGCGAGACCGAGTACCGGGACCTGCTCAACGACTGGTCGGTGCCCAACGCCTACGTCGACGTCTTCGTCGTCCAGGCCTTCGCGTGGAGCACGTTCAACGGCTACGCCGGCGACATCCCCGGTCCCACGTCGAAGGGCGGCAACAAGGACGGCGTCGCCGTCGACAAGTCCGGTTACACAGACGGCGCCGGCAAGAAGCGGCTCAACACCGGCGTACTGGCACCGCTGATCGGGCACGAGGTCGGCCACTACCTCGGACTGGTCCACGTGCCGACCAACGGATGGCTGATGAACGCCAACACCGGCAACCGTGGCAACACGATCAGCTACGACGAGTACCAGACGATCTCCACGTTCGACTGGGTCGACTACGAGTAGGAGCGACCATGACCCACATCAGCGAACGCAGCAGTCATGTCCAGGACCAGCGGCTGGACGTCATCAGGCGCCGCCAGCAGCTCGAGATCCGGATCGCCGCGCCGCGCTGTGCAGTCGACGGCGGGGTTGCGGAGTTCGAGGTCTCGCCGTCCGACGTCGCGATCCTGGAGGTGATGCTGCGCGAGCGCGATCCGAACGGCGGCGGCATCGGTGCCCGGACCGCGCTGGCCGGGCTCGCCTCGCTCCCCGATCTGCGCAGCGCGGAGGTGCTTGTCGCGGCGCTGCACGATCGCGATGCAGACCCGTCGGTGCGCGCCGGTGCGCTGGTCGCGCTCGCTCAGATCAGCCCGGCACTTGCCGAGACACTCGGCGCCGAGCTGGCGGACGACGAAGATCCCACCCTGTGCCTCGTTGCCGCGAAGGCGACGCGGCGGCGTGCGCCCTCCGAGACCGGGGTCACGCGCGCGTCGCGGACGTCCAAGCGGGCGCCGAGACGCGACGATGACTGAGGCGGTGAGCCGAGCAGCGCGCCGCCGACGGCGCGTCTCACGCCCGGCCTCATATCCCCGGTGTGGTGAACGCGGCGGCGTTGCCGTAGATCCGGTACAGCATGAACGCGCTGGCGTAGGTGGGGCGGCAGTACGCGTCGAACAGGGCGGACGCGCGCCCGTTGGGCAGGACCTGTCCCCGCGCGCCCGGCGAGTCCACCTGTCCGCCGAAGAACTCGCGCATCCCCTGCACGAGCCGCTGCTTGTCCGCGGACGTGAAGTCGTTCCACGTTTCGCAGTCGGCGGTACGGACGGTGGCGGGCTCGGCCGCCTGGACTTTGTCGGCCGGACCGTGACCCGAGCCGCCGTCACAGGCCGTGAGCAGCAGCAGCGCGCCGAGGACCGCGCCGAGCAGGCGGGTCATGGCGTGCCGTCACACAGCGCGGTCGAGGTGTCCCGGTACAGCGCGCACACGTCACGGATGAGCTGGGGATCGGAGTTGAGCAGCATCGATGTGTTCGAGCTGGCCGCGGGCGTCCCCGGCTTCGGCGGCGTCGTGAACCACGGGCAGAGCGTCGGGTCGTAGCCCGTCGTCTGCGTGGCTCCGAAGCACGCCAGGAGCTCGACCTCGTTGGTGCTGCCGATTCCGATGCTCGGGAGCAGCACGCAGTTCGGCAGCAGCGGCGGAGACGTGGTGACCTTCTTCCCGGACGCGGCGCTGTTGCTGTACCAGCAGTTGCCGGTGTTGGTCGGGAAGTCGTCCCACCAGAAGTCGACGCCGTTCGGCGCGGCCACACCGCCGGGCTCGACGCCCATGACGTTGCCGTAGAAGCGGTTGCGGTACGACGTCGAGAACTTCGTCGGGTCGCAACCCGGGACGGGCTGGCTGCTGCCGACCGCCGGCCCGCACACCGTCGCGTCCGGGACGGCGAACAGCATCGTGCCGCGGCGCCAGTTGTCGTAGAAGTGGTTGTAGCGCACGACGTTGTCGTTGCCGCCGGCGATCCACAGCCCGGTACCCACCGGCTCCGGCTGGGCCGGGCGCACCGGCGAGCCGGCCAGGTAGGGGTTGAAGTTGTTCGAGTAGAAGTTGTTGTACTCGATCAGGTCGCCCTGCTGCGGGAAGCCCGGGTGCCCGGCCGCGGTGAACACGTCGGTCGTGAAGCCGAGCGCGTTGTCGTAGAAGTTGTTGTGGTCGACGTGCGTCGCGCTGCCGTCCGTACCGGAGTAGCCGGCCAGGTTGTGGTGGGAGTCGCAGAGGCGGACTTCCTGGCTGTAGCGCGAGGACGGGTAGAACTTGGTGTCGCGGCCGGCGCTGGTCTTGGCGCCCGCGCCGGGATACAGCCCCGAGTCCCCGCTGCCCGCCGCGTCGCAGTTTTGGATCAGGCCGTGATCGGCGACGAAAGTGAGGACGCCGTAGTCACCGGCCCAGAACGCCTTGAACCGGTCGAGCAGGTAGCCGTTGACCTCGATCGCGTAGATGTCGTGTTCCTTCGCGTGCCGCACGAGCACGTTGCGCAGCACGAAACCGTCGGCGCGGTCGGCCCGGATGCCGACGTCCTTCACCGAGCCGATCGGCGGGCCGTTGCCCGATACGGTGTCCCCCGCGTCGATCACCACGTCGTCGGCGCTGACCCCGGAGCCCTCCACCTGCAGGTTGCACCGGATGCACGCACCGCGGTTGGGGATCCCGTGCCGGTCGATGAGCGGCGGGTGCGGGTCCTGCCCCGAGCCGAGGCCGCGGCCGATGACCGCGATGAGGTTCTGGTCGTTAGGGCAGTAGTACTGGTAGGCGTAGGTGACGGCGCCGCTCACGTCGCCGCCGGTGTTGCTGGTGATCTTGTACTGGGCGCAACTTGGGTCGTCGGTCGGCTTGGCCCGCGCCGTCGGCTCGGTGTAGAGGCCGGGCATGATCACGACGCGATCGTTGTTGTGCGAGGCCGTCACCGCCGGCTGGATCTCGTGGTACTGACACATCGCGAACAACTTGGTATTGGTCGTCAGGAGTTGCTGCGCCTGCGTCGCGCTGAACGTGCGATGGTCGTTCGGACGGATGTTGTAGCCGTGCTGCCGAGCCTTGGCGATCGAGGCGTTCAGCCGGGTCATCGAGTCGGGCTGGCACACGACACGGGTGGTGCTGGTGCTGCTCGCGACAGTTGCCGACGCGAGCGACCGGGCGGTCGGGACTACGCCGCCGGCGCATGGGCTGACCGAGCAGTCGGCGCCGGGCAACGGCCAGTAGGACGGCCGCTCGATGTGCGCCTGCGCGATTGCCGGCGCGAGAAGTGTGGCGGCGAAGACCGCGGCCACGGCGGTGAACCGCACGAGCACCCGGTTACGCCCACTCGGGTTGCCGCTGCCACGCCGCTTGCCCAGACCGAACATGCCCAGCCTCCGGTTGCTCGCCTACGAGACGCCGAGCCGGATTAGAACACGTTCCAGTGAAGCCCTCCACTTGGGACAGCTCCCGATGAGGATTGGCCTGGCTTGGGCGACACGCCGTCCGTCGCCAACGACACGCCGGGGCGGGATTGCGGCGCGCCGAACGGGCTTGATAGACCTCCGAACAACTGTTCGGGGGCGGTGCGCGTGGTGGTTGAGGCAGCGATCGAGACCGATCCGTTCACGCTGCCTTCGATCGGGCCGGCGCCGCAGGGATCCATCGAGGCGATTGTCCGGTGCCGCACCTCGCGCACCGGCGGCACGCGGAACAAGCACGCGATCGGCATCGACGCCGACTGGTCCGTTACCACCCCGCACGACCTCGCGCTGGAACGCATCGCGGCCGCCATGGGCGGCTACCTGTCCTGCCTCGACCTCGTCGATCGCTACATCCCGGCCCTGCGCGAGCTCACGCAACGCGAGGCTCGCCGCGTGCTGCCGCAGATCACCCGCAACAGCGGAGGCCGATGGACGTTCGCGACGCTGCCGACCGGGTGCACCTGCGAGTCGTTCGGGTTCGCGTCGGCGTCCGAGGCCGCTGGGCACCTGCGGGGTGTGTGGCACGTCGCGCATGAGTACGGCGTGCCGCCGCGCGATCTCGAACGGCTGATGGACCCGATCTTCGGCGCCCACGACACGCTCTTCTTCGCACCACCCACCGACGAGTGGAACGCTCGCGCCACCGTCCGCGAGGATCGCGGCGTCGACCAGTTGTGGGACGCCGGCCTGCATCCGCAAACGGTCGCCGCGATCCACCGCGCCGTATGGCCCGGCGGGCCGCCCCTGCCGATGTGGTTCTACCTGGGCGCGATGAGTCGCCGTCCGAACCTGGGTTGGCTCGCGCAGACGCTGCAGGCGGTCCCGGACGAGAACCTTGCCGTCTGGCTGTGCTGGACGAACGCCGAGCTCGACCACGTCCATCCCGAAGCCCGCACCGGTTGGCTACAGGCCGGCGTCCCACGCCAGGCGATCGCCGCGCTCGCGGACGGCTCGTACTCCCCCATCGACGTCGCCCGCGTCTCCCACGCGACCGGCCGCAGTCTCGCCGCCGCCGCGCTCACCCTCGCCGCCTGGCAGCGCGCGGGCTGCCACCCCAGACCCGAGGACATCGTCCTGCTCGACGAGCTCGACGTGGACCCCTGGTACGAGCCGTCGGTGGGCGCCATCGACTGGCTGTGGAACCGGGTCGGACGCCGCGGCGGCCCGTCGCGCACCGGGATCGGCCTCGTCCTCGCAGTCTGCGGAACCCGCGCCGGAGCGATGAAGGCCTTCACGCAAGGGATCCACGACCCGCGGGGCGCCGCGCGGTTGATGGGCATCGCAGTGCCGGACCACACGTCCGATCAGCACCCCGCCAGTGAGGAAAGAAGGTTGGCCCACCAGTGACCGTCCGCAATCGCAGCGACTACGAACACACCCTGCAGGCCCTCGGCATCTGCATCAGCGCGCGCGTTCCCGTGCTCGTATGGGGAGCGCCCGGTGAGGGCAAGACCGCTGTGGTCGAGTCGGCGGCCAGGGGCGGGTGGCACGTCGAGACGCTGATCGTCAGTCACTACGAGCCGAGCGACTTCGCTGGGCTGCCGGTCATCGGCAAGGACGGTTCGGTGACGCTGGCACCGCCGGGTTGGGCCACTCGACTGGCCTCGGTGGACGGACCGTCGATCGCCTTCTTCGACGAGTTCAGCACAGCGAGCCCAGCCCTGCAGGCCGCCGCGTTGCGTCCGCTCACGCACTTCGAGGTCGGGGCGCTGCAGTTACCAGACACAGTGTCCTTCGTCGCTGCAGCCAACCCGGCCGACATCGCCGCGTCCGGTTGGGAGCTGGCCGCGCCGACGGCGTCGCGGTTCGTCCACCTCGACTGGGGCCTGCCGCTCGAGGTTTACGCCGAGTGCCTGGTCACCGACGACTGGCCGGCGTTGCCGGTCTATGAGACGCCCGCCGACCAGGACGTGGCTCGGGCGCGGCAGCGGGTGCTGGTCGCGGGATTCCTGCGGGCCCGGGAGAGCCAGATCAGCGCTATCCCGTCCGACGCTGCCGCGCGCGGGCGGGCGTTCCCGACCCCTCGTACGTGGGACTACGCGACGCGGCTCGCGGCGTTCGCCGCTGCAGTCGACGCACCGCGCGAGGTGACCCGGATGCTGGTTAGCGGGTGCATCGGCGACGTCACCGCCCACGAGTTCCTGGCCTGGTCCGCGGCGCAGGATCTGCCCGACCCGGAGGACCTGCTCGCCGATCCCGACGCGTTCGACTTCGCGGGCGTTCGGGCCGATCGCGTGTACGTCATCCTGCAGGGCGTGCTCGGCGCCGTCGCTCGATCGACGACGGGGCAGCGGTGGACGGACGCCATCACGCTCTGCGCCCGTGCCGGCAAGGCGGTTGGCATCGACCCCGCAGTACCCGTCGTGCGGGCGCTGCTGCGCGACGGTCTGCGCCCGGCCGGGGCTGCGCTCCCGGCCGGCATCACGGTGTTCGCGCCGGCCCTGGCGCTGGCCGGGCTGCTCGACCCGGCCGCGGCGTGAGGCTGTCCCCGAGCCACGCCGACCGGCTGGCCGCGGCCAAGCTTTGGCTGATCAGCACGGCCGGCGCCGCCGGTCCGGAGTCCCCGCGCAATCTGCCCTACCTGGCCCACGCGCTCTACGCGCTGATCCCGGTCGAGTCGGCCGAGGTCCCGGCGATCACCTGCGACGAACACTGGCGGATCTACGTCAACCCCGGCTGGCTCGAAACGGCACCGGTCCGCGCGATCGGCACCGAACTCGTCCACCTGCTCTGGCATCTCCTGCACGAGCACGCCGACCGGGCACGGGACATGCGGGTCGACGCAACCACAGCGGTGCACTGGAAACGAGGCTGCGACGCGGCAATCGTCGGCACGCTGCACGAGTCCGGCCTCGCCGGCGGCGGGTTGACCTCGCCCGCGGATCTCGAGCTGCCGCCGGGCCTGTCGGCCGAGCAGTACTACGCGATGATCTCCCAGCTCCCGGCCGGGATGGCCGGCGACGGCGCGCTTCCGCCCGACGCCGGCTGCGGCAGCGGCTGCGACGGCATCCCCCGCGCGCACGAACTACCCCCCGGAATGGACGTCGGCGAGATCGCGTCCGCCGACGCACGCCAGATCCGCCGGCTGGTGGCGATCGCGTATCGCGAGCACGTGACGTCCCGCGGCGAGACGCCGGGCGACGCGTGGCGGTGGACCCAGGACATCCTCGAGCCGAGGATCGCCTGGCAACCGCTGCTCGGTTCGGCGGTGCGCCGCGCGGTGGCGTGGACGAACGGCAATACGCACTACACGTTTTCGCGCCGGTCGCGGCGGCAGTCGGCGCTGCCCGACGTCGTGCTGCCGGGCATGCGGCGGCCGGTGCCGAACGTCGCGTTCGTCGTCGACACGTCCGGCAGCGTTGACGATGTCTTGCTCGGGCGCGCGCTCGGTGAGGTGGACGGGGCGCTCAACGGGCTCGGGGTCAGCGGATCATCGGTCACCGTGCTGGCCTGCGACGCGGCCGTGCAGGCCGTCGCGAAGGTGCGCACCGCGCGGGACGCGAAGCTGGCCGGCGGTGGCGGGACGGATATGCGGGCGGGGTTGTCTGCCGCGGGCGATCTCCGTCCGCGTCCTGACGTGATCGTGGTCTTCACCGACGGCTACACACCCTGGCCCGCGGCGGCACCGCCGGGAGCTGCGGTGATCGCGGCGCTGCTCGGCCGGGACGGATACACGATGCCGCCGACCCCGAACTGGGCCCGCCGCATCGAATGCCGGCTGTGAGAGCCCGCGCCGCCTACCGAATCGGGCGTTCGGCCAGCTCGGCCCAGACGGACTTTCCCGCGGGCAGCGAATCCCAGCCCCATTCGTCGGCCAGCCGCGCGACCAGCGCCAGCCCGCGGCCCGTCGGGTCGTTGGGACCGGCCGCTCGCGGTTTGGGGTGCCCGGCCCCACTGTCTTCGACAGCTATCCGGACGCGAGCACCGGTGCGGTGGACAGCCACGCGGAACGCCGAGGCGGCGTGCTTGACGGCGTTCGCCGTCAGCTCGGCGACGATCAGCGCCGCGTCCTCGACGAACTCCGTCGCGCCCCAGGACCCAAGGACGCCAGTGACAAACAGTCGCGCCTCGCGCACGGACGCTGCGGTCGCGACGAACACCTCGGATGCGTTCGCGGCATCGCGGTGCGTCGTCGACGTCGCCCCTATGGCGAGCGATCGAACCTGCGAATGCAGCCGGCACACCTCGTTCGCGTCATGTAGCGACGCCGAACCGAGAGCCGCGCTCGGATACGCGCACAGCAACGAGAACTCGCGACCGGTTGCCAGCTCGTTCCACAACGATTCGAGTTCGAGCGCGCCGGTGACGTTGCCCTCGTCCCAGAGCAGCGCGACCATTTCGCCGAACACCCGAACGGGCCGGCCGTCGGCCGCCGCGCCATCGATGACGTCGCCGATCACCGCCTCGAACCGGGCGGCGTCGGGGCCGCCCGTGGACATGAACTCCGCAAGCGTCTCGGCGGCGTCCAACGCGGTGTAGCGGCCGTCCGCCCGCGCCGACGCTGCGTCGTGGCCGTGCCTTTCGAGTGCGGCGTCGATCGCCTCGCGGTGGCTGGCCGTGGCGACCACGACCGCGCCGCCGCCGGCCGCCAAACCCCCGGCCACGAATGCAGCAACTTCGGCCACCACCTCAGCCTCGCCGCGGTAGAAGGCGACGCGGTGGTCATGTGGGTCGGCGGAACCGGGCCGGTCGAGATCGGCTGGTGCTGACACGTTCACCTGCTCCCACCGTCCACCATGTTCATCGCGGTCAGCGACTCCAACCCGGTCAGTCCCAGCAGGCGCCGCACGATGCGAGCCGGACGGACGATCTCGATCTTGCGGCCGAGCGCCGCGGATGTCTCGCGTGCTCGCACTACGACGCCTAGGGTGCTGGCATCGATGAATGACACGCCGGACATGTCCAACTGTACGTCGCACCCTGTACCGCAGGCCTCGGCCAACGCACTGACCAACACGTCCACGCTCGCCAGATCGAACTCACCGCTGGCGTTCACGAGCGCTACACCTTGGCCCATCACGACGTGCGCAGCCGCCCAAGCGCTGTCGACCGTCGAGGGTTCCGGGGACGCCACGATCAGATCGTAACCGCTGCGACCGGCCGGGCGGGGACGCGCCAACGAGACTGTCGGTGGTCTCCGCAAGACTGTCGATGTGGGCCAGAACAACCGTCAACGCCGGGCGGCAAAGCAGCGCCGGCGAGTCCGCGAGCGCCGCGATCACGGGTACGAACGTATGCCGACCAACGGCGAGACCGCTCAGCCGAACGCCGGGGCTGACGAATTCGCCACGGCAGGGGCAGAAGTGCTGCTTCACCAGATTGTCACCGCTCGGGTACACGGCCGCGACGATCCGATCGCGGTGCAGCGGTTCGAGCACTGCGCCGAACAACGCCAGCAGCACGCGCTCGACGCCAAGTTCGCCACCGTCGTGGAGCATCTGTTCGACGGGGGTTGGACGCCGGCGGACCTCTTCGAGGCCCTCCGGCGCAAGGGGCCCGGTCCGGCCCTGCCGCACCTGCTCGACGTGGCTTCCGCGGCAACGGCGGCCCACCCGGCGGCGCTCGTGCATCCTCGGTGGCTTGCCCAACTTGATCAGCTCGGCGCACGTCGCGTGCCGGGCGCAGGCTGGCCGACCGCCAGTGATTGGTCCAATCGGGAGTACATCGCATGGCCGGCGGCCGCCGGGCAGCTCATCAACGTACTTGCGATCGCGTGCTCACTTCCCGTGGTCGAACACGTCCTGCCCCGGCCGGGCAAGGCGTCGCCCACCGACCCGGCGGCCGAGGGAATCGACGAGAAGGTCCTGCGCCGGGTCCGCGGGCTGCTGGCGAAAGCCGAGTCGACCGAGCATGAAGAGGAAGCCGACGCGCTCACCGCCAAGGCGCAGGAACTCATGACCCGGCACTCGATCGAACGCGCGCTGGCCGACACCCGCCAGCCAACGCGGTCAACGCCGGCCGTACGTCGGCTGTGGTTGGACAATCCATACCTGGCGGCGAAGTCCTTGCTGGTCACGGCCGTCGCCGACGCCAACCACTGCCGCAGCGTGCTCTCCGAGAGCTGGGGCTTCGCGACGATCATCGGCCACGACGCGGACCTCGACGTCGTGGAGCTGCTGACCACATCGCTGCTCGTCCAGGCCACTCGAGCGATGACCCTCGCCGGATCGCACTCCACCCGTGCCGGAACTTCACGGACCCGATCGTTCCGGCAGTCGTTCCTGGTCGCCTTCGCCAGCCGTATCGGCGAACGGTTACGCGAATCGGCAGGCACCACAGAGGCGGCGGCCGATGCGAGCCACGAGGGCACCCTGCTGCCGGTCCTCGCCGCGCGGATCCGCGCGGTCGACGACCGGCTCGACGAGCTGTTTCCGCAGTTGCGGCGCAGAGACGTCTCGGTATCCAACTATGCCGGCTGGGGTGCGGGTCGCGCCGCCGCCGACCTCGCGCAGTTCGACATCCGTGATGCCGTCACCGGACGGTGAGCGGCCGTGCAAGGTCATCGGCGACCTCTGAGGTGAAGCCCGACGATGCCTACGGTGCGCAGGCGTTCGGGTCGTCGAAGTGTCCCGGTGTGGTCGGGTAGGCGCTGCCGGACCCGGGCGCGTTGTCGCCGCCCGGATACACCAGCGCCAGCTCGTCGAACGCCGACGTCCCGACGCCCGCCGTGCCATTTGCGGCGTCCGCCTCGAGCTGGCCGGCACCGAGTGAGAACACGAACTTCTGCAGGAACGCCTGCCAGCTCGGGCTGTGCTGGCGGACGTCGTTGTAGCCGCCGTACGCCGAGTTGCAGTGCGTGTACAGGTTGTACGTGCCATTCCAGTCCAGCAACCGGTCCCCCGCGTTCGGGCCGTTGTCGGCGACGTCGCCCTGCAGCACGTCGCGGTCCCAGCCGCCGTACATCCAGTCGATGCCCTGGTGGTGTTGGTTGTTGTTGACGTCGGCGTCGTTGAGGTCGGTCAGCTCGAACCACACGCACGGGTCTTCGGTGATCACCGGGTTGTTCTTGCCCCCGTTGCCGAAGGTCTGCGGCCACAGTCCGGCGGCACACGTTGCCGGGGACGGGGATCCGTAGACACCGCGCGGGTGCCAGTCGAGCAGATCCGAACCGCTGGATCCGGCGGTCGATGCTGCCGAAGTTCCGCCCTTGCCGCCGAGCAG
>JAVHVH010000104.1:0-5089 GCA_032160665.1 Pseudonocardiales bacterium
CGTTCCGGCCGAACAACGAGGACGCGCCCGCGTGGTCGGCGTGGTGGTGCGAGTAGACCAGGTGCGTCACCTTGTTGCTCACGCCATTGGCGGCGGCGATCTCGTTCACGGCCCGCTGCAGGTTGTGTCCGATGGTCGGGGGCGCGTCGAACAGCACGACGCCGTCCCGGGTGGTCAGGAACGCCGACTGGTAGATGCCGTCCGTGACCCAGTAGAGGTTCCGCTTCACGCGTGCGACGTAATACCCCAAGTCGTTGAGGGCGGGGCCGAGTGATGACCGCGGGACCGGGGCGTAGTCCGGCAGGGCTGGGGCGCTGGGAGCGCCGGCCGACGCCGACTCGACCAGCCCGCCGGGCATGACAGCCGCGATCGACGACGCGCCCACGACCGCCGCAGCGCCGGTGAGGAACGACCGCCGGCTCGTGGCAGAGGCGCCCGAGTTGGATGGTGGCACTGGCGCGTGGTCGGGCAGCGCATCAGTACCGGCTATGCCTTGACTGACATCAGTCATCTGACTCTCCTCAGTGAACGGACGAGTGGGTCTTCACAAAGCCGGCTGCCCGGTCGAGCGCCGCTCCTGCCTCGTCGAGGAGGGCCGCATACGCCTGGAAGACGTGCGGGACGCCTGGGGTGACTTCGAGCGTGACCGGGACATCGGAGATGGCTGCCCGTGAGGCGAGCCGCAGAGCGTCGCTCAGGAGGACCTCGTGCGAACCGACTTGAATCAGGAGCGGAGGCAGGTCCCTGAGCTCGCCGAAGATCGGGCTGATCAAGGGGTCAGCGGCATCGGCCCCGCCTACGTAGTCCGGAACCCGAGCGCGGAGCCCCTCCGGAGTGAGCAGTGGGTCGACCTCCTGCTTCGCGGTGAGGGTCTCTCCCGACAGCGTCAGATCTGCGTAGGGCGACATCAAGTACGCGCAGGACGGCAGCGGCACGCCGGCTTCCCGCAAGGCGAGGAGCAACGCCACTGCCAGCCCGCCTCCCGCTGACTCGCCCGCGAGGGCGATCTGACCGGGCGCAATGCCCTGAGCGAGTAGTCCAACGTATGCGGCTCGAGCGTCTTCGACCGCGGCCGGATAAGGGTGTTCGGGAGCGAGCCGGTACTCGAGCGTGATGGCCTTGGTGCCTGTTCTTCGAACCAGATCACCCACCAGGGGAACCGTCGCGGCCGCATAGCCGATGACGTAGACGCCCCCGTGGAAATAGAGGATCACGTTCTCGGCCTCGTTGCCTTGCACGGTGACCTCGACGCCGGCGACACCTCCGATCTCAACCGGACTCTGCTGAACATCAGGAGCCACCGGCACCCGGGCCATGAGTTCGCTGAATGCTGCCCGGAGGGTCGGGACATCCGCGCTGGTGTCGAGCCCGCCCTGGCGAAGGATGGCGTCGAGCTGGCGCTGCTGCTCTTTGCTCATCAGCACACGGTCGCGTTGACACAGGTGAGCTGTCCTCGCCGGATGATGGTGATTCCCCGCGCCGCAGGTTCGGGCGTTACGCGATCTGGCGCAGTTCGAGAAGCTCGAGGCCAAGCGCTTCGATCTGAGCAAGGACGCCGAATACCGCGGACCGATCTTCGAGCGGGCCGGTGAGCACGGTCTCGCCGCGCTTCAGCTCAGACACCATCGTGGGGAAGGCGGACAGAGCGGTAGCTCCGAGCTGACCCCGTATCCGGATCGTGTACAAGCCCGGCAGTGCGGCCACGTACTGATCGTGCAGTCCGACCTAGTGATTCGGCGACGCCGGAATCTGGTGATTGCCACGCCGTCGCGCGGGCTACTTCGGCGATGTCGGCGAGAGCCGGTTTGCCAGGAGCCGCAGCTGGCGTGCGCGGTGAACGGCGGCCGAGCGATCACGCGCCCCGAGCTTGGCGTAGACGTTGCGGATGTGAGTGTTGACCGTGTTGATCGAGACGTGGAGCGCTTGCGCGATCTCCGTCCGCGTCAGGTTCGTCGGCAGGTATCCCAGGACGCGCAGCTCGCTCGGGCTGAGCTCGTCCGACTGCGCCAGCGGCTGTCGGTCGCTGCTCGGGGCCGACTCGCCTCGCAGCAGGTCGACGATGTCACTGAGAAGGGCAGCATGGGCCGTTTCGTGTTGCGGGAGCGCGTCGAGCAGGTCCGCGGCTTCGGCCATTGCAAACGGGAACATCAGCCGGTCCGGCTCGGCGGTCGCGAGCGCTGCCTCGGCGGCGGCCGCGGCCGCGTTTCGATCGCCCAGGCGCAGGTGCGCCGCGCCGGCGAGCAGATGCGCTTCAACGAGGGTGAACGGCTCGACTGGGGGCGTGATGTCCCGAACGCCTCTGAGTACGTCCAACGCCGCGGCGGGGTCGCCGTCCACCAAGCAGATCACGGCACGTGCGTTGTAGATGGCACCCATTCGCTCCGGTTCGATCGCGAATCCGGCGAGCAATGCGCGGGCCTCGTCCGGCCTTCCAAGGCGAGCCTGCGTGGCCGCGAGCCAGCCGGTGATCCGCGGCGCGAGAGCGTGCGCTCCGGTGAGGAGCGACTGCGCTTGCGCGGCCGCCGCGAACGCTTCGGCCGCCGATTGATGCTGCCCGCGACCGGAGTGCAACATGCCCGTCGCCAAGTGCAGAAGTACGGCGACGGCCGGGTCGACCTGGACCGAGGCAACCTCCCAGGCGCGGCGCAGCCAGCGCTCTCCCTCGTCGAACTCGCCCATCCAGATCGCCATGCCGCCGATGGCGCCGAGCGCGGGCGCGAGCATCGGCCGATCGTCCAAGCCGTAACGCTCGGCCAGGGCCACCGCCTGACGGCCACGCTCGCGCGCCGTAGCGACCGAGACCAGCTTTGACGGAAAGCCTTGATGCGCGCGGCACGCGACCTCGAGGTAGGGCCGGCCGATCCTCTGGGCGAGCGCGGCTCCCTCCGACAGGTGCCGCTCGGCGTCGACGAGTCGCCCGGACCAGGTCTCGACGATGCCGAGATTCAGCAGCGCGACCCCTCGCAGCTCACTCTCCATCGCGATCGGTTCGCTCGATGCGTCGGCAACCGAAGCATCGAGCAGCTTCACCTGCTCGATCACTTCACTGAACTGACCGCTGCGCCGGGCCAGCGCCAACCGCAGGGACGCGATGGCCACCGCCAGGCGGCGTCGGCGAGCCGGCGGAGCGCTGTGGACGTGGGACTCGGCGAGTGCCAGCTGAGCAGCCGCCTCTTCCATCCGCCCCTGGTTCAGCTCAGCCGCCGCGTGAGCCAGCGCCAGGTCAGGATGATCGACTGATGCGCCCTCGGGAAACTCCTGCAGGACCGCGCGAATCGTTCCCGCTTCCCCGTCGAGCACCCATCGGAACGAGTGGTCTGCAACCAGCCGGGCGGCATCGGGCCAGTCGCCGGCCGCGACTGCGTGCCGCACGGCCTCGACGATGTCCCCGCGGTCGGCGAACCACCGCGCGGCCCGGCGGTGGAGGTCAGGAACCTCATCGGCCAACGTTCGGCGCAGTTCCAGGCGCAGGAAGTCCGCCAGGAGCTGGTGAAAGCGAAACCAGATGCGCTGAGCGTCGAGCGAGACGACGAACGCGTTGGCGTCCTCCAGCTCCAGCAGCATCTGCTCCGAGCCGGAGCGGCCGGCCAGCAGGTCGGCGAGTTCGCCATTGATCCGGTCGACGAGCGAGGTTCGAAGCAGCATGCTCTGCACCTCGCCCGAGTGGCGTTCGAGCATCTCGGCCATCAGGTACTCCCCAATAGCCCGGTCGGTGCCCGAGAACTCGGCCACGAAGCGCTCGGGATCCGGGTGACCGCTGAGCGAGATCACCGCCAGGCGCAGGCCGGCCGCCCACCCTTCCGTGCGCTGGTGCAACGCCGCCACCCCGGCGGCCGACAGACTGATTGCGGACCCGGCAAGCAGTTCGCGCGTCTCGCGCTCGGTGAACCGT
This sequence comes from Pseudonocardiales bacterium, assembly GCA_032160665.1. Classification (GTDB taxonomy): domain Bacteria; phylum Actinomycetota; class Actinomycetes; order Mycobacteriales; family Jatrophihabitantaceae; genus Jatrophihabitans. Next base: position 3,893 of record JAVHVH010000104.1, read on the forward strand.
AGATCGCCGGCTCGGATCTCGGCAATGTCGTCGGCAAGCCTGAGCTGGTGCAGTCTGATCGACGGGTCCCGGCGAGACGACAGCACCACGCGCGCGGAGCTCGGCAGAACCGCGACAAAATTCTCGAGCTGCGTGAGGGCGTCAGCTGACCTCAGCTCATGGAGATCGTCGATGATCAGCACGACGGGTTCGACCTGCTCGGCGACCTCTGACCGGACGCTGTCGAGCACCTGGTCTACGTCGAGCGCAGCGGTCAGCGCAGGTGGCGTCTCAGAATCAATCGAGCGCGCCGGGCTGCGGATCGCGTCTAGGACGGCGCACCAGAACCGCTGCTCGTTCTGCTGGTCGCGCTCGACGGTCACGAACGCGACCCGACGATGGTTGGTGGAGCGGTCAGCCCACGCACGCAACAGCGATGTCTTCCCACTTCCCGGGGGCGCCGAAATGACAGTCACACGTTTGGTCACAGCGCGATCGAGCAGCTGGAGGAGATCTTTCCGGTCGAGCAGGCCCCGGGCCCCCGAAACGTCTCTTGAGATCAGCTGCGGCACGTGCTCCCCGCGCTGCCTCGTCACCGAGCTGGTCGTGGTCAGCCTCCCAGGTCTATCGGGAAGAAGCCCGCGTTCTCGAACAGCGGGCTCACCTCGGCCTCCGCGTCGATGTCGTCGCCATTCGAGGCCCTCCAGTGCCTGCCGAACGCGGGGCCAGAGCGGCCGCCCGTGCCCGTGATAACGCACACCCTTCCTGAGACCCTGCCCGACATTAGTGTGCTCCCCGCCCCTGTGCGGCGGGCTTCTCCTCTTCCGCTATGCGCACCTCGGCGGTCAGCCTCGGGACCTTCGTGAAGTACCAATCGCTTCTCGTCGTTTGCTGGCCACAATCATGTCATCATGGCGCTGCCGCCAGGCGTTCGAATCCTTGAATCCCTTAGTCGCAACCGGGCGTCGTCCTCAGTCATGCTTAGGCGGAAGTGAGCGGAGCGTCGCCACCGGTTCTCTCGTCAGGAGGGCAGTTGCTCGGTCGGGAACGCGCGCGCGGTACTAGACCGGCTGCTAGACGGCGTGCGCGGCAGGCGCGGCGTCGTGTTGGTGATGCACGGCGAAGCGGGCATCGGCAAAACGGCGCTGCTCGAATACGCGGTTGAGGCCGCGCGCGGGTTTCGGATCGCCCGGACGTCCGGGGTCCAAGCGGAGATGG
>JAVHVH010000133.1:0-10853 GCA_032160665.1 Pseudonocardiales bacterium
CCGGCCGATCAACCGGCCAGCCCGGACAGTCCGAAGCCGTTGCTCAACGTGGTGCTCGGTGCCCTGCTGGGGCTGCTCCTCGGTGCCGCGCTCGCGGTCGTTCGCGACATCCTCGACAACCGGATCAAGTCGCCGGAGGTGTTGTCGAAGGTGGCCGAGGCACCCGTCATGGGTGTCATCGTCGAGGACCCGACGACCGACCGCCATCCTGTCGCCACCCGGGCCGGCAACCGCAATATCCGAGCCGAGAACTTCCGACAGTTGCGCGCCAACCTCCAGTTCGCCAACGTCGACGAGCACCCCCGGGTGATCGCCGTGACGAGCTCGATCCCCGACGAGGGCAAGACCACCGTCGCCATCAACCTGGCCTCGACGCTCGCCGAGGCGGGCTTCAGCGTGTGCCTCGTCGACGCCGACCTGCGCCGCCCGACGGTGGCGACGGTGCTCGGATTGGTCAGCAATGTCGGCTTGACCACCGTGCTCATTCAGCAGGTCGACCTGAAGGACGTGCTGCAACACGCCGGCTCGAGCTTGTACGTCCTCGCGTCCGGGCCGACGCCGCCGAACCCGAGCGAGGTGCTCGCCTCCTCCTATGTTCGCGACGTCATCCGATCGTTGCTGGAGACAGTCGACTATGTAGTGATCGACACGGCGCCGTTGCTCCCGGTCGCCGACGGATCCGAGGTGGCCGCTCTGGCCGACGGCACTCTGCTGGTCGCGCGGCACGGGCTCACGACCGACACCAACGTCGAACGCGCCGTTCGGACCCTCCGACGGGTTGACGCGAAGTTGCTGGGAGTTGTGCTCAACAGAATTCCGACCAAGCGCAACAATCCGGAATACGGATATGCGTACTACCGAACCGCGGACGTCACACACTCGTTGCAAAACAATAAGAACGACTCGAAGAGGCGCGGCCGGCGGTCCTCTTCCTCGGCGAGTGAAACCGAAAAGGAAGGTAGTCGGACGTGACGTCTGTAGACGCGGTAGTCACCGGAGCCGGTGGATTCATCGGGGGTCATCTGGTCGGTGCCCTGTTGGCCGAAGGCAAGTCGGTTCGCGGCGTGGACGTCAAGCCGCTCGACGAGTGGCACCAGGTGCACGACGACGCCGTGGCCGTCCAGGGCGACGTGTCACTGCTCGAGACCGCGCGCAGCGCCGTCGAAGGCGCGACGGAGGTCTACAACCTCGCGGCCGACATGGGCGGCATGGGGTTCATCGAGAACAACAAGGCCGCCTGCATGCTGTCGGTGCTCACCAGCACCCATGTGCTGCTCGCCGCCCGCGACGCCGGCGTCGGCCGCTACTTCTATTCTTCCTCCGCCTGCGTCTACGCCGCCGAGCACCAGACGTCCCCGGACGTCGTAGCGCTGCGCGAAGAGGATGCCTACCCGGCGATGCCTGAGGACGGTTACGGCTGGGAGAAGTTGTTCAGCGAGCGGATGGCGCGGCACTTCCTCGAGGACTACGGCGTGCAGACGCGCATGGCCCGCTACCACAACGTCTACGGCCCGGAGGGCACGTGGACCGGTGGCCGCGAAAAGGCGCCAGCCGCGATCTGCCGCAAGGTTGCGAACGCTGCGATCACCGGCGACCACACGATCGATGTCTGGGGCGACGGTCTGCAGACCCGTACCTTCATGTATGTCGACGACTGCGTGCGGGGCACTCGCACGATCATCGACGGCGAGCACGCCGAACCGGTCAACCTCGGCAGCGACGAACTGGTCACGATCAATCAGATGATCGACATCGTCGAGGAGATCGCGGGCATCACCGTCGAACGCAGGCATGACCTCAGTGCGCCGCAGGGAGTCCGGGGCCGTAGCAGCGACAACACCGAGATGCTGCGCCGTTATGGCTGGGCCCCGTCCATCTCGCTCGCGGACGGGCTCGAGCGCACCTATCGCTGGGTCTTCGACGAGGTCAAGAAAAACGGGTGACCCCGCGCTGCCGTAGGGCAACGTGTCACCGTGTCTAGACCCTCGAGCCGGATTCGGCGACTGCGCCGAAAATGGCGCCGCTCCCGGTTCATGCGCGCGGTACGGGCGCGGACGCGGTACCTGCGTTATCACCGCGGCCCGATTCGGGTGTCGCTGTTCGTCGTAGGCGGCCTGATCGGCCTGGGCGTGGTGTGGATTGCGATCACCGCCTTCCTCGCGCGGCAACAGACCCAGCATCTCGACGATCGTCTTCAACAGATCAGGACGCTCGTCGCGGCCGGCCAGATCGAGGACGCACAGCAACTGGCCAAAGGGATCCCGGCGATCGCGGAACGCGCGCATGCGCTGACCTCCGGCCCCGCGTGGTGGATCGGCGCCCAGCTTCCGTGGCTCGGCGATCCGTTGGAGGTCGCCAGGGGGACGACCCTGGCCGGGTCCCGGGTCGGCGGCGGTGTGATACCGAAGCTGTTGAGTGTCGCGGACTCGCTCAACCCGTCGACGCTACGAACCACGGGTGACACGATTCGTCTCGCGCCGTTGGTGGCCGCCGTTCCGACCCTGCAGGCCGCGGCGCGCGAAATCGACAAGGCGACCGACGAGTTGGCGACGCTGCCCAGCAGCACGTGGATCAGCGCGGTGGACGCGGGCCGGGTCGCCTTCGCGAGCAACCTCGGCACGATCCGTGGATACGTCGACGCGGCCGCGCGCGTCGCGGGAGTGCTACCGACGATGCTGGGTAAGGACCGTCCGCAGACCTACTTCATCGGGCTGCAGAACGAAGCCGAACTACGCGGCACGGGCGGTCTGCCGGGGGCGTTCGCGATCGCGGTCGCGCAGCGCGGAACGCTGAGGTTCACCCGCTTCGAAAGCGATGCGGCGCTGTTGCCGCCGGGCCCCGACCACAAGATCCCGACCGGTCTGTCCTTCGGCCCGGGCTACGCGGCGGCCTATGGGCCGTCATTGCCGACGAATACCTTCGTCGACTCGAACGTCAGCCCGAACTTCCCGTACGCGGCGCAGATCTGGCAGGCGATGTGGAAGAAGGTGAGCGGGCAGCAGGTCGACGGCGTGCTCGCCCTCGATCCGACCGTGCTGAGTTACTTCCTGGCGGTGACTGGTCCGGCGACGTTGTCCGGTGGGGGCACGATCGACGCCAACAACGTCGTCACGTTGACCGAGCGCGACGAGTACGCCCTCTTCTCCGACAACTTCGTTCGCAAGCGGTTCATCGTGTCGGTCCTCAAGGCCGCGTCCCGCAAGCTCATCAGCGGCGCCGGCAGCGGGCTTTCGATCATGCACGCAGCGAGTCGCGCCGCGAGCGAGCAGCGGCTGCTCGCGTGGTCGTCGGATCCGCACGTCGAGTCCGTCCTGGAACAGAGCAACTTCGCCGGCGCGATCCCGAGAACCGATCGTCCGTTCGCCGGTCTGATCCTCAACAATGCGGCGGCCGGCAAACTCGACTTCTACCTGACGCGATCGATCACCTACGAGCGCACGGGGTGCGGGCCGGACCGCGACATCCTGGTGACGATCAAGCTGACCAACAACGCGCCGGCGACCGGCCTGCCGCCGTACGTCGTCAGCCGGCTCGACGATCCGCCTCCGTCGGCCAAGCCCGGTGACAACCACGCGATCGTCGATTTTTACGCGACGCCGGGCGCTCAGCTGAACAGCGTCACGCTCAATGGGAAGGCGAGTACCGCAGCGGTCGAGCGGGATCTGGGACACCCGATCTTCCGGTTGGATCTCGAACTGCCACGGGGCACGACGCAGACGATCGCGCTGCACTTGCAGGAACCGGCCGGGACGGGGAGCCCGCTCATCTGGCGGCAACCGGGCGTGACGCCGCTCGACGTGCAGGTCTACAACCAGAACTGCGACTGAGGTCGACTTCAGTCCGGAACCGGGTTGATGAACACCGCCGGGTGCTGCGCGCTCGACCCGATCGTGACCGTCGCGCCCTTGGGCGTCAGGGACGCGTAGCGGTCATCGACCGTGTCGATCACCAGGGCGAGGTGGTTGCCGCCAGGGACCGTCCAGGAGATGGGCTGCATCGAGATCGTCGTCGGGCGCGGCGTCTTGGACAGATCAGTGGCCGTGAACGGCTCGACGTTGACGAGGTTCGCGAGGCCGTCCGTGGTGACGTCGTAGAGGTAGATGAAGATCGTCGCCGTCTTCGAGGTGCTACCGAGCAGGAGCCGGATCGACGGTGTCCCGTTGAGGCTCAGGGACGTGGTCTGAGCCGGACCCGACCAGATGAACGCGTCCTTCGACGCCACACTGTCCAGCGGAACCTGGGGGGGCGTGTAGGTCCGACTGAGGATCTGGAGTGGCCCGCTCGCCGCGCCGCTGTCCGAACCGGCCTTGACGCTTGCCTCCCACGTGTTCGAGCCGGATGCTCCCGTCTGCGCATCGGATCCGGGTTCGCCCAGGTTGACCTGATGGCTCTTACCGGGTTTGGGCCATGTCTTGTAACCGTGCTTGACCCCGGTCCGGACGTCCTGCAGTTGGATCGGGGCCGCGGACTGGATTCCGTTGTCCATACCGCGAAGGTAGTAATCGAACCAGGCCTCGACGTCGTGGACCGTGTCGTTGGCCAGACCGTACAGCGCACTCGACTCCGGGCCGCCGTGATCGCCGGCCGCGAGCTCGATGCGTTTCGGCGTCGTCAACGCGTTGAAGAACGGAATGAGCTGGGAGGCCGGGAACAGCGAGTCCTCGAAGCCGTTCGCCAGCATGATCGCCGGCCGGTTCTTGTTCAGCTGAGTGACATAGGTCGCCGGCGACCGGCTCGTGGACAGGTCTCGAACAACCGAGCCGAGGGACTTTGGGGTGTCGAGCAGGGTCTTGCGCAGATGCTCGGTGGTGGCGTCGAGGTGGTACTTGGGAGTGGCGAGCAGTGAACCGAGCGCCTCGGTGCTCGGGGTGTGCTGCGGGTCGTAGGACTGCGCGACGTCGGCCCAGGTGCTCAGCGCGGCGACGGCTTTGACGCGGGGATCGTGCGCGGCAGCGATCAGGGACAACCCCGCGCCGTAGGAGAGGCCGAAGAGTCCGATCCGCCGCGCATCGGCGCGGGTGTGCGCGAGCGCCCACGTGATCACCGTGCTCACGTCGCGCTGCGTGGCGGCCCCGCCGAAGTCGACCGAGCCGGTGGATGCCGGGAAGCCGCGCTCGGCGTACGCGATGACGAGATAGCCGCCGGAGGCGAGCTTCGTTGCGATCGCGCGGTTGGCGGTGGCCTGCTGCCCCCAGCCTCCCGGCATGACGATCAGCGCCGGCTTCGCGGGTTTCTTCGGCGTCACGATCTCGGCGGCGAGGTTGGCTCCGGTTGTCGGGATGATCACGACCTTGTCGGAGGCAATGCCTGATGTCGGCGTGGTCGTCGTGTTCGACACCACGACGACGGAGATTGCCGCTGCCACCACGCCGGCTACCAGGACTGCAAGCAGTACGTACCGGTAGTGGCGCTTCATGCGGGCCACACTATTGCAGGCCGGGGTGAGGGGCGGGACGGGCACAGGTGACTCTGATGTGGAACGCGTCGCACGGCGCCGGTCCGCGATGCGGTGCCGACGATCGCAGCGATGACACCGAGATGTCGCGGTTGGGCTGGCCCGACGAGGGGGATGGCCCGGATTGGTGGCATCGATAGAACCACCGGCGTTGGCCCCGGTGGCTGTCTCCACCCGCTGCCAATTGGTGGGCCTGTTGCGCGCGGGTGATCCGGCCGGACTTCGTATACTTCGGCGTCGTGTCGACGACGCTTGCCCCCCGGAGCCGCCCGCTCCGCCGCGCGGGCGGCAGGTGGTCTTACCCGCCTCGGTGTCGATCTTCGCCTTGGGTGTGCTGGCCCGGATCGGGTCGGTGCTGCTAAGTACCGGTGGGATCCGCGGCAATTACGGCTACGACCCCGCCCTCTACTTCACGGCCGCCGATGCCTTCCTCCACGGCCGGATGCCCTACCAGGACTCCGCTACCCGTCGAGTATGCCTTGCACGACGTGGTGCGTCACCGCCCAGCGCGTGGCCGCGGCCCGGTTCGACACTCCGATCTTGGTGTAGATGTTCTGGACGTGGTGCTCGGCGGTCCGCGGCGAGATGAACAGCTCCCCGGCGATCTCGCCGGAGGTGCGTCCGGCGGCGACCAGGCGCAGCACGTCGATCTCCCGCCTGCTCAGGCTGCCCGGCCGGGCACTGCCGGACCGCGGGCCGGGCTCGCGGCGCGCGAGGTCGATCTGTCCGCGGGCGTAACGGGCGGCGGCGTCGAGGTCGAGGTCGGCACGAACCTTCGTGAGCTCGGCCATCCGGGTCGCGCCCAGGCGAGCGGCGAGCCGATCGGCGAGCTCAGCCAGCTCGGGGACGTGGTGGAAGCTCGACGGCTCGCGTGACAGCGCGCTCGTGAGCACGGCTGCGGGCTCGAGCCGGTCGAGCCGTTCGAACAGCGCGGGGACGCTCGCCAGCGTGATGATCAGTTGCGGGACGTTGCCGGCACGGTGGAAGGCGTCGATCGCCTGCTCGAACAGCCCGAGTGCGACGTCGGGTTCGCCGTCGGTCGTGTGGAGCCGGGCCGCGTCGCGGGCCAGGAAGCCCTCGAAGAACTGGACGCGGTGCTCGCGGACGAACGCGACCCCCTCCTCCCAGGCCGCCAGCGCCCGCCGGGTGTTCGTCCTCGAGAACGCCATCCCGGCGATCCACAGCGCGTACGCAACCCAGTACGGGTTGCCGAGCCGCCGTGCCGCGGCTACGGACTCCTCGGTGAGCGCCAGCGCCTCCTTGAGGCGGCCTGCCGACTGCAGCCCGTCGACGTGGGACGCGAGGCCGTAGCCGCGGTCGCCGCCGTAGCGGCGCACGACCTCCCCGGTCAGCTCGACGTAGCGGTCGAGGTCGCCGCAGTAGACCTGGCACAGGGCCTCGACGAACGTCGCGTACCCCGGCTCGCACGGGTCGTACTGGGCGTCGCCCTCCAGCTCGACGGCGCGGTGCGCGTTCACCCGGCCGGCCTCTGCGCGGCCGGCGAAGCAGGCGTAGCCGGCGCCGGTGCACAGCCGCGGGAGTCGCGCGACCTCCGCGGCCGTCGCCGCCGGGATCAGCTCCTCCGCCCACGCGAGCGCCTCGAAAAGCTGCACCGAGAACCCCATCAGCGCGGCGTGCGCGGCGATGTCGGTCGCCACCGTCACCTCGCCCCGCGCGGAGCTCCACCGGAACGCGGCGCGCAGGTTCCCGAACTCGGCCTCGACCCAGTCGACGGCGTCGCGCCAGCCCGGTCCGTTCCACCGGTCCCACCGCGCGGCGGCCTCGGCCGCGAAATGTGCGGCGTGTCGGTCGCGGGTCGCCACCAGTTCGCCCGCCGCCTCGAGCCGGTCCTGCGCGAACTGGCGGATCGTCTCGAACAGGGCATAGCGCGTGCTGGCCGTCGTGTGGTCGGCGACGACAAGCGACTTGCGCACCAGGGAGTCGAGATGTCTCAGCACGTCGACGGCGTCGCCGCGCGGGGCGACGCCGTGGATGCCCGCCAGCTCGAACCCGCCCGCGAACACCGACGTCGCGCGCAACAGCTCGCGCTCCTCGTCCGCCAGCAGGTCGTACGACCAGGCCACCGCGTGCTGCAGCGTGTGCTGGCGATCCGCCGATGGCGTCGATCCCGAGAGCAGGCGGAAACGGTCGGCGAGCCGCTCGCAGACCTCGACGGCGCTCATGGCCGCCATGCGGGCGGCGGCCAGCTCGATGCCCAGCGGAAGGCCGTCGAGCGTCCGGCAGATCGCCGTCACCGCGGCGGCAGTGTCCGGGTCGCGGAGCCCGAAGTCGTGGCGCACGGCCCGCGCCCGGTCGACGAACAGCGTCACGGCGTCGGACGCGGCGCCCCCCGCGATCGCCAGCGGAGTGACGCGCAGGACCTCCTCGGCATCCACGCCGAGCGGCTCGCGGGACGTGGCGAGGACGCGGACGTGGCCCGGGCGGCCGGCGATCGCCCCGATCGTCGACGCGGCGGCCGCCAGCAGGTGCTCGCAGTTGTCGACGATGAGAAGCAGCCGCTTGCCGGCCAGCGTGCCGGTGACCGTGGTGATGAGCGGGGTATCGCCCTGCGGCGTGATCCCGAGAATCGTCGCGACCGCCGCGGGCACCGCGTCGGGGTCGCCGACCGCCGCCAGCTCAACGACCCACACCCCGTCCGGGAACTCTCCGGCCAGCTCGGCGCCGACCTCCAGGGCCATGCGCGTCTTGCCGACCCCGCCGACGCCGGTCAGCGTGACGAGCCGGCGCTCGCGCACGAGCTCGGCGACGTCGCGCACCAGCTCGTCCCGGCCGACGAGCGAGGTGATCTGCCGGGGCAGGTTCCCGGCAAACTGCTCGGCGCTGCGCAGCACCGGGAACTCAGTCGGGAGCCCGTCGGTCACAACCTGGAATACGGAGACCCGCCCGCGCAACCCGCGCAGCACGTGCTCGCCGAGCGGCCGCAGCGACAGGCGAGTGCGTAGCAGCACCTCGGCGGTGTCCGACACGAGGACCTGCCCGCCGTGCGCGAGCGCCGTCAGCCGGACCACCCGGTCGAGCTCGGGCCCGGAGTAGTCGCCGTCCCGCTCGGCCGTCTCACCGGTGTGCAGCGCCATCCGGACCGCGAGGCCCGTGGCCGCGTCAGCTCGCAGCGCGCGCTGTGCCGCGACAGCCGCCGCGGCCGCGCTGCCGGCCGTGTCGAACGCGGCGCGGAAGCCGTCGGCGTCGGCGAGGAAGACGTGCCCTCCGTGGCTCTCGATCGCCTCTCGCACGACGCGGTCGTGGACCCGCTGGGCGGCCCCCATCTCGGCAGGCGCCTCGTCCCACCGCTGCAGCGCGTCCTGGATGGCGGTGCACAGGAACGTCACCGTTCCCGACGGTGGAGGTGCGGACACACTCGAACAGTAGGCGCCAGCAGACGCCGTCGGGACTGCACTTGCCGTGGGTGCGACCTAGGTGTGCACTGGTCGGGAAGATTTGGGCGAGCCGGGTGGGGGCTGTGATGAGCGCACCGTTGAACGTCTGGCGGCAGACCGCCGACAAGTGGAGCGAGGTGTACCTCCAGGTCGGCGACGGGCAGTGGGAGAACCCGACACCCTGCGCGGGGTGGACCGTCCGCAACCTTGTCGACCACACTCTGGCCTGGCAGGCGAAGGGCGGCAGCCTGCTCGGCGCGGACGTCGCGCCCGACGATTCGGACTGGGAGCGGATCCGAGCGTCCTACGCCGCCCTGCTCGCCGACTCCGCGCAGCTCGCCGGCACCGTCCCCGAGTTCGCCGGGATCCCGAAGGCGAACTTGGCCGCGTTCCTCATCGGCGACCTGCTGATCCACAGCTGGGACCTCGCCCGCTCGATCGGGGCCGACGACACGCTCCCGCCGGACGTCGTCGCGGCCACGACGGACGGCCTGCACCACGTTCCGCCGGACCTGCTCCGCGGCACCAACCCGCTGGGCCAGAAGATGATGGGCCCGGCCGTCGAGGTGTCCGACGACGCCAGCGCTCAGGACAAGATGCTGGCGTTCACCGGCCGCACCCCCTAAGCATCGCCGGCGTCGGTCCCGCGGGTCTCGCTCAAGGCAGAGAACGGCGGGACCGACCCGGGCCGTCGCGGGTCAGACGGCTGCCACCTCGCGTTCCTTCGGCTCGATGCTGCCGAGGTTCTTGACGACGGTGAAGTCGCCGCCCTCGGAGCGGGCGATGTACATGTTCATCCGCACGTGGTGCTGCCCGGGGACCATCTCGGCCGGACCCCCCGGGCCCTCCGCGATGCTCGCGTGGTCGAGCGCGGCGATCACGTCGTCCTGGTCGAGCGAGCCGGCCTCGGTCACGGCGGCCTCCCACATCTTGAGCGCCCGGTACGTGCCCGTGCACGCGGAGCCCGCCGTGAACCGCGCGCTGCCCGGGTACCGCGCGTCGTAGCGGTGAAGCAGCTCGACGCTGAACGGGTCGCGGACCGCCCGGTAGTAGTCGAGGCACCCGTAGAGCCCCTCGACGTGCTCCGCGGGTACGAGGTTGAGGAAGTTCTCGTCGAAGTAGGTGCACACGATCGTTCCGCCGCGCCCCGTGAAGCCGGCGTCGTGAAGCTGGGCGAGGAACGGGGTCAGCCCGGGCGGGACGATCGTGTTGAAGACGACCTCGGCGCCAGAGGCCATGATGTCGTCGACGACCGGGGCGTACTCGGTGTGATCGAGGGGGAAGTACTCCTCGCCCACGACCTCGCCGCCGCGCCTGGTGACGACGTCCCGGACGGACTGGTTCAGCACATGCGGCCAGATGTAGTCGGCCGAGGGCAGGTAGAACTTCCGCGCCCCCGTCTCTTCCATCAGCCACGGGATGAACGGGTCGATCTGCTGCGCCGGCACCGGGCCGGTGCAGAAGATGAGCGGGTGGCTCTCCTGGCCCTCGTACTGCTCCGGGTAGAGGTAGAGCCGCCCGGCCACGTCGACCACGGGGCCCTTGATCGCCTGGCGGGTCGAGCTGTAGATCCCGCCGATCACGACGTCGACGTCGGCCTCGTGGACGAGGCGGGCGGCCGACGTCCGCGCGACGTCATCGTCGGTCGCGCTGTCCTCGACGTACAGCTCGACCGGGCGGCCGAGCAGGCCGCCGCGGGCGTTCATGTCGTCGATGACCATGGTCGCAACGTTGACGTTGGCGACGCCCATGAAGGACAGCGCTCCCGTCTGGTCGGTGATCAGGCCCACGCGCGCGGGCCGGTCGATGCGGTACATCTCGCCCGCCTATGCCCGGTACTCGCCGAGCACCGAGGCGGCCTGCGGCTTGGACAGGTGCCCGGCGTCCTTGAGTACCGCGGGGACCTCGGGGTCGGACACGAAGTCCGCCCAGCCCTGCTCGTCCCAGTCGAAGACGACCCACATCCGGTTGTTCTCGTTCGGGTCGCGGTACACGACGGAGCT